>JAHHSR010000039.1 GCA_020025075.1 Pectinatus sp. | reverse complement strand
TGCGCCTTACTCACGACTAAAGTCACGAGTATGCGGCGCAATTTCAATCAAAATCGCGCACATAGTTTTCTTCCAGCGTTTTGCCATCAAGCGAAGCAAGATGGGCAAAAAAATCAGTCACGACCTCTTTTACCTGTGGCGGTTCAATGTCTTTGGCCTTTTCTCGCCAGTACGGCATTTCTGCTTGCCACTCTTCATCAGGATACTGCAATAAAAATGACACTAGAGCAAATACTTTTTGATTTTGTTTATTCAAAACCTATCGCCCCTTTCAAAGCCACACGAGCCTTGTTCCTCAAATAATGCAGCGCGCTTTTTCTCAATGCCGGCAGGTATTACAAAGCGTTCGCGATATTTGGCCAGTGCCATGAGGCGATACATTTTTTCTATTTCAGAAGCTTCCATGTCAGATTTAACATCAGGCGGCATCTGACCTACGACCTTGCCGCGCATGTGATGGCGCATTGCCAGCAAGCGCTCGATAACCTTATAAACAACTTCTGTATTGCCGGCTGCAAAAAGCTCGGCCAGATAAGCAAGCGGTATCCGCATCTGGTCTGGTGCGGGCAATGCCTTTTGCGCTGCAAAATTATTCAAAATCGGGCTCATCGGCGGCACATACCAGACCATGGGCAAGGTACGAAATTCTGCATGTAGCGGCAAAGCTACCTGCCATTTTTTGATAAATTTATAGACAGGTGATTTTTGTGCCGCAACAATCCATTTATCGGAAAGGCCAGCGCGGCGCGCCGCCTCAATAACTGCCGGGTCAAACGGGTTCTGAATGACATCGAGAGTACTTTGGTAAATATCTTCTTTATTTTCCGTTGCCGCCGCAGCTTCAACACGGTCAAGGTCGTATAAAAGAACACCGGCATAGCGCAAACGGCCAACACACGTATCAGCGCAAATCATCGGCAAGCCGTTTTCAATGCGCGGGAAACAAAAAGTACATTTTTCTGCCTTATTGGTCTCCCAGTTATAGTATATCTTTTTATAGGGGCAAGCCGAAATACAATGACGCCAGCCACGACAAATATCCTGCGAAACGAGGACTATACCATCTTCATCGCGCTTGTAGATTGCACCGGAAGGACAGGCGGCAACGCAGGCAGGATTTAGACAGTGATTGCAGGTGCGCGGCAGATATTTCATAAAGACATCGTGATAGTCAAAAGCTATTTTTTCGCCAAGGCGGTTTAAATTATAATCCTTGACGGCAATCTCGCTGCCACCTGCAAGGTCATCGTCCCAATTTGGCCCCCACTTGATTTCCATGCGCTTTTTAGTAAAGACGGAGCGCGGCCGGGCGATGGGCTGATGATTCTTGCGGCCGCTATGGATAAGCGTTTCATAGTCGTAAGTCCAGGGCTCGTAGTAGTCGTCAACGGTCGGCTGGTCAGGATTATAAAAAATCTTCAAGAGGCGTTCGACGCGCGAACCTGAGCGCAACGCAAGGTGTCCGTCCTTTGCCGTCCAGCCGCCTTTATAGCGGTCTTGGTCTTCCCAATGTTTGGGATAGCCAATGCCGGGCTTTGTCTCGACATTGTTAAAATACATATATTCCGTGCCGCGTCGGTTAGTCCAAGAGCTCTTGCAGGTAATCGAACAGGTATGGCAGCCGATACACTTGTCAAGATTCATGACCATTGCAATTTGCGCTTTAATCTTCAAGCCAATCAACCTCCTTCAATTTGCGGACAACAACCATGATATCTCTTTGGTTGCCTATCGGGCCATAATAGTTAAAGCCATAGCTGAGCTGTCCATAGCCACCAATCATCTGCGTCGGTTTTGCGTGAATCTTCGTCGGGGTATTGTGCGTGCCGCCGCGTTCCTTTGTTATCTTAGAACCCGGTACATTGATATGCTTATCTTGAGCATGATGCATATACACAAGGCCCTGCGGCATGCGCGGCGTAACAACGGCGCGAGAAACAACAACCCCATTTTTATTATAAAGTTCCACCCAGTCGTTATCTTTAACATCTATTTTTTCTGCATCTTTTGTATTCATCCAGACAGTCTGTCCGCCTCTAAAGAGCGTAAGCATCTGCTGCGAATCAAAGAACATGCTGTGCACGCTCCACTTGTTGTGCGGCGTCAAATACTTCAAGGTCACTTCTTTGCTGCCGTCGGAAACGTTATTATCATGCAGCGGCGCATAAGACAAAATGGGTTTATAGGTGGCAAGATTTTCACCCCATTCGCGCAACATTTCATGGTCAAGGTAAAAATGCTGCCGGCCCGTCAATGTTCTAAAGGGGATTTCATTTTCAATATTAGTGGAAAACGCCGTATAACGACGATTTTCACCGCCACCGGTAAATGCCGGCGAAGTGATGACCTGCTGCGGCTGCGCAACAAGATTTTCAAACGTAATCTTATCATCCTTGCGCGTTTCGGCAAGCTGCGTAAGCTTCAGGCCAGTCTTCTTTTCGAGCGCCTGCCAGCTGCGCATAGCCACTTCTCCATTTGTTGCCGAGGATAAAGTCAAGACAGCTTGACAAGCATGATAACTGTCTTTTATTGTCGGCATACCATATGATATTGCTTCTTTATCTTCTATTACGCCATTGCGCTTTGCCAAAGCTTCATATTCCTTGTCACTTTTCCAGGCTATGCCCTTAATGGCAATGCCATTATTCTTGACATTTGGCCCTAGCGCAATCTGCTTTTCATAAATTTTTGTGTAATCGCGTTCGACGTGCAGTATCTGCGGCATCGTTTTGCCGGGAACTGGCTCGCATTCACCCTTCGACCAATCAAAAATCTTGCCGCAAGGCTGGGCCGTTTCGCCTTCTGTATCGTGCTGTATCGGCACGGCCATAATATCTTGATACGGTTCCATGCCAATTTCTTTTGCCAGCTTGGATACTGCCTTTCCTAATTCAAGATAAATATCCCAGTCCGATTTCGACTCCCAGCCGGGGTCTACTGCCGCCTGCAGCGGATGTACAAAAGGATGCATGTCTGTCGAAGAAAGGTCTGTCTTTTCATACCATGTCGCTGTCGGCAACAAGACATCGGAGTACAGTGCTGAACCCGCCATGCGAAAATCAAGGTCAATCAAAAGGTCTAATTTCCCCATAACCCCTTCGCGCATTTTAATTTCTTCCGGCTTAGTCGGTGATTCTTCTTCATGGAATAGGCCATTTTTCGTACCGAGCAAATACTTGAGGAAATACTCGTTGCCCTTAGAAGAAGAGGTAATGAGATTAGAGCGCCAAATGAAAAGATTGCGCGGCATATTTTCTGGCGCATCGGGGTCTTCAATGGCAAAATGAAGTTTCTTGTCCTTGAGGCTTTGTGCCACGAACGATTTTACAGCTTCGTCATCCTTGCAGCCCGCTTCTTGCGCTTCCTTCATAATCTGGTCGCCGGACTTATCAAAAGTCGGATAAGAGGGCAGCCAGCCAAGGCGTGCAGCAAGGACATTATAGTCGCCGCTATGGCGATAGCGCGGCTTGCAAAGCGGTGAAACCAAGTCTTTCGTATCAATTTCATCCGTACGCCACTGGTCAGTTGCAAAGTAGAAGAACGATGTACCATTTTGCAATTTGGGCGCTTTTTGCCAGTCCGTACCACTCATGATAGAAGCCCAGCCTTCAGCAGGCCGCAGCTTTTCCTGACCTACATAATGGGCCCAGCCGCCACCGTTTACACCTTCACAGCCTGTCAGGCAGATAATATTCAATATGACGCGATAGATAACATCGCTATGGTACCAGTGATTGATGCCGCCGCCCATGATAATCATCGAGCGCCCCTTCGTCTTAATGGCATTGTCCGCAAATTCATGCGCCAGGTGAATGACGCGTTCTGCCGCAACACCCGTTATTTTTTCTTGCCAAGACGGCGTAAAGGGAATATTGGCACTATAATCAGCTGCCGCCTCGCCACCGAGACCGCGGTCAACAGCATAATTGGCCATCACCAAATCAAAGACCGTTGTCACAAGACGCTGCTTGCCCGCTATCTCTAGCTTGCGCACCGGCACGGCCCTTTTTAGGATTTTATCATGTCCCTGGCCAAAATAGGGCAGGCTCACGGCTACTACATCATCATGTTTATCAATGAAGGAAAGACGTGGCGTAATTGCACGGCCCGTTTCACTATCTTCAAGGTGCAAGTTCCACTTTTCCGTCCTATCCCAGCGGTCGCCGAGCGTACCATTAGGGATGACAATATCATCACTGACTGCATCGATAAGCGCGAATTTAAATTCGTCGTGCTTCGATTTTTTGCCAAGGTCGGCAGCATTTAAGAAGCGGCCCGCCGTATAGCGTCCATCTGCTTCATTCAAAAAGACCAAAAAGGGCAAATCCGTATATTTTTGCGCATATTTGAGGAAATAGGCACAAGGTTTTTCCCAATAATATTCTCGCAAAATGACATGGCCGATTGCCATTGCCAAGGCACCATCCGTGCCAACATTAAGGTTGACCCATTCATCTGCTGCCGTTGTCGACTCGGCGTAATCCGGTGAAATGGAGACAACCTTGGTGCCCTTATAGCGCACTTCGGTGAGAAAATGTGCATCCGGCGAGCGTGTAAGAGGAACGTTTGACCCCCACGTAATGATATATCCCGCATTAAACCAATCACTGCTTTCCGGCACGTCTGTCTGCTCACCCCAAACCTGCGGGCTGGCCGGCGGCAAGTCAGCATACCAGTCATAAAAGCTCACGCAGGCCCCGCCGATGAGATTTAAAAAGCGGGCGCCGGCGGCATAGCTAATCATCGACATAGCCGGAATCGGCGAAAAGCCAAAATTACGGTCCGGGCCGTATTTTTTTATAGTGTATAAAAGAGAAGCCGCCACAAGTTCCGTCGCTTCTTCCCAAGAGACGCGTACAAAGCCGCCCATGCCGCGCGCTTGCTTATAAAGGCAATTTTTTTCTGGATTTTCCGAAATGCTCTGCCATGCCGCTACGGGGTCTTTAGCCTCTTTTTTCGCTGCGCGCCACAATTCGATGAGAGCACCGCGTACATAAGGATATTTAATGCGTAACGGACTATAAAGATACCATGAAAATGTCGCACCGCGTGGGCAACCGCGCGGTTCAAAATCCGGCATATCCGGCTGCGTCTCAGGGTAATCATGTACCTGGTTTTCCCATGTGACGATGCCATTTTTGACGAACACATTCCAGCTACAAGAACCCGTGCAGTTGACGCCATGTGTCGAACGAACCACCTTGTCATACGACCAGCGTTCGCGATACATATCCTCCCAATCGCGACCGCCCGTCAGGATTTCCTGATGACCGCTAGCGCTATTTTCTTTAGGAGTCAAGTATCGAAACTTTCTGCGAAATAAGTTTTTCATAATGCACGCGTCCTCATGGACGCGTTCCACTCCCCTCTCTGATGGTGTTATAAATTCCATTTTCTAATAGAATACAAGAATTTAATGATTTTTTATGTGATAATTGTCGCATTTTTAAAATTTATATCGTGCAATATAAATTTTTTTTTAAAAAACCGTGACTTATGTCACACACAATCAATATCTTTTATCCTATACTAGTAGCCATAACTTTTAAAGAGAGGTGTCTTTCTTGGATAACGCTACAGTTCCACAATATAAAACGCGTAAAGAAATTATCAAGAACTGGGACCCGGAAAATCCCGTCTTTTGGGAAAAGTACGGCCGGCGCATTGCCAAACAAAACCTTTATGTTTCTACATGGGCGCTCGTGCTTTCCTTCTGCGTTTGGTCTTTATGGACCACCATCGCCGTTCATCTAGATGATATCGGCTTTCATTTTACCTATGCTCAGTTGTTCACACTAGCAGCTCTTCCCGGCCTTGTCGGTGCTACGGGACGATTTTTCTACACTTACATGCCCAGCCTCGTCGGCGGCATGAAGTGGACGTTCTTCTCGACGGCAATCATGCTCGTTCCACTTGTTGGCCTTGGCCGCGCCGTACAGGATACTTCAACATCTTATATGACGCTTGCCATTTACGTTTCCCTCATCGGCATTGCCGGTGCTAACTTCGCTTCTTCAATGTCCAATATCGGCGGCTTCTATCCCGTTTCTAAACGCGGCACGGCCCTTGGCATTGATGGCGGTGTCGGCAATCTTGGCGTTTCGCTCGTCTATTTTGTCGCACCTTTCGTTCTCACCTCCGCCTCCGTCGGCGGTCTGTTCGGCGCACCGCAGTATACGCATGCTCATATTCCCCTTTATTTGCAGGCTGTCTGCTACATTTGGATAATTCCCATCATCATTACCTTGGGTCTCATCTTAAAATTCATGGATGACCTGCCAATAAAACCCAAAGGAATAAAAGGTCTTGTCAGCATGTTCGGCGAAAAACACACCTGGGTTCTCGCTTGGCTTTATACGTGCGGTTTCGGTTCTTTCATCGGCTTTTCCTTTGCCCTTTCGCTGCTCGTCAAAAAAGAATTTCCCGAAGTTTCCTTCGGTCATCTCGCTTTTTTAGGGCCATTCCTCGGTGCCGGCATTCGTCCTTTCGGCGGCTGGCTCTCCGATAAGATAAAAAGCGGCGCAGCTGTTACTTTTTACGGCCTTCTCGTCATGCTTGCCGGTACAGCAGCCGTCCTCTTTAGCGTTCACACGCACAACTATACTATCTTCTTGACTTCCTTCATGATTATCTTCGCTGCCACAGGTTTTGTTAATGGCGCAACTTTCCGCATGGTACCGCACGTTTTTGACGACGGCCTACAGGCATCTTTAGTCACCGGCTTTATTTCATCTGTTGCCGCCTATGGTGCTTTCATCGTACCTAAGCTCTTCGGCTGGTCCTATGGTTCTTCGGGTTCGCCAGATGCCGCACTTTACATCTTGTTCGGCTTCACGCTCATCACTATTGCCCTAACCTACGGCTTTTACTATCGCCTCAAAGACGTCGATATTTAATCTTAAACAAAAAACACCTCCTACCCATTGTAGGAGGTGTTTTTTATTGCTTTTAGGACAAAGCGTTTTTTACGACATTATTTTTCTTCCGCTAGCTTTTTATAAATGGCGTACTTTTTCTTCGCTGCTTCTTCAGCCTTTACAAAAAGTTCTTCGGCTACTTCAGGGAAGGTACGTGTCAAAGCCGCATAGCGCGTTTCACCCATGAGGAAGTCGCGGAACGAAGCTGTCGGTTCCTTCGAGTCCATGATGAACGGATTTTTGCCTTCCTTGACGAGGAGAGGATTATAGCGATAAAGGTGCCAGTATCCACATTCAACAGCACGCTTCATTTCTTCTTGTGAATTACCCATGCCGCCTTTAATGCCATGGCTAATGCAAGGAGCATAGGCAATGACCACTGCCGGGCCGTTATATGCTTCAGCTTCTTTTATTGCCTTTAAAAGCTGTGCCGGATTAGCGCCCAAGGCAACTTGAGCAACATAGATATGGCCATAGGTCATCAAGAGTCGGCCGAGGTCTTTTTTGTTGTAGCGACGTCCCGAAGAAGCAAACTGTGCTACGGCACCAAGCGGCGTCGCCTTTGAGGATTGTCCGCCCGTATTTGAATATACTTCCGTGTCGACGAGCAAGATATTGATGTTGGCATCGGTAGCCATGACATGGTCAAGACCGCCATAACCAATATCATAAGCCCAGCCATCGCCACCATACATCCAAATGGTTTTCTTAATGATATGGTCTTTAGCTTCTAAGATGCTCTGACGCAATTTTTCAGCAGCACCAGTAAGCTGTGCCTTTTCCAACTCAACAATAAAGTTGCGGCTTATGCCTACGGTGACTTCGCCTTCATTGGGAATGCCGATAGAGTCGAGCCATTTTTGTGCCGCATCAGCTAGAGAACCAGCGGTGATATTTTTTAACAGTTCCTTTACTTTAAGGGCCAGTCCAGCGCGCTGGTTGTTCATCGACAAGTACATGCCCATGGCAAATTCGGCATTATCTTCAAATAACGAATTCGACCAAGCAGGTCCCCAGCCTTGCTTATTCGTCGTATAAGGAATGCAAGGCATTGCCGAACCCCAAGCCTGCGTACAGCCCGTAGCGTTGGCAACAATCATACGCGGTCCAAAAAGCTGCGTCAAAAGCTTCATATACGGCGTTTCACCGCAGCCGGCGCAAGCACCGGAAAATTCCAAAAGCGGCTGCTTAAACTGGCTGCCCTTGACGGAGAATTTATCAAGTTCAACTTGCTTTTCGCTCAAAGTCTGTGCATAATCCCAATTCTTAGCTTCAGCCAGCTGCGTATCTAAAGGCTTCATGACGAGGGCTTTTTTCGGGGCGGGGCAGACATTGACGCAGCTACCGCAACTATAACAATCAAGCGGCGAAACCTGCATGCGGAAAGTCATTTTTTCCATGCCCTTGCCAATGGCTTTCTTCGTGACAAAGTCCTGCGGTGCCCTTTCTTGTTCCTTTTCATCTAAGAGATACGGGCGAATGGAAGCATGCGGACAAACCAGCGAGCACTGATTACATTCAATACAGTTTTCCGGCAGCCACTGCGGCACATCGACGGCGATACCGCGCTTTTCATATTGCGAGGTACCCATCGGATATGCACCATCGACATAATCTAAAAAGGCACTTACAGGAACACTGTCACCCTTTTGGGCATTGGAAGGAATGACAATTTCGCGCATGAACTTAGGAAGGTTGCGGCTCGGTTTTTCCGCTTCGGGTACTTCTAGCTTGCCCCATTCTTCCGGCACATTGACGGCGTGAACATCGGCAATGCCGCGTTCGACGGCATCTTGGTTCATCTTGACAATTTTTTCGCCCTTAGCCATATATGTCTTGGCAATGGCTTCTTTCATATATTTTGCCGCCTCATCAATCGGCAAAACGCCGGCAAGCTTGAAAAACGCCGCCTGCAAAACAGTGTTTGTCCTATTGCGCAGACCCAATTCTTGCGCAATTTTCGTAGCATTTATCGTATAAAGCTTGATACGTTTTTGTGCAATCTGACGCTTTACAGCCGGGGGAAGCTGTTTTTCAAGTTCCGCGTCGTTCCATTCGCAGTTTAAGAGGAACGTGCCGTTTTCCTTGAGTTCGCCGACAATATCGTAGGTCTTTATATAGGCTTCCTTATGGCAGGCGACAAAATCAGCTTGCGTGACATAATATGTCGAGCGAATCGGCTTTTTGCCAAAGCGCAGATGGGATTTGGTAATGCCGCCCGATTTTTTAGCGTCATATTCAAAATAGGCCTGAACATACATGTCGGTATTGTCACCGATAATCTTAATGGAGTTCTTGTTCGCCCCAACCGTGCCGTCAGAGCCAAAGCCCCAGAACTTGCAGCTTATCGTACCTTGCGTATCAATTTTTATCGGTGCATCTGGCAAGGAAAGGTGCGTCACATCATCATTGATGCCGACGGTAAAATGCTTCCTCGGCTTAATTGTCGCCATGTTGTCATAGACAGCTTTAATTTGTGCTGGCGTAACATCCTTGGAGGAAAGGCCATAGCGACCGGCAAAGACTTGCACGTGAGCGGCAGTATTCTTGAAGGCGGCGCAGACATCGGCATAGAGCGGTTCACCGATAGAGCCAGGTTCCTTCGTGCGGTCAAGCACGCTGACACGCTTTACTGTTTTTGGCACAGCAGCAAAGAAATGGCGCAGTGAGAAAGGACGATAAAGATGTACTTCGAGGAAGCCGACCTTTCTTCCCATGGCGCAAAGGGCATCGACCGTTTCTTCAATAGCACCAGCTGCCGAGCCCATCGAGATGATGATATCTTCTGCATCGGGAGCGCCATAGTAATTAAACAGATGATAATCACGGCCCGTCAAAGCATTAATCTTTTGCATATATTCTTCAACGATGTCTGGCAAATTATCATAAAGCGTATTGCCCGCTTCGCGAGCCTGGAAATAAAGGTCAGGGTTATTAAGGCAGCTATGAATGCTCGGATGTTCAGGATTTAAGGCCAATTCTTTAAAATGGCGCAAAGCATCGCGGTCAATTAAAGCGCCGAGGTCATCATATGAAAGGAGGTCGATTTTTTGAATTTCATGCGACGTGCGGAAGCCGTCGAAGAAGTGCATAAACGGTATGCTGCCCTTGATGGCTGAAAGGTGCGTAACTGCGGCTAAATCCCCCGCCTGCTGTACGCTTGAGCTGCAGAGCATGGCAAAGCCCGTATTGCGGCAGCCCATGACATCGGAGTGGTCGCCAAAAATGCTCAGGGCATGAGAGCCGACCGTGCGTGCTGCTACATGCAGGACGGCTGGCTTTAGCTGGCCAGAAATGCGGTGCATGACGGGAATCATGAGCATAAGGCCTTGTGAAGCCGTATACGATGTTCCTAAAGAGCCAGTTTCCAAAGCTCCGTGCAAAGCGCCAATAGCACCTGCCTCCGACTGCATTTCCATCAATTTGACAGGCTGTCCAAAGATGTTTTTCTTACCCTGAGCCGCCCAGACGTCGACATGTTCTGCCATCGGCGAAGAAGGCGTGATGGGATAAATAGTCGCCACTTCTGTAAATGCGTATGATATATAGGCGGCAGCTTCATTGCCGTCCATTGTCTTCATGATTTTTTTCGACAAAACAGTTCTCCCCTTTTCATTTCAAAGGCAGCAGCTACTGCCGCCCTGCGATATTATTTTTGCGGTTTTTCTTCGATGAGCTGTTTAAAAACAGGCAAGCTGCGCTCAATCATATCATGTGCTACACATGTACTTATGCGCAAATGCTGCGGGCAACCAAAGTCGCCAGCCGGTACCAAGAGCAAATTGCGTTTTTTAGCGATATCGGAAAATGATTGCGCATCACCATAAGGCGCTTTTACGAACATATAAAAGGCTCCCTGCGGCTTGACACATTCATAGCCATAAGAAATAAGGGCATTATAGAGCGTATCGCGGTTTTTCTTATAGGCATCGTTGTCGGGGCGCAATTCCGTGCAGCGTGCAATCGTCAGCTGCAATAAAGAAGGGGCGCAGATGTGGCCGATGGAGCGAGCTGCACCAGCGACGGCAGAAAACATCGCTGCACTATTTTCCACGCTATCCGGCACGCAGACATAGCCAATGCGTTCGCCGGGCAGGGAAAGAGACTTAGAATAAGAGTAGCAGACAATGGTATTTTTGTAGATGGTGGGAATAAACGGTACATCTACGCCGTCAAAAGCAATTTCGCGGTACGGTTCATCGGCAATGATGTAGATGGCATGACCATATTCACGCGCCCTTTTTTCAAGGAGGGCAGCAAGTTTTTCAAGCGTTTCACGGCTATAAATGGCTCCAGAAGGATTATTAGGCGAATTGACGATGACAGCCTGCGTGTTAAAGTTAATGCGCTTTTTCAATTCTTCAATTGGTATCTGGAAATCTTTCATGTCAGCTGGCGTCACAACAAGCTTGCCGCCATTATTTTCGACGAAATTTTTGTATTCGGGAAAATACGGTGCAAGGACGATAAATTCTGACTGACCAAGATTCAACGCCCGCACGACTGTGACAATGGCAGGTGCGGCACCACAGGTAAGGAATATGTTTTTGCCGCTGATGTCCATGCCATAGCGCTTTCCCAGTTCCTTGCCGACGGCTTCGCGCGCTTCCATATTGCCCGGTGCAGAAGTGTAACCATGAATGCTCTTGCTATCTAAGGTATTGATGATTTCAATCAGCTTTTCCTTGACTTTTTCCGGCGCTGGCACCGAAGGATTGCCAATGGAAAAATCGTAGACATTTTCCTTGCCGACAATGGCTGCCTGCTTTAGACCATATTCAAACAGTTCGCGAATACAAAGGCGCCTTGAGCCAAGTTCATACATTTTTGGTGAAAACATGAATATACCTCCCTTTATCTTTGCAGCTCATGCCGCTACATCATCTTTTATTGGATTGCCGCCAAATATGCATTTTTTCGGCAGCAGCGATTAATTCTTCCCTAAAATCGGGGTGAGCTATCGAGATGAGCATTTGGGCCCTCTCCCAGGTGTTGCGCCCAGCAAGGTTAACCATGCCATACTCGGTGACAAGGTAATATGCCTGACTGCGCGGGTCTGTGACAATGTCGCCATTAAATGTCGGCTTAATGTTGGAATGGCGCTTTCCTTCCTTATCTACAAAAGAAGAATTCATGCAGATAAATGCCTTGCCACCTCTAGCCATGAAAGCGCCCGTAAGATAGTCAAGCTGGCCGCCCGTACCGCTTATATGCCTAAGACCGGCCGTTTCGGCACAGACTTGACCGAAAAGGTCAGCTGAAATGCAGCTATTGATGGAAATCATATTGTCCATCTTAGCGATGACTTCGGGCGAATTTACATAATCCATCGGATAAACAGCCACGCCGGGATTTTCCGACAACCAGTCATATAGCTTAGGCGTGCCAAAGGCCATGCCGATAATGCCTTTATTTTTGTGAATAGTCTTTTTCTTGTTCGTTATCTTGCCCGCCTCATGCAGCTCCACATAGGCATCCGAGCAAAACTCGGCATGCATCCCCAAATCCTTGATATCGGAGTCGGCAAGCAATTTGCCTATCTTATTGGGCATGCCGCCAATGCCAAGCTGCAGCGTGGCGCCAGAGGGAATTTGCCCGACAAGCATTTCAGCAATTGCCACATCCTCGGGCTTTGCCGGTATTTGTGGCACATCCATGAGTGGCGGATGCTCGCCTTCGACGATGAAATCAACATCGGAAATGTGTATCGCTTCGGCTTCGCCGCCGTACATGCGCGGCAGGTTCTCATTGACCTCGACGATAATCACATCTGCTTTTTCCAGCGGAGCAATGGTCGCGCCGGCATCAACGGAAAGATTGAAATAGCCATGTCTATCCATCGGTGAAACTGCCAGCATTGCAACATTGACCTTGAGAAAATGGCGATAGTAATCGGCCATATTGCGAAAGGCCATCGGCGTATAATTGCAAAGGCCTTTATCGACAAGCTTTCTTTCATAGCTGGAGCAATGCCACGAATTATAGATGAAATGCTCGCGTGTCGGGTCCGCCTCGACAATGGCAAGCGGCCCAAAAAACAAGAGTCCGCGCACCTTTACGTCGCTAAGTTCATCGCGTCTTTTCGCCAGGGCCTTATCAAGAAGATATGGAAAATTCAAAAAAGTTGTGTAGTCAACCCAATCGCCACTATTGACGATTTTCACTGCTTCATCTGCCGTACGCAGCTTTTGCTTGTAAATATCGTATACGCTCATTACTTCCCAACCCTTCACAATAGTAAAACTATTATTATTGTATTAAAATTTGTAAAATTGAGTATAATGAAAATAAATTGTTTTTATGGTTATATTATAAACCGTTATCCAATGCGAATAAATTTTACAAATATTATAGGTGTATAAAAAAAACCAATGGAGAATATTTCTCTCCATTGGCCAATTTTAACATTTGATAGTTGCTTTTTTCACATTTATTGCATAAGAGTTATCTTTTTCACAAAAAGTCTCTTCTCAAGATTTCGTCTTGCTATTTTCGCTCTGCATTTTTTGCTGCAGCTGTGCAAGCTGGGCATTGAGCGTCTTTAAGAGTGCAGCTTTTTGCTCTGGGTCCATCTTCGTGTCATTTTGTATCTTGGCAATACGCTCGCGCAAAGCAACGGCCTGCTTTTGTGTCGGTGTGAGCTTTTTAGCGCCATAATCTTCTGGCTTGCGATGTTCAAAAGAGGCAACGGCACTTTCCTTTTTAGCCGCCGGCTGTTGCAAAGCGCTGCGGTGCGCCTGCGAAATGGCATTATTTCTAAGTGCAGGGCGCAAAACTCGACTTAAAACTCTCATCTTTTTTCTCTCCTTCCCAAACTTCATCCTTACCCTGCTCTTAGTATACAGGAAAATTTAACATAACGGGCAATTCATCGCACCACCTCTATAGGTGGTGCGATGAATTGCCCTATTGTTTTTTAGAAAATAAAGTGATATAATCAAATCAGTAGATATATAAAAATAGTAGCAATAACAATGACATTACACAGTAATTATCATTCAGTGTTCTTACTGTATTATCACTTAGTTCTTGTCATAAAATATAGAAGAAATGTTTTTGATGATACAATATCTGAATTTGCTAAAGATATGTTTGTAAGGATTGGAAGTTCATATCATATTACTTTAGTACAATGGAATCATGATAAAGATTATGTACACATAATGTTCAAAGCTCATCCTAAAACAGAATTGACTAAATTCATAAACGCATATAAATCAGCAAGTTCACGGATAATAAAAAAAGAATTTCCAAATGTAAGAAAATATCTTTGGAAAGAGATGTTTTGGTCTAAAAGTTTTTGCTTATTGACTACTGGAGGAGCTCCTATTGAAGTCATAAAAAATATATAGAAGAACAAGGAAAAAAGAGTGAATAATTTGTAAGGGGGTAGGGATAATGAAACAACTAAAAGCATATAAATTTAGAATTTATCCAAACGATGAGCAAAAGATATTTTTTAGTAAAACTTTTGGTTGTGTTCGTCTTGTCTACAATCTTATGCTAAATGATAGAATCAAAGCATATGAAGAAAGTAAGAGCAATCCTGATAAAAAATTAAAATACCCTACTCCTGCAAAATATAAAAAAGAATATGAATTTCTCAAAGAAGTTGACAGTCTTGCCCTTGCTAATGCACAAATGAATTTAGATAAAGCGTATAAAAACTTTTTTAGAGATAAATCTATCGGTTTTCCAAAGTTCAAATCTAAGAAAAATCCTGTACAAAGTTATACGACCAATAATCAAAATGGAACTGTAAATATTTTTGAAAATTGGTTAAAACTTCCAAAATTAAAAGAATTAATAAAAGTAAAAGTGCATAGAGAAATAAAAGGTAAAGTAAAATCTGCTGCTATTTCACGCAATGGAAGCGGAAAATATTTTATCTCTCTTTTGTGTGAAACAGATATAGAGGAGCTACCTAAAACAAATTCAGCAATAGGAATTGATTTAGGAATTAAAGATATGGCTATTTTATCTACTGGAGAGAAAATAAAAAATCTTAAATTT
>JAHHSR010000038.1 GCA_020025075.1 Pectinatus sp. | reverse complement strand
CCGCCATTCATCTCCCACCTAAGAGGAAGGAGTCTTCTGGCGGATTATGATAAATGCCTTTTATTTATGCAACTTGTCCAAAAGGGCTTTAGATATTATATTTAGAGATATCTTCGCTCTATCTTTTCATCACTTGCGCCAAACAACAAATAAAGGAGTTTTTTATGAACTGTGGCATAATCTGCGAATTTAATCCCTTCCATAATGGACATGCGCTCTTATTTAAAAAGCTGCGCCAAAAAGGCTGTCATTTAATCGTTGCCGTGATGAGCGGCAATTTTGTGCAGCGCGGTGAACCGGCAATCGCTGACAAATGGCTGCGCGCTAAATGTGCTATTGAAAATGGCGCCGACCTCGTCTTCGAGCTGCCAGCCGTTTTTTGCCTGCAAAGTGCCGAAGGCTTTGCCTTTGGCGGCATCTCGCTTTTAAAACGATTAGGCATCGTCGACGCTTTTGGTTTTGGCAGCGAAAGCGCCGACCTGGTCGCACTAGAGCAGACAGCACTCTATCTTTCTAATTTTGACAGCAAAAAAATCGACAAGAAACTAAATTATGCTCAAGCACTAGAAAAAGCATTGGAAAATGACTTTCCATCTGGCGCCCAAATCATCAAAAATCCCAACGATATTTTGGCGGTCGAATATCTTAAGGCCAATTCTTCCATAGGCACACCTTTGACACCGCTTTGCATTAAGCGCGAAGACGTCTTGCACGATGCCAAAAGTCCTTTGGGCAACATCGCCAGTGCCAGTTTTTTGCGCTCCTTGTGGAAAAAAGAGGGGTTTAGCCATTGTACTTCCTTCATTCCCACCGCACCTCTCTTGAACCCAGAAGAAAAAAGGGCCGCCGATTTTTCTCGCCTTTTTCTTTTATGCCTAGAAAAATTGCGTCAGATGGATCCTATACGGCTAGAAAATTTTTCAGGCCTTAAAGACGGCCTGGGCAGCCGCTTTTTAAAGGCGGCGCGCCAGGCAACATCACTTGAAGAACTTTTACTCTCAGCAAAGACAAAAAGCTGCCATTACAGCCGTCTCAAGCGCTCGCTCTGCCAGATTCTCTTGGACATTTATGAGAAAGACCTAAAAATGGCGAAAAAAACCGGCCCGCTTTATGCGCGCCTTTTGGGGGCAAGCCCCAAAGGATTGCCTTTTTTAAGCAAAATAAAGGAAAACTCAGCCTTGCCGCTTTTGACTAAATTGACTGGCTTTTTACCAGAAGAAGCATATCTTGCCGCAAAAGATCTCTCAGCCGAGCAAAAGATGCTTCTTTTCGACCTGCGCGCAACAGAAATGCAGGCACTCTGCTATGAGCCGCCCACCCTAAAGGGGCGTGATTATCTCTATTCGCCTTATTTTTTCAAATGACATAAAAATGCCCTTGGCAATTGCCAAGGGCATTTTATTCCTTCAAAATAAGGCATCAGATACCATTTTCATCAAGATAGGCGCAAATCTGGTCGAACTCCTCGTCTTCCGGCGCAACGTATTCGTCAATTTGTTCTACTTCATTATAGACAACCTTAGCAATTGTCTGGTCGGCTTTTTCAAGCTCCTCTTTTGAGCATGGAGTCGGGTCATCACCTAAATCGACAAGGACAGCATACTTTTGTCCGTCACACTCAAACTGCCCCATTTCATAAAAATAAAGTTCTTCGCCATCTTCAGCCAACATTTCGACGAGATTGTCCTCAAACTGCATTTCTTCGTTCTTTTCCATAAATTACTCCTTTTTTATTCGCCCAAATGGCCTTTAATTGATACCAAAATCCTTAAAAAGGCGCTTCATGTAGCGCATACCCTTTTCGCCTTGACGCAAAATACTTTCCATCGTGCGCGGGTCACGCAGGGCGGCATTGCGCATCTTCTTGCGCAGCTGGCGATATTCGGAATCGAAAACGCTCAGTGCTTCTTCCATTTCTTTTTCCACAGAAACTTGTGGCAGGTCGGCGGCAATTATTCGACAAGATTCTTTTTCCAGCTGAGCAACATCGCCATAAAAAGGCGCATATGTCTCATAACCATACTTGCCCCTAATGCGTTCACCTAGAGCCTTTATCGCCAATGGCTCGCCGTGTACTAAAAATACCTGGCGCGCTCCCGTCATCTGTATCGCATCAAGCCACTGCAAAATTTGCACATAATCAGCGTGTGCCGAAAAGCCGTCCATTTGAGCAATACGTGCTCTTACTGCCACTTCCTCGCCCATGATTTTAACGCGCTTGATGCCATCTAAAAGGCGCCGGCCAAGACAGCCTTCCGCCTGATAGCCGACAAACAGGACCGTCGCTTCAGGCCGCCAGAGATTATGCTTCAGATGATGCAATATGCGCCCGGCATCGCACATGCCGCTAGCAGAAAGAATTATTGCCGGACCCTCTTGCTCATTCAAAGCGCGTGATTGCTGTGGCGTTTCGCAAACTTTAAGCTGCGGCATCTGTGGCAAAGTGCCATTTTTTTCTAAAAGGGCCAGCGTTTCTTCATCATACTCCTGCACATTAGCAGCAAAAACACGCGTTGCGGCAATGGCCAAAGGACTATCAATAATAACAGGTATGCCTTCGATACGCTTATTTTTCCAAAGGCGATAGATATAATAAAGCATCTTTTGCGTGCGGCCAACGGCAAAAGCCGGGATAATAAGCTTGCCGCCCCGGTCGCAGGTATCATTGATAATATCGGCAAGCTCCGTTTCCTTATCGTACTCTTCGTGGCGCCGATTGCCATAGGTTGATTCTACCAAAAGGTAATCAGCATCCTTAATCGGTGTCGGGTCTTTGATAATCGGCTGCTCATACTGCCCTAAATCGCCTGAAAAAACAATCTTAATCGGCTCTTTTCCTGCCTCTTCAACAAAAAGCTCGATGATGGCCGAGCCGAGAATGTGGCCTGCATCTTCAAAAATGGCGCTTACGCCCTCACCCAGGTCAATTTTTTCGCTATGCGGCACGGAGACAAAATGTTGCAGTGCTTCTTGCGCCTGCTCAATTGTATAAAGCGGTTCTACGGGCACACATCCCGTTCGCTGCCCCTTGCGATTCATAATCTCGGCATCGCTTTCTTGAATATGGGCACTATCTGGAAGCATTATCTGCACCAAATCGCAAGTAGCCTTAGTTGCATAGACCTTCCCTTTAAAGCCTTGTGCGCAAAGGCGCGGCAAAAGCCCGCAGTGATCGATATGGGCATGAGTCAAAAGGACAAAATCGATTTCCGAGGGTGTGAACATAAAAGGCTCATAATTTTTTTCGCGCATCTGGCGATTGCCCTGAAACATACCACAGTCAATGAGAAATTTCTTGCTGCCTGTTTCCGCCAAATAGCACGAACCAGTAACCGTATGTGATGCTCCTAAAAATTGCAACCTCATGAAAATCATCCTTTCTTCGTTTTATTCTATATTCTATGCCGTCTTTATCGTATCCTTCCCCAAAAGCGCTTCAATAGCCGCTACTGTTTCAGGACTGCCATCAATCCAATAGGCACGCTCGGCACGTATTTTCCTATTTTGGCCAAGAAAATAAAAGCAGACAGGATAGTCGCCATGCCTCTTTTGCAAAAGAGCGCGCAGCTCTTCTATCTTGGAAGCCGATTCATTCAATGCACTCACCTTAATCCAGTAAGTTGGCTTATACTCGTCAAGGCGCATTATCTTGCGCGCAATAACCTTGCTGCCGCGCTCCGTCGTATTGATACGCCCGCTTACGACTACGGGCACCTCATTTAAGAGGTGCCGCGATGCTTCATAAAAAGCGCGCGGAAAAATGACAACTTCCATCGACTGAGCAAAATCCTCTATTTGAACAATGCACATCGGCTCGCCTTTGCGCGTCGTCATGCGCTTGACATCAGAAATAATGCCTGCCAGGCGAACCGGCGTATCATCTGGTAAATTCGCCTCTTTTAGGGCTGTTATGCTCTTAAAGCAAGCTATCTTTTCCTTATAAGCATCAAGGGGATGCCCTGTGATATAAAAGCCCGTAATTTCCTTTTCGAGGGCAAGCTTTTCACGCAGGGGGATTTCCTCAAGAGGAGGCAGCTCAATATCTGCAAAAGCTGGCTGGCCGCCAAAAAGCGACATCTGGCCACTGGCCAAATCATTCTTGTAGCTCGCCGCCTGTGCTACCGCCATATCAATTACAGCCAAATATTGAGAGCGTCGCCCCCCAAAAGTATCAAATGCCCCCGATTTTATCAAAAATTCGAGCACGCGCTTGTTGACAACTTTTGCATCAGCACGGCGGCAAAAATCAGAAAAGCTCTTAAATTTTCCTCCCTTTTGACGCGTCTCAATAATGCTGCGCATCGCTTCCTCACCGACGTTTTTTATTGCCGCCAAACCAAAGCGAATACCATTTTGTACCACATCTGCCGTAAAAGAAGCACCGCTTTGGTTGATGTCCGGCGGCAAAATCCTTATGCCCGCATAGCGGCACTGCTCGATATAGCTCTTTATCTTATCGCTATTGCCCATAAGGCTCGTAAGAAGTGCCGCCATATATTCTTGCGGATAATGCGCCTTCAAATAAGCCGTCTGATAAGCGACCAGCGCATAAGCTGCACTATGCGATTTATTAAAACCATAATCGGCAAAGTTGACGAGAAGGTCAAAAATTTTCTCAGCAAGCGCCCTATCAATTTTCTTGGCATCGGTGCCTTTAAGGAAATTTTCCCGCTGCGCCACGAGGATGTCATGCTTTTTCTTCCCCATCGCGCGGCGCAAAATATCGGCCTGCCCGAGGCTAAAACCAGCCAGCACTTGCACAATCTGCATAACCTGTTCTTGGTAGAGAACAACGCCAAATGTTTCTTCTAAAATAGGCTCCAGAAGCGGGTGCATATAGGTCACTTTCTTCTTGCCATTTCGCCCGCTTATAAAATCATCAACCATGCCGCTCCCCAAGGGACCGGGACGATAAAGCGCCATGAGCGGAATGAGGTCGCTAAAGCCTTTAGGCTGCAAATCCTTGACAAGCGCCGTCATACCGCCCGATTCCATCTGAAAAACACCGCATGTATCCCCCGCGCAGAGCATCTGCGAGGTCATATCGTCTTCCAGCGGTATCTCATCGAGCTTTATCGTCACATGACGGTTAGCTTCAATATTTTTCAATGCATCAGCAATAATCGTAAGCGTCCTCAAGCCTAAAAAGTCCATCTTCAAGAGGCCGAGCTTTTCGACATAATCCTTATCGTATTCCGTGACAAGCGTCCCTTCCGACATCTGTACCGGAACATAATCGGTAAGCGGATGGCGCGCAATCACGACCCCGGCAGCATGCGTCGAGCAGTGACGCGGCATGCCCTCAATATCGCGTGCAAAGTCGATGAGGCGGCGCACTTCAAGGTCGTCCTCATAAGCATTTTTTAATTCCTGCGAACCTTTAAGTGCCTTTTCAAGCGTCATGCCAAGCTCTGTCGGAATAAGTTTTGCAACCCGGTCAACATCGTTATAAGGCATATCCAAAACGCGGCCGACATCGCGAATTGCGCCACGTGCTGCCATCGTACCAAAAGTAACAATCTGAGCCACATGGTCATCGCCATAGCGCCTCTTTACATAATCTATGACTTCCTCGCGCCTGATACAGCAAAAGTCGATATCAATATCAGGCATTGTTACGCGTTCCGGATTCAAAAAGCGTTCAAAGAGCAGATCGTAGCGCAAAGGGTCAATATCAGTAATGCCTAACAAATAGGCAACAATGCTGCCCGCGGCTGAGCCACGCCCTGGTCCGACGGGAATTTTCTCCTGTCGCGCAAAATTGACAAAATCCCAGACAATCAAAAAGTAACTGTCATAACCCATCTTGTTGATGACATCAAGCTCATAAGAAAGCCGTTCCTTGACTTTGGCATCAGGCTCCGCATAGCGCTTGGGCAACCGTTCCAAGCAGAGCTTTTTTAAATACTCCCGGTCGGATATGCCTTCTGGCAACGGGAAAAGCGGCAAATGCAATTTGCCAAATTCAAATTCGACATTGCACCTTTGCGCAATCTTCACGGAATTTTCTATTGCCTCCGGCACGTCAAAAAATAGCTCAGACATCTCCGCGGGCGATTTTAGATAGTATTCATCGCTGCCAAATTTCATGCGGTCCGCATCATTTAGCTTCTTGCCCATCTGGATACATAAAAGGACATCATGAAACTCGCTGTCTTTTTTCTCCAGATAATGCGCGTCATTAGTAGCTACGAGCCCTACATCATATTTTTTCGCAAGCTCTATTAAAATGGCATTGGCCTTTTGCTCCTCAGCTAAGCCGTGGCGCTGTATTTCCAAAAAGAAGTTTTCCCGCCCGAAAATATCAATATACTCTTTTATGAGCTGCTCGGCACGCTCCGTGCTCTTATATAGGATTGCCTGTGGTATTTCGCCGGCAATACAGGCACTAAGCGCAATTATGCCTTCACTATACTTTCTCAAAAGCTCCTTGTCAATGCGCGGCTTATAATACATGCCTTCAATGTTGGCTAGGGAAACAAGCTTGACCAGATTTATATACCCTGTCTGGTCCTTGGCAAGCAAAATGAGATGATAATAGCGTACGCCATCAATCTCATATGCCTCTTTCCTGCTGTGCGGCGCCAGATAGACCTCACAACCGATGATAGGCTTTATGCCGGCCTCTTTAGCCGCCTGATAAAATTCAATCACGCCATACATGTTGCCGTGGTCCGTAATCGCCAAGGCATTCATGCCCATCTCTTTGGCTCGCTGTACCATTTTCTTAATGCGGATAGCACCATCCAAGAGACTATACTGCGTATGCACATGCAAATGGGAAAATGTTCCCTGCTTTGAATTATCCATTTTTCTTACTCCATTTCTAGCTCTATTTTATCATATATATGAAATAACCGAAACAATGCCTTTTGCTAAATGGACAAATAAATGATAATGTGCTAGAATAAGAATAATTTGTACACCTTTTAAGGGGGCTTGCAGCTTGTTATTGGATTTTTTAATGGTACTTGATGCCATTTTGGCTATTTTATTGATTGCTGCCGTATTGGCGCAGGAAGCGCCGACCGGCATGGGCGGATTTTCTGCCGACACGCAAACCGTATTCAGTCCAAAAGCGCGTGGTCTTGACGCGCTCATGGCTAAGGCAACAGTTGTGCTGGCTATATTATTCGGCATTCTCACAGTTATCATCGCCAAAATGACTTCCTATTAATACATCGTTTCACGCAGCATTGTTCTCTATCGCCTCTGGTAGAGAACATTTTTTATTATTTTTAGGGGGAGCTAATCTTGAAAAATTTTCTCGAAAATGCCACGCCCTTTTTTCTTCCTGGCGACAAGCGAGGCATCATCTTAGTGCATGGCTTCACAGGTTCACCAGCAGAAATGTTGCCGCTTGGCAACTATTTGCACTCACTTGGCTTTAGCGTCATTTGCCCGCGCCTTGCCGGGCACGGCACCTCGCCCGAAGACATGGAACGGACCAGCTGGCGCGACTGGTATTATTGCGTCTGCGATGCCTATTATCTTTTGCAGAAATTTTGCCAAAGCATCGACATAGTCGGCCTTTCAATGGGGTCTTTGCTCGCTTTGCGTGCCGCCTGTCAATTTCCGCTAAAGCGCGCCGCTATTTTAAGCGTGCCCATAAACCTCGCCGCCGCACGCGGATTATCGCTCCTGCCGGCACGTGAAAAATCCAATTCCGTCTTTATCATAAAGCCCCAGCGCCGTTTAATATCCCCAAAGCCCGTCGGTTATCGCCGCATGCCCTTGCTGTGCGTGCACGAGCTTTTATCCTGTATAGAAGATGTCAAGCAACGCCTAAATAAAGTGCATTGCCCCTTGCTCATCGTGCAAAGCAAAAACGACCGCACGGTCGAATATACGAGTGCGCCTTATGTCTACGAGCGCGTCTCATCAATAGAAAAGAAAATAGTCTCCCTTGAAAAGTCCGGCCATATCGTAACGCTCGACTGCGAGCAGGACATTGTCTTTGCCGCCTTGAGAGACTTCCTTTTACCGAATAATCATTTATAGCAGAAAGCAGGTGAATTTTTTGAATATAGAACAAAATATTTTTCAATTTTTACAAAACACTCCGACAAAATCAGCCAGTGCTGATGAAATGGCCGCAGCCTTTAACCTTACCGGCGATGATATCATCAAGCTCTTTACGGTTCTTGATGAAAAAACGCGCAGCGGCGCTATTTTGCAAGACGAAGATGGCTTATACTTTTTACCGCAAAAAGGCGGTTTTGTCATCGGCACCTTAAATGTCAACTCCAAGGGCTATGGCTTTGTCATTCCTTTAGAACAGGAAGAACGCGATAAAGGCGACATATTTATTCCGGCCGAAAATTTTTCTGATGCCCTAAACGGCGATAAGGTTGCTTGCAAGGTCACCATGTCAGGCGGAAACCGCCTGCGTGAAGGCTACGTGGAGAAGATTATCGAGCACAAGAATGAAAAAATCGTCGGCACCTTCAAAAAGGAAAAAGGCTTTGGCCTCGTCGAACCTGATGACACCAAATTGCCAAGTGCTATTTTTATCCACAAGCGCTCATTCAACAATGCCAAAGACAATGATAAAGTCGTCTGTAAGGTAACAAAATGGCCCCGCGGTAAACACCGCCTTGAGGCTATCATCGAAAAAGTGCTCGGCCGCGAGGACGACCCCGGAGTCGACATGCTCTCCGTCCTCCATCAATACGGCCTACCGGAAGACTTCAATGCTAAAGTAAAAAACGCCGCCCGCAAAGTTCCCCTACAAATTGACGAGGTCGAGTATAAAAAGCGGCAAAAAGATGACCGACGTCATTTGCCCATCGTCACGATTGACGGCGAAGACGCCAAGGACCTAGACGACGGCGTTTACGCTACTACTTTGCCGAATGGCAATTTTCAGCTCGGCGTCTTTATTGCTGATGTCAGCTACTATGTACGCGAAAACAGCGTCTTAGACCTTGAAGCGCGCAAGCGCGGCACGAGCGTCTACCTCGCCGACCGTGTCCTCCCTATGCTCCCCCAGCGCCTTTCAAATGGCATCTGCAGCCTCAATGCCGGCGAAGACCGCCTCTCTATGGCTATCGAAATGGAAATTGACACAAATGGCTCCGTCCTCAATTATCACATCTTCCAGACCATAATAAAAGTACATCGCCGTTTAAGCTATACGATTGTCAATAAAATCCTCATCGACAACGACGAAAAGACTTGCCAAGAATATAGCGATGTCGTCCCCATGCTCAAATTGCTTGCCAAATTGCGCCAAGCGCTAAAAAACAGGCGCAATAAACGCGGCGCCATTGACTTCAATTTGCCAGAGCTGAAGGTAAAATTAGACGAAAAGGGACATCCCATAGAAATCATCAAGCGCTGCGGCTCACTTGGCGAATCAATCATCGAAGAATGTATGCTCGTCGCCAACGAAACAGTCGCCGAGCATATGTTCAAGAAAAAATTACCTTTCATCTACCGCATCCATGAGCAGCCCGACGGCGAAAAAATTACTGCCTTGAACGATTTTCTTGCCTCGTTTAACCTGCACATAAACAAGGAGGCAGATGGCACGGTAAAACCAAAAGCCATTCAAGCTGTCATCGAGAAGATACAGGGTACACCGCTTGAAAAGGTCATCTTGCCGCTAGCGCTGCGCTCCATGCGCCAGGCGCGCTACTGCGAGACGGATTTAGGTCATTTTGGCCTTGCCGCTTCTTACTACACGCATTTTACCTCGCCTATTCGCCGCTACCCAGACCTCATCGTCCACCGCCTTTTACACGAGACGCTGCGCACGGGACGCATTTCGGAAAACCGCACCGAAACTTTAAATCACCTCTTACCGCAGATTGCCCTTGACTCCTCAGTGAGCGAGCGCACGGCCATAAACGCTGAAAGGGATAGCATTGACATCAAAAAAATTGAATATATGTCTGCCTTCGTCGGTGAAAAATTCCACGGCATCATAAGCTCTGTCACGAGTTTTGGCCTTTTCATTGAACTCGATAACGGCGTCGAAGGCCTTTTGCACGTTTCAAGCCTCACTGACGACTACTACGAGTTTGTCCAAGAACAATACGCCATGATTGGCGCTGCAAGCGGCAGAAGGTATCGCATTGGCGATGAGATAGAGGTAATCTTGGCAAGAGCTGATGTCAAAGAGCGCCTTATCGACTTTGTTCTTGCCGATAAAGGCGGCGAAAATCTCTTCAAAAAGATGAAAAAAGAATCTGCAAAGAAGACACCGCCAGCAAAGGCCAAACATAAAGCTGCGCACGGCAAAAAGAAAAAGAACAAAAATCACCCGCCTGAAACAAAGCGCCGCAAAAAGCGCCATGCAGGCAAGAAGAAACGGAGCATGAAAAATGGGAAACAAAAACAGCGCCATTAAAATTGTCTGCGAAAATCGCAAAGCCCGCCATGATTATTTTATCCATGAAACTTTCGAAGCGGGCATTGCGCTTGTCGGCACAGAAGTAAAATCCCTGCGTGCCGGCAAGGCCAACCTCAAAGACAGTTTTGTCATCATCAAAAACGGCGAGGCGCTCTTAGACAATATGCACATCAGTCCCTACGAGCACGGCAATATTTTCAACCACGACCCCTTGCGCCAAAGAAAACTCCTCCTGCATAAGGCGGAAATCCTGCGCCTTTTCAGCAAGACGAAGGAAAAAGGCTTTGCACTCGTGCCACTGAAAATCTACTTCGCTAAGGGGCGCGCCAAAGTTGAGCTAGCCTTAGCTACAGGCAAAAAGCTCTACGACAAGCGTCGTGTCCTGGCGGAAAAAGCTGCCAAGAGGGAAGTTGATAGAGCCTTAAAGGAACGGCAAAAATACTGATGAAAGACAAAAGCCCCTGATTTTAGCTTATCAGGGGCTTTTTTATATTTATGGGGAAGCAAAAAAACTAATCTTCGATGCAAGGCAAACAAGAGCCCCCGCCAAGCAGAAGACGAGCAGGCAAAACAGGCCAGATTGGCTTATAGCGTCCAATATGGCGTACATGGAAAACACTTCCAGCTGCCAACAAATCTAACGTCAGACTCAGCATATGTTACCAAATATCAGACTCCATATAAAAAGTCTAGGCAACCATTAAGCTCTATATGCGTATCAGTTTCTTCCCCCCTCGTATTGATCAAGATCTCCTTATATGATATACTAGCTGAAGTACACTTTTTATACAGAAAGGATAATTTTATGAAGAAGACATTATGCGAGCTGTTTGCTGGCGTTGGCGGTTTCCGCGTCGGGCTGGAAAAGTCCGATACAAGCTGGGAAACTGTCTGGGCAAATCAATGGGAGCCGAGCCGCAAGCGCCAAGATGCCTTCGACTGCTATTGCACGCATTTCGGCAAAAAAGAAATTTACGTAAATGAAGATATAAGCCAAATCGACAAAAATCTCATTCCCAACCATACCTTGCTGACAGGAGGCTTTCCTTGCCAAGATTATTCCGTGGCAAGAACCGGGGCAAAGGGCATAGAAGGTAAAAAAGGTATCCTATGGTGGCAAATAAATGACATTCTAAAAGCAAAGCAGCCGCCATTTGTTTTGCTGGAAAATGTCGACCGCCTTTTAAAGCTTCCCGCAAAACAACGCGGTCGCGATTTTGGCATCATCCTTGCCTCACTTTGGGCAGCAGGCTACAGTGCAGAGTGGCGCATCATCAATGCTGCTGACTATGGCTTTGTCCAGCGGCGCCGCCGCATATTCATCTTTGCCTATCACCATGACACCCTGTACGGAAAAAAGATGGGCAAAATAAACCCGTCTGACATAATCAAAAATCATGGCTTTTTTGCCCAAGCATTTCCCATACAGTCCAATAATAAAGTCAATGAAGGTGCCTTGCCTTCGCCTGATCTCATGCGGGTAATGGAGGAATTTTCATTCGGCTTTGAAAACGCCGGCTATATGCATGACGGAAAAATTGCAACAATGAAAGCCCTGCCATTTTATAACGGACCATATACCGTATTGCAGGATATCATGGATCGTGCTGTCGATGAAAAATATTTTCTTGGCAACAACCTCGCCAAATGGAAATATCTAAAAGGAGCAAAAAAAATTGAACGCACGGCTAAAAATGGCCACAGCTACGTTTTCAGCGAAGGGGCAATCGCTTTTCCCGACCCCATCGACAAGCCTGCCCGTACAATGCTCACAAGCGAGGGAACAACAAACCGCAGCACCCATGTCGTCACAGATCTGGACACTGGGAGGCTGCGCCTCTTAACGCCCAACGAGGCCAATAAGATACAAGGCTTTCCTGAACATTGGACGGATACAGGAATGTCGGAGCGCTTCCAATATTTTTGCATGGGAAATGCCCTTGTCACTGATTGCGTGGCAAAGATGGGCAAGGTGATAAGCAAGATAATTGACCAAGAAGCCTAGCAGCTGCATCCCTTTTTTAGCAGTTTTACCTTGCTTCAAGATATCTGGCGCAAAATATATTCACCGTTCAGCCAAAAACATTGCCTGGTATACTGCCTCAAATCAGACCACTCAACACCTGGCCCAATATGCAGCTGAGTTCCTTCAGGAAGTGATGCTGTATCACTTCGGCTGCGGGCATGCGGGCGGACGTGCGAGACGGGATGCTGCGATTTCTTGGGCAAATTATTGATGAACTCGCCATTTTTCCCCAGCTTCAGCACGAGATTCCCCTGTGCAATAATGTCATGCGTCTCCTGCCATACGGCACGGACATCCCCTTCCAAATCTCTTAAAGGCATATTCCAGAACCGGCTGCCCTGCAAATGATATTCGCCACGAAAATCTTCTTGGTAAATGACAAAGAAAAAGCGCGTATTGCGCAGATAATTGCCAAATGTACTATCTTCCCACGTTTCTTTGGCCAGATTTTGATAGTCGATAGCAGCAAATGACATGCTCTCTTTTATCTTGCCGTTTTTTTGGATGCGGATGGCCTTCATGGCAATGCCTGCCTTGACGAATTCCTCGCAGGCATTGCCCTTTATGCCGAGAATGCGAAAGGCAAGAAGCGATGGCAAATTCTTAGGATTGCCCATAATCCCAAAACACTCCTTCAGCCTGTTGATGCCACAACCTTTAAATGCGGCAATTTTCGCCGTTACAAACTGCTCAAAATCGCCAACATCCCCATTATTTGAAATGATGGATTCATATGTATTTATATGCTGCATAATGTATTTATTTAGCACGGCAGTCATATAGCTGCTCTTGAGCGAAAAAGCCCGCGGTTTGGCTGGCACATCGCTATAAGGCTGGCTGCAGCGTTTGGCAGATGTTGCCGCCTTAGTACAGGCACCCAGATAAAGCGTATCTCCTTCTGACAATTCATGTGCCTTGCCCGCTTTTATTTTGGCAAGTATCTTTTCATAATCAGACTTTATGATTGCAATATCTTCTTGCGGCGGAGTAAAAAGCTGCACATAATTTACAACGCTATCCATATCACTTTGTCCTTTAATATGCATATATAGGACAAGCAGGATGAGATGTGCTTTTTTCCAAAGGTGGCTATGCTCAAAATCACTTTCCTTGATAATATCATTATAATTAATCATGCTAAGCACAAGCCGTTCCTTAGCCCTAAATCCCTTGCTGTTTTTCAAATAGGGCGTCACTTTCAGCTCAACGCCAGCTTCTTGAAAATCTGCCTCGGGATTAGAATTTGCCTCATATCCGAACCAGCATTCCTCGACAAGATTTCCAAGACCTCCTTTGTAATTCTTTTTCTCATGCAATGCGGCATAATTGGAATTATCCTTTTTTAAGATTCCTTTTTCTTTTCCGTAATCAAATATCTGGCGAAAAGTCTTGCCAATCATTTCTTTCCCATAATTTTCTATAGACTTTGGCTTTGTTTTATTATATAACAAATAAATCCCACCTTAAAAAAACTCTGTTCCCATTATATCACCAATATTTTCAAATTATTCATTGATTTCTGCCTTGCCGATTTTTTTCACCCATTGTATAATAAGATTTGCTAGGGGAGCTTTTAGCTGAGAGGCGGCACTTGCCGCGACCCTCATAACCTGATTTCCGGATAATGCCGGCGAAGGAAAGCACAGATTAAGCTGACAAGCAGCGCGGTTTTCCTTATGGGAAGCAGCGCTGCTTATTTTTTAGATGGGAGTCGATAAAATGTCAGCTTTTTCGCACAAGATTTCTCTTATTTTTGCCCAGCCATCGAGCATCTTCACCCTCGTGGGGCTCTTGGCGCTAATCATTGCCTTTTTGTATGTTAAGCGGATTCATTTCACCACGCATATGCTCGTCAATGTCAGCTTGATGATTGCTCTTTCCGTCATCTTGCACACTTTGCGTATCTACAACTTCCCTCAAGGCGGCAGCATAACCTTAGGGGATATGGTACCGCTTATTCTCGTGGCTTTTCGCTATGGGCCGGGAGTCGGCTTCTTAGCTGGCTTCGTCTTTGGCATCATTGACCTCATTCAAGACCCGTTCATCGTTCAGCCTATACAGGTTT
The DNA here is from genome assembly GCA_020025075.1 of Pectinatus sp. Classification (GTDB taxonomy): domain Bacteria; phylum Bacillota; class Negativicutes; order Selenomonadales; family Selenomonadaceae; genus JAHHSR01. The sequence goes on along the minus strand of JAHHSR010000038.1, from coordinate 1,422 downwards.
TATTCGATTATCCGCTGCCTTTCATGGCTATGGGCCTTGCCGCCTATTTTCCGCGTCATAAGCTAGCAGGTGCCACGGTTGCAGTCTTTGGCCGCTTTGTTTGCCACTTCATTTCTGGCGTGCTCTTTTTCGCCAGCTATGCACCTAAAGGTATGTCGCCTTATTGGTATTCCTTTGCCATCAACGGCTCCATCTTATTGCCGGAATTAATCATCTGCCTGATTATCCTTCGCTTTTTGCTCATTGAGCGCCTTTTAAATGTAAAATTTGTCGCCACGATAATCCATTTATAGTTTCAATCATATTGCCTTATCCTCCTCACTTTATACCAAATTACATAAAATAAAAATATTTCTGAAAGATAAATTTTAATTTGAGATGACAAAGAACAAAATGATACATATTTTAAGTTTTTCATAGTAAAGCTTCCTTTCAATGTATGATTTAATAAGTAAATTATACATTGAAATAAAAAACACAACTTTTTTTGTTAAGATGTTAATTGATTTTTTAAAATATATACAATAATGCCAAACTTCTTGCTCCAAATCAACATTTATTGTATAATGAAACCTGCTAGGGGAGCCTTTAGCTGAGAGGCGGCACTTGCCGCGACCCTTATGACCTGATTTCGGATAATGCCGACGGAGGAAAGCACAGATTAAGCTGACAAGCAGCGCAGTTTTCCTTGCGGAAAGTGGCGCTGCTTATTTTTTAGGATTGGAGTCGATAAAATGTCAGCTTTTTCACACAAAATGTCCGTCATTCTCGCCCAGCCAACGAGTATCTTTGCCCTTTTAGGCCTTTTAGCACTTATCATTGCCTTCCTTTATATTAAGAAAGTGCGCTTTACTACGCACATGCTCGTCAATGTCAGCTTGATGATTGCCCTTTCCACTATCTTGCATACCTTGCGCCTTTACCATACGCCGCAAGGCGGCAGCATTACCTTAGGCGCCATGCTCCCCTTGATTTTAGTTTCTTTCCGCTATGGCCCGGGCGTCGGCTTTTTAGCAGGCTTTATCTTCGGCATCATCAACTTGATGCAAGACCCATTCATCGTCCAGCCCGTACAGGTTTTGTTCGATTATCCACTGCCTTTCATGGCCTTGGGACTTGCCGGCTATTTCCCGCATCATAAGTTTGCAGGAGCCACAATTGCCGTATTGGGACGCTTCATCTGTCACTTTATTTCCGGCGTTACCTTCTTTGCCAGCTATGCACCTAAGGGTATGTCACCTTATTGGTATTCATGCGTTTTTAACGCCACCTATTTAATTCCGGACTTGATAATTTGCCTTATTATTTTAAAAATATTGCCGATAAAGCGCATTTTAAATGAAATAAAAGAGTGAACGCACCCCCGTCTACGCTTCGCTAAGAGGCGGGAGCTTCCTGTTTCTGCGAAAACAGCACCATTTC
>JAHHSR010000037.1 GCA_020025075.1 Pectinatus sp. | reverse complement strand
TTATCGACCAGAGCGCTTTGTGCTTGCCGCTCTCTCGAGCGCAAGAAATATTATATCTACATAAGCTATTCTTGTCAACCATTTTTTTAATATTTTTTTATTTTTTTTAATAAGGCAGCATGCCAAAGCATGCTGCCTTATTTTCTATTCTTTGGGCTTACTTTCGCCATAAAATGCGTAGGCGTTGTGATTATGAATGGATTCCATATTCTCACATTCAATTTCAAAAGCACTTATTTCTTCTCTTTTTCGCAATAAAAGAACCGTATCACGCAAAATATCTTCAACAAATTTAGGATTATCGTATGCCTTTTCCGTCACGTATTTTTCATCGCTTCGCTTTAATATCGGATAAACGGGAGAAGAAGCCTGTTCTTCCAAAAGGCCTGCTAACTCATCAGGTGTCAGATAGCACCCTGCACGAAAATATACTTTTGTCTTAATCATACTACGCTGATTATGCGCACCATAAGAGGATATCTCTTTACTGCACGGACAAAGCGAAGTAACGGGAACTGCTAAGGAAAGGGCAAAATCGAGCGATTTTCCCTTCTTTTTACTGGCGATAAAGGCACAGTCTATGTCTAAAAGTGAAGCCTTACCGCTCACTGGCGCCTTTTTTTCGATAAAGTATTTAAAAGAAATTTCTATGTGGGCACAATGGGCTGCCAGTTTTTCCAAAGTACTCGTCAAAAGCGCATCCAAAAGGGCAGCATCCAAGACACAGTCATTGTACTGCTGCAATACTTCCATGAAACGGCTCATGTGCGTACCTTTAGCAAAATGGGGCAAATCGACAGTAAATTTTTCCACCGTAGCCGTAACCTGGCGCGCTTTATTTCCCTCGACGCGCAAGGGAATGACCGCCTTGCTGATGCCGACACGCTGAATTGCTATGCCGCGCTTATCCTCACGGCTTTGGACATCTAGCATCTCATTCACCTCGATATTTTATCGGGTCTTTTATGCCCGCCTGAGCAAAGCCGCGCAGACGCAATTTGCAGCTATCGCAGTGGCCGCATGCTTCTTCGCCGCCGTTATAGCAGCTGTGCGTAAGCTCTAAAGGCGCCTTGAGCTTTGTCCCCAAGAGCACAATATCCTTTTTGGATAAATCCTGTAACGGCGTCGCAATCGTGATTTTTTGCTTTTTGACAGCCGACGCTGTCGTGGCGTAATCGGCTACAGCTTGAAAACGCTCTATAAACTCGGCACGGCAATCGGGATAGCCAGAATAATCGACGGCATTGACGCCGATATAAATTCTCTCTGCCCCTACAACTTCTGCATAGCCTAGTGCATAACTTAGAAAAATTAAGTTACGCGCCGGCACATAAGTTACCGGCACATCTTCGTCTGTCGGTTCTCTATCTGGAACGTCTATTTTTTTATCTGTTAGCGCCGACCCGCCAATCATATCCATATTCGTATCAATAATCAGATGACGAGCCGCACCAAAATGCGCAGCTATTTTTTTTGCTCCTTCAAGCTCTATTTTGTGGCGCTGATGATAATTAAAGCTTATGGGATAAAGCTCATAACCCTCGCTTTTAGCAACGGCCATACAAACCGTAGAGTCAAGGCCGCCCGATAATAATACAACTGCCTTTTTCAAAGTACCTGCCTCCTACTATTCAATTTTTTTTGTCGTCTCAGAATTCTTCGAAGGAGCCGTGCTCTTAATCGTCTTTACCGCTTCCTTCTTCGTGCCTTTATTTTTAGATATTACCAGATTTATTGCCGTCTTAGCTTCGACATTGCCCCCGACAATAGATTGGCTTAAAACTGTTCCCGTAGGCTCTGTGCTCGCTTTTTCCGTAATGCTACCCACGGTGAGGCCAGCTTTTTGAATTTCATCTTCGGCCGTAGCCTTTAGTTTACCAACTACATTAGGCACGGATACCGTCTTTATCTGCTGTCCCTTACTGATGACGAGGTCAACCGTCGCGCCACTTTGTACATCAGTGCCTGGCAACGGATTTTGTCGCAAAACCGTCCCTTGCGGACTGCTTGAATATTCTTGTGTAATCTTGCCTATCCTAAAGCCCGCTTTGATGAGCTGGTCCTGTGCATCATTTTTATTTGTATTCATAACATCAATCATCGAAATGGTCTTGGCACCTTTACTTACATAGATTGTTATGAGGCGCTCTTCTTTTACCTTAGTTCCTGCCTGCGGCGTTTGCGAAACCACCGTACCTTCCGGAGCAGATTTACTGTAAACCTGCTGCACTTCAACACGCAGTTTGCTGTTTTGCAGAGTACTCTTTGCCTCGCTCATGCTTTGGCCAACTACATTGGGAACGACGATTTCTTTTGTGCTCCAAAATTTTCCAAATGACAAAAAAGCACCCGTAAAAAAGCCCGCAAGCAAAATCACGACCAAAAGAGCAATAAACTTTTTGGATTTGACAAATGATTGCGATTGCGCTGCCTGTTGCGGCACATACCTATCTTGCGTCACCTCAGGAGATGGCCCACGCGAAACGAGCTCATTTATCTGCTCATGCGGTAAGACGCGCGTCGCATAAATATCTTCGCTTTCCTCTTCACGGTTAAAAAGCATCTTTTGCGCCTGCTCTATATCGGCAATCATTTGCGTACAGGTAAATCTCTTTTGCGGCTCCTTATCCATCGCCTTTAAAACAATAGCCTCAATAACTGGCGGGACATCTTGGCGCAGCTGACGCAAAGGAATAGGAGTTTCCTGCAGGTGCTTTAGAGCAATGCTCACGACATTTTCACCACTGAAAGGGACCTTCCCCGTGAGCATTTCATACATTACAACACCCAATGAATAAATATCCGATTTGGTTGTTATCGAACTTCCCTGAGCCTGTTCCGGTGAAATGTAGTGCACTGAGCCCAAAACGCTGCCACTATTATAGGTCATGGTTGAAGATGTTGCCGCACGAGCAATCCCAAAATCAGCCACTTTGACCTGTCCATTGGGTTTTATCAAAATATTATGGGGCTTGATATCACAGTGGATAAGATTATGTGCATGCGCATGCTCAAGCGCCTCGGCAATCTGCAGCGTGATGTCAAGAGTCTCTTCTAAAGGCAACGGTCCCTGCTTTTTGATTTTTTCTTTGAGCGTTTCACCTTCGACATATTCCATGACGATGAAGTATTGCTTTTCCCATTCTACAACGTCATAAATATTGACAATGTTGGCATGCGACAATTTTGCTGCGCCTTGCGCTTCTTTGCGAAAGCGCGTAATAAAATCATTATCTCCAGCAAATTGCGGATGAAGCACTTTTATTGCCACATAGCGATCCAAAAGCTGGTCATGCGCACGATAAACAGATGCCATGCCACCATCGCCAATGCGCTCGAGCAATTCATAACGCCCTGCTAAAATTTGTTTAGCCATTATTATTCTCCCTTAACATAGCTTTGATTACATCTTTGATTACCGGCGCTGCCTCCGCTCCGCCATAACCGCTATTTTCCAAGATTACGGCAAACGATATAGAGCGCCCATTTTTAAATGTAGCCGTGCCGATAAACCAAGCGTGGTCTGCGCCAAATGGGTTTTCAGCCGTGCCCGTTTTGCCGGCTATCGACACGCCGGCTACTTGTGCTCTTCTCCCGGTACCATATAGGACGACATCTTTCATATATCCCTCAATGAGATTAGCCCATTGCGGTTTTAAAACCGTTTTAAACAAGAATGGCCTTCCCTCATAAATTGTCTGTCCTTGTGGCGTCATTACCTTTTTGATGATATAAGGCTTCATGCAGCGCCCCTGGTTGCCAAAGACATCGGCGAGCATCACCATGCGCAGCGGCGAAATGAGAAGATTGGCCTGGCCAATGCCAATTTGGGCCGTTTCACCGCGGCTGAGCTTTTTAAAGTCAGGCATATGCGGGTCTTCCGTAGGAAAATCCGTATGCAAAATATCATAAAAGCCAAATTGCCGAAAGGCCTCTTCTAGCCTTTTATCACCAAGTTTTATGGCCAGGCCGGCAAACATGACATTACACGATTTTTCAATTCCCTGACGCAAGTCGACATGGCCGTGAACTTCGCCATGTGCTTCTTTTATCTTGTGGCCATCACCTAAATCATAATAGCCCTTGCAGTCTATTGTATACTGTGGCGTTATCACGCCATCTTCAAGTGCCGCGGCAGCGATGAGCGGCTTTATCGTCGAACCGGGCGGATAAAGGCCCTGCACTGCCCTATTAAGAAGCGGACTTTGCTTATCTTTTATTAAAGAATTCCACTGCTTGTTAATAAAGTTGGGATTAAATGAAGGTTTGCTCACCATCGCCAAAATAGCACCCGTATAAGTATCCATGACCACTACGGCACCGCGACGATTGCCCATTGCCGCATAAGCCGCCTTCTGCAAGTTGGCATTTAAGGTCAGCTCGACTGTATCGCCCTGCTGATTTTCCAGCAGCTGCTCGATTGGCCCTAACTGATGATAAAGAGTATTGGCACCCGAAAGTTTAGCATTTTCGCTGCGCTCTACGCCGGCATTGCCAATGCGCTTTCCCACATAGCCAACCGGCACGGCAAACACAGCGCCAAAAGGATAAACCCGCTTATACGAGCTGCCCTCCTTTTCACTGTAAGCCAGCTTTACGCCATTGCAATCTGTAATTGTGCCGCGCTGTACGGAATCCATGCGCTCCAAAAGGCGCGGATTACGAGAATTGCTGGTAAGCCAATCGCTCTTCACCACTTGAAGATAGGACAAATTGGCCAAAAGCAAGACAAAAAGAAAGATAAAGACGCGCACGATGCGCAGCATATTCTTATTGATATCATTTTTATTTTGCTTATCAGCGCCCATGTTTTTTCTCCTTCCCGCTTATCGCTAAAAGAAGTCCGAGGCAGATAAAGCCAGACACCATCGAACTGCCGCCATAGCTGACAAAAGGAAGGGTTATGCCTGTCAGCGGAATAAGGCGCGTCACGCCAGCCAAAATGATAAATGCCTGCAATAAAAGCGTCCCCGTAAGGCCAAAGGCCAAGAGCTTTTCCTTTTCATTGGCAGTATACATAGCGATGCGTACGCCACGAAAGAAAATTAAAAGATATGCCGAAACGACGGCAAAGACACCAAAGAGCCCAAACTCTTCCCCTATCGCAGCAAAAATAAAGTCTGTATGCACTTCCGGAATAAGATTGGGATAGCCATGAAAATAGCCAGCGCCAAAAAGCCCGCCATAGCCTAGGGCAAACATCGACTGAACAATTTGATAAGCCTTTCCCATCGGGTCCGCCCACGGGTGCAGCCAAATATCAACGCGCACGCGCACATGGCCAAAGAGCAAATAGCTTATATAGCTGCCAAGCATGAAAAATCCCAGCGCCAAAAAGACATATGTCTTATTGCTCGTAGCAGCGTATGTCATCATAAGTGCCATGCCGAAAAAAAGCAAGGCCGAACCCAAATCGCGCTGATAGACGAACATGAGAAGAGAAATGCCCCATATGACCACCAATGGTGCCAAAAAGCGCAAAGGCGGCAAGTGCAAAAATGACCAGCTGCGGCTTGGTAAGTTCAACGTATTCTTATTTTCTTGCAAATACGAAGCCAAAAAACCTAAAATCGTGAGCTTGGCAAATTCAGATGGCTGCACCTGAAAAGGGCCAAAGACAATCCAATTCTTGTTGCCGCCAATACTCGTGCCAAAAATCAATACAGAAAAAATAATGAGCAGACTAAATAAGCCCAAAAGATATGGATAATCTAAAAAGCGGAGCAAATAGTCTGCATAGTTAATGACCAAGAACATTACGACAAGGCCAATGGCAATCCACTGGAACTGCGCTCGATAAAGAGCCGGTTTAAGGCGCAGCAGCATGACCATGCTTACGCTGCACAAAAAAATGACCAGCGGAAAAAGATATTCATCGCCGCCTTTTTGCCAGCGGCGCAAAAGCAGGGGAGCGAAAAAAAAGAGCAGGCAAGCAAGCGCCGTAACTATCATATCCGTCGTTGTCAGAAGATGGCGCGACGGTGACAAATACATTAAAATCGCCGCCAAAAGAGGCATTGACGCTGCCAAAAACATAATTTTCTTTTTAAAAAAATATATCATTCTATCTTCACCACAATTGCCGTGACATTGTCCGTTCCGCCATTATCAAGCGCCATGGCAATTAATTTTTCCACCTTATCATCAATCGCATCAACACCGAGGACAGCAGCAATGCCATTGTCATCAACCATATTGGTCAGGCCGTCCGTTGCCAAAAGGTATATATCACCGCTGCACACGGCAAAGGAGCCTGTATCTATTTCCACCAGCGCATCTGTTCCCAAAGCGCGCACGAGGATATTTTTCTTGGGATGGTGTTTGGCCTCTTGCGGCGTCAAAGTGCCATTTTCCACCCAGATATTGACGAGAGAATGGTCTGTCGTAAGCTGCTCTAAAAGCCCATCTCGATAACGATAAAGCCTGCTATCTCCTACATGTGCCCAAAAGGCCTTTTGCTCGCCGACAGCCAAAATTATTGCTGTCGTGCCCATGCCGCTATATTTTGCTGCTGACTTTGCCTTATCGAGTATTTTTTGATTGGCATCTTCCATGATGCACCGCAAATCATCTTCTGAATAAAATCCTGCCGCAGGCAAAGAAGCACGCCTTACCTCGTCAACTAAAATGGCACTAGCTATTTCGCCTGCCGCATGGCCGCCCATGCCATCTGCCACTGCAAAAAGCGGCGCGGCGCAGATGAAATTATCCTCGTTATTTTTGCGCACGAACCCAATATCAGTGCCCCCTATGCTCTTCAATCAAATCACCTCTCAAACCGAAATACTGTCTGGCCAATTCTTATGACATCGCCATCTTGCAAAAATGCCTTACCTGAAAGCATCTCATCGTTTATATATGTGTGATTGCGGCTGTGCAAATCCTCTATTTGATACTGGTTGCGCAAAGGGCTTATGACCACATGGTGATGCGATACATAAGCGTCGGCCAAGACGATATCATTATCGCTGCCGCGTCCAATTGTCAAAGCTTCACTAAAGGAAATTTTCTTTCCTAACGCCGTTTCGTCATATGATTCAAGAACCGTCAGGCTAACCTTCATGTCAAGCGGCGATATTTTCTTTTCTTCTGCCTTGCTCTTTATGTCCTGATAAATGGCACGCATCGTCTTATAGACAAAGCCGCACAAGAAAAACAAAATCAGGTACTCAAGCGCTATCGTCAAAATAGTCATTGTCATGGGAGCACCTCGTAAAATATTTTACTTCTGCCTATTTCTATCATATCCCCATCGCATAAAAATGCTTTTTGCACCGCTTTATCATTGACAAAGGTGCCATTTAAGCTATTGGCATCGTATAAAGCATGCCGTCCATCCTCAAATGCTATATAGGCATGCAAGCGTGAGGCATTGGGGTCGGTGAGCAAAAATTCATTCTCCTCGCGCCGCCCGATATGAATGCGCTTTTCTCCCAAAAGGCAAGTACTCTGCGCATCATTACCCAGCTCCACGCGCAAGCTGGCATAATTATAATCCGGCAGCTTTGCCGCCAAAAGCGTATCATCTGGGTGCTGAGCAATAATAGTATCTTGCGAAAGCGTATCATTTTCGGCATTTGAACTGCTATGCGGCAAAAATTGCCCTACGATATTGCAAGCACCTCTTTTTAATTTTGCCGCCTTGGCAAATTCGAGCTTTATCTCGCCCTTAATAAATAAATCACTATAAATCGCCGTCTTAACTAAAAACTCGCGCAGCATTGTGCGCGTACGAGCTGAGCAAAGATGCTCATAATCACTATCGGCCATTTCAATCGTATAGTTATTGGGAATGAAAATACGCCCGTCCTGTTTTTTTTGTTCGCGCCCCAAAAGGTGTTCTAAATTCTTTTCAATTTCAGCAAACTGTAAATCGCTTGCAAAGCGACGGTTAAAAAAACCTTCTATATGCTTTTCTAAAAAGCCTTCCATTTTTGAAAACGACATTATGCACTCCAAATAAATAATCGGCAGTCTCCAAACAGCCCAAACCGATACTGAATATACTACCGCTATTATATGAAAAAATTAACGGCAAGTCAAAAAAACACCGCCGCTATCCTCTTTGATATTGACAAAATCTTTTTTTGATATATAATCATCAATAAACTAGGATTATATTTGATTGGTCCTAGTCAATAAAAGGGGGAAGATTAATATGGAACTTAAAGGCTCACAGACAGAAAAAAACCTGCTAGCAGCTTTCGCTGGCGAATCTCAAGCACGCAACAAGTACACCTTTTATGCTTCCCAAGCAAAAAAGGATGGTTTCGTACAAATTTCCCGCATTTTTGAAGAAACGGCCGGCAACGAAAAAGAACATGCAAAAATTTGGTTCAAGCTTGTACATGGCGTCGGCGACACTGCTGCTAACTTAAAAGATGCCGCCAAGGGTGAAACTTACGAATTTACGAGCATGTATCCTGAATTTGCCAAAACTGCCCGTGAAGAAGGTTTCGACAAAATTGCCAATCTCTTTGAAATGGTCGGCGATATTGAAAAAAGACATGCTCAGCGCTACCAGCTTCTTTTGGAAAATGTCGAACAAGATACGGTATTTAAAAAAAGCGACAAGATGATTTGGATATGCAGCAACTGCGGCTATGTCTGCGAAGCGCAAAATGCCCCGCAGATTTGTCCTGTCTGCTCACATCCGCAGGCTTTCTTCCAGATTCACGACGAAAATTTCTAATTTGTTTTAACCGGATAAAAAAGCTAGTGCCAAGGCACTAGCTTTTTTTTGTCTTTTCTTGCATGTACTTATTGCGCAGCTGACCGCAAGCCGCATTAATATCAGCACCCATCTCCCGCCGTACGGTTGCATTGATGTGCTGCTTGAGCAATGATTGCTGAAAATGCTGCACGCGCTTATTGCTCGGGCGGTTAAAGCCCCTTTCCAAAACAGGATTTACCGGAATGAGATTGACGTTGGCAAGCTTGCCACGCAAAATAGATACAAGTGCCTTTATCTGTTCTTCATTATCATTTATATGGTCAATGAGAATGTATTCGTATGTTACGCGCCTTTTTGTCTTTTGAGCATAATAATCCGCGACAGCCAAGACATCATGCAGCGGATATTTGCGATTTATCGGCATCAATTCAGAGCGAAGCTCATCTTGCGGCGCATGCAGTGATATAGAAAGCGTTATCGGTAAATCTTCCTGCGCCAAATCGTAAATGCGCGGCACAATACCACAAGTAGAAAGCGTTATATTGCGATAGCCGATATTAAGGCTGTATTTTTCATGCACTTCACGAATGAAGCTCAAAACATTGTCATAATTTTGCAGTGGTTCCCCACTGCCCATGAGCACAATATTATTGATAGGTGCTTTGGAAGCCCGTAAATTATAAAGTGCCTGTGCCATAATCTCTCCAAAAGACAAATTGCGTGCCACGCCATGCAGCGTCGAAGCGCAAAAGGAACAGCCCATCGCACAGCCCGCCTGCGAAGAAACGCAAATACTATTGCCATAGCTTTGCCGCATCAAAACAGTTTCTACCGCCATCTTATCGGCAAACTCAATCAGAGACTTTGTCGTCTTGCCATCCTTTGAGGTAAGCTGAGCAACCAAGCTGCCAAGACCTAAATCATATTTCATGGCGAGCTTTTCCCGCAAAGAAAGCGGCAGATTGTCCATTTGCGAAAAATCAGCAGCAGCCCGCTTATAAAGCCACTCCATAACTTGAGCAGCGCGAAAGGGAGCAATGTCTTCGCTCTTAAACTGCTCTTTTAATTCATTTAGCGGCAAGCCGCAAATATTTACCTTTTTCATCTTTTCACCATTTTCGCCATAAAAAATCCATCTGTATTACTCTCGTCAGGCAGCAAAAGGCGCTGCTCAACAAGCTTAAAACTATTATCCTGCGCCAAAAAGCGCTCTACGACAGTCTCATTTTCCCGCTTTAAAATTGTGCAGGTGCTATAAACTAAGATGCCACCTTTTTTTACCGCGGCAGCGGCGCTTTGCAAAATTTCAAATTGCAGCTGCGGCAACAAAGCTATCTCACGCGGCGCCTTATGCCAGCGCGCATCAGCCTTACGGCGTAAAACCCCCAGACCCGAGCAAGGAACATCAGCTAAAACGCCATCAGCCATCTGGTAGTATTCCTCGCCTAAAGTGCGAGCGTCAGATTGAAGCGTCTCGATGATTGAAACGCCCAGTTGCTGCGCATTTTGCTCAATTAAAGCCATTTTATGGGCATATATATCATTGGCCAAGACGCGCCCCCTATTTTGCATGAGCGTTGCAAGATGAAGGGCTTTGCCACCCGGCGCGCTGCAGCAGTCAATAATAAACTGACCCGGCTTAGGGTCTAAAAGATGTGCCACAAGACAAGACGCCTCATCTTGAACAGCTGCCCGCCCTTCCCGTAAGGCGGCAATTTTAGCAATGCCGTGGTGTTTTTCACAAATAATTACATCGGGGCAAAGCTTTGATTCTCTGCACTTTACACCTTCTGCCGCTAATTCGTCTAAAATCGCCTGCCGAGTCGTCCGCAAAAGGTTGCAGCGCAAACAAAGTGGCGCTTCCTCATTGTCAAAAGCGCACAATTTTTTGGTCCTCTCCAGGCCAAATTCTTCTTTAAAAAGCTCTACAAGCCAAAGCGGATGATAAGAAAAAAGTGAGAGACGCTTTAATTCATTTTTGCTCTCAAGATTATCTAAAGACCCCTTTTGCTTATCTCGCGCCGAACTGCGCAAAATGCCATTTATAAAGCGCGCCATGCCACTATTGCCATATTTTTTGGCAAGATTAACAGCCTCATTGCAAATAGCACGCGCCGGTATCTTGTCAAGATAAAAAAGCTGATAAAAGGAAAGCCGCAAAATTACCTGCGCTTCTTTTTGCATTTTCGGCAAGGGAAGATTACTATAACGGCTTATCTGCCAAAGCAGCGTATCCCCCACTTTTACCGTGCCATAAACTACCTCTGTTATAAAGCGGCGCTTAACATCGCTCAAATCATTTTGCCTCAAAAACTTTCCCAAGGCAAGATTGGCATAAGCTCCTTTTTCATACACTTCCCATAAAATTTCAAAAATTATTTCCCGTTCTGTCATCTTATTCCTCATTTTTCAAATACTTTTTTAAGGCTGCCTCAATTTCTTTCAAATCAACCGTTGTATTATAGCACGGTCCATTTGGCCTTATGTTAAGCACGCCAACGGCCGGCAGCGGATAAATGTCGTGAATACCGCTTGCCAAATCTCGCTCACAGGCAATAGCCAAAACAAGGCGCGGCCGCGTCTCTTTCACTACCTTGCGCGCTAATGTTCCGCCGGTGACAACACGAAAATTAAACCCAAGGCGCCGAGCCATATCAAGAAGGGCGCCAATGCTGCAGGCACCGCAGCGCTGACAATTATTTATGTCATAAGTAATCTTATTTTTACACGAAGCCAGCTGCAAGCAGTGCGGCGAAATTACCAAAAGCTCCTGCGGCAAAACGCGTATCTTGCTCTTATCGAGCAAATTGTTATTTAATGTGACAAAAGAGCGCTCTAAGGCGCGTCTTTTAATGCCAAATAACTTCGCCCAAAGCAAAATAAATGACCATAAAATATCAATACCCCGATAGACGCTGCGCGCCGAAATGATGAAATTGGCCCATGGTGAAAGGGCAATGAGCATATTGACAAATACAAAGCAAAGTGCCAAAAAAAGCGCACCGCAAAGTAAAAAGGCCAGCAATGGCAAATAGGCATTTAACGCCGAAAACCCCGGATAGGCTATATAGCAAAAAAACAGCTCAAGCATCCCAATCGAAATAATCGATAAAAATGCCAGAGCCGGCAAAAGAATTTTTTTCTTTTCTTTCATATAAACCTCTTAAATTATTCCTGCTGTGTCTTAAGCTGGCGCAATTTTTCGCCAAACAAATCCCCTAGCGAATAAGTCATGGGCTTACTGGGCTGCAAAACCTCCAAGACAGGCTTCATGATGCGCTTAAAATTTTCTGCATCGCGCGAAAGCGTAAAAATACGCGCCGTATTCTCCGCATCCCAAAGCGCATCGTGCATTCTGCCGACAAAGGCTTCTCCCATCGCCCCGACTGCCGCTTCAAGCGTAATCATACGCGTCAGACCCAGCATCGTGCAGTATTCCTTTTGTAAATCATACCAAGGCGCATTCATCAAATCATATTGCTCTGCGGCAATCTCCTTTAGGCGCATTTCTTGGTCAATTTGGCGGCGGTCATTTTCGCTCCATGCATAGACGGCAATATCATCATTTTCACTATTTTCTTTTTGCCACTGCGAAAAGCAATCCATCGCCACCCGAAAATGCGGTGCCGTCGCAACGAGCTCATTGGTCACGCCGGTCAGTTTTTCATAACGCTTGCCTATGTCGTTGTACTCTGGCTTAACAAACTGACGAAATTGCGCAATCTTTTGCAATAACTCATCAATCATGATGGCACCAATTTCGACAATTTCATTCTTGCAAATCTGGCGCTCTTTCTTAAATTTATAAATAATCGGATTCATTTCCAAGTCGATAATGATATATTTCATTGGGTATACTGACAAAAGCCTTTTAGAGCCTTTGCAGCTTGCTCCTTTCCCTCTCGTCATCTCCACGCCGCCTTAGGCAATTCTTACGGCAGCATAGCCGTCCTCACATTGCATCTTTGTTAATATAATACACCAATTATCGCTCTAAGTATATAGTGCTCAGCTAATTAAGAAAAAGAGGACAGCCATTAGGCTGTCCTCTTTTTCTTATTTTGTTGCCTGACCGCTTATCGTACCATGCGCTTCGCGCCTGAATTTCGTGCAATTGGGCAAATTCCATGCCTTTTTTTCACTTGCTAATCTAAAAAACGGCACTGTCGCATAAGACTGAACTTGTACTTTAAAATCCGTTCCTTTAACACGGACGTTAAAATTGCGCACCAGCACCTTAATGCCCTGCTCATCTTTTGTCAAGTTAGCTTCATTTTCCATTATTATCTACCATGCGAGCAAAAGCCCGTCCCTTTCTCAAATATTAGTGTGCACCAAACATGGCGAGCATCGTACCTGCTGCTACTGCCGTACCGATGACACCGGCTACGTTAGGACCCATAGCATGCATCAAAAGGTAATTGCTAGGATTGGCCTTTTGACCTTCAATCTGAGAAACGCGCGCTGCCATCGGCACTGCCGAAACGCCAGCGGAACCGATAAGCGGGTTGACTTTGCCGCCCGTGCAATAATACATTACCTTACCCAAAAGGACGCCTGCTGCCGTACCAAAGATAAAGGCAACGAGTCCCAAGAAGATGATTTCCAATGTAGCGACTTTCAAAAAGTCGTTGCCAGACATCGTAAGGCCTGTACCTAAGGCGAGGAAAATGGTTACCGTATTAATAAGGGCATTTTGCGCCGTATCAGAAAGCCTGTCTGTAACGCCAGATTCACGGAACAAATTGCCGAGCATCAACATGCCAATCAAAGAGGAAATAGGCGGCAAAAGAAGGCTGATAACAATTGTTGCAACAATTGGGAAAACAATTTTTTCAAAGCGGCTTACATTGCGCAGCTGGCTCATTTTTGTTTCACGTTCTTTTTTCGTCGTCAAAAGGCGCATGACTGGCGGCTGAATAAGCGGTACCAAAGACATATAAGAATAAGCAGCAACGGCTACTGCACCCAATAGTTCCGGAGCCAGCTTTGTCGTCAAATAAATTGCGGTAGGACCATCAGCACCGCCAATAATACCAATAGAAGCCGCTTGCGGTACGGTAAAACCAAGCATCATCGCACCATAAAGGGCAACAAAAACACCAAATTGAGCAGCTGCCCCCATCAAAAGCGTATTAGGAGCGGCAATCAAAGGACCAAAATCCGTCATCGCCCCAACGCCCAAAAAGATGAGCGGCGGAAATATTTCCATCTTAATGCCCTCGCTGATGGCATGCATAACCCCTTCATTAAAGCCATTATAGGGGAAATTTGCCAATATGCAACCAAAGGCAATCGGTGCCAAAAGCAAAGGTTCAAACCCCTTGCCTATCGCCAAATATAAAAGCACCATACCGACAACTATCATGATAAGATTATTAATCGTAATTGCGCTGTAGCCACTATTGACCCATACGGAATGAAGCGCTACGGAAAAAGAATTGAGAAAATCTGCTTCCATTATCATCTTTCCTTTACTCGGTTATTTTTTGACGATTGAATGAATCCGTACATCTTTATACCCATAAGCCATAATTGCCGTCGTCAAAACTGCAATCAGTTCCTTATCTTTCAGGTCCATACCTTGAACCGCCGGCTCAGGTGCCGGTGCCGTAGGAGCTACTGTCACTTCTGCTTCTTGCTTAGGGCTTTTTTTAAAGAGCATATCATCTATAACTTTGATGAATCTTATTATAAGGCTCAAGAAAAACAATACAGCAAAGACAATTGTCATATTGATGAGCATAATCAAAGTAGGATTAGTTGTCTCATGCATTTAAACAAAACTCCTTTTTCTCTTATGGATTAAAAGGCCAAAAAATCGGAATAACCAACGTGCAGACAATCAAGGACACAATAAACAGCGGCACGCCAACTTTTACATAATCCATAAATTTGAATTTGCCAGGTCCTAGAACGAGCGTATTCGGCGGTGTTGCCACAGGGGTCGTAAAAGCACACGATGCAGCGATGCCAATGGCCATCAGTACAGGGTATGGCGAAACGTGCACCGTCTGAGCAATAGAAATGCCTATTGGGGAAAGCAATGCTGCAGCCGCCGTATTGGACATAAACTGCGTAAGGCCACCAGAAAGCAAAAACATGGCGATAACGAGCACGACCGGCGAAGGATGAGTGCCAATAATATCGACAACCCAGTTAGCAATCAGCCTGCCAGCACCGCTAATGTCCATGGCATGCGCCAGAGGCAGCATACCGGCAAACAGAAATATCGTTACCCAGTCAATCCCGCGATAAGCATCTTGTTCGGAAATGCATCCCGTCAAGACGCAAGCTAGGGCACCAATTATTGCCGCAGTATCCATTGGAATACCTATATCCTTGCTAAATCCCATGCAAAAGACAACTGCAAGCAAAATAAAAGCGCAGATAACCATCTTCTTAGAATCTTTCTTTTCTTCTTTTTCTGGTTCTTCAGTCTCTAAAACGGCGAGCGCTTCTTTGTGGTCGGGACAAATCTTGTCTCCCAAAAAAAGCATATAGATTATCCCTGCCAAAGAGAGCGGTATGCCAATATAGGCAAATTCAAAAAAACCAAACGGGTGCATACCATTTGCCTGCAGCGCGCCGCAGATGAGAATATTAGGGGGTGTGCCGACCATTGTTATCGTACCGCCAACATTGGCAGCAATAGCTAAAGCCATGAGCTGGCGAGATACGGAAATCTTAGCCGCGGCACAAATCTGAACCACTACGGGCATTAAGCAGGCTACTGTAGCTGTATTAGAAGAAATTGATGATAAGATGACAGTTATTAGCATCAGCGATGCCATGAGCTTTTTTTCACTAGAACCGGCACGCTTGACAACAGCTAGGCCTATCTTTTGCGCCAGCCCAGTCTGAAACATCGCCGCACCAATGACAAACATGCCGGCAAACAAGACAACTGTCGAGTTTGACAAGCCAGAAAAAACCTGCTTGGGTGTCAAGACACCCAGTAAGCCCAGTGCTATTGAGGCGCCCATCGCAGTAACAGCCAAAGGAATAATTTCTGTTGCAAATAATATCGCTGCTACTGCTAGAACGCATAGCGTTATGACTGCATGATCCATAGAGCTTTCCTCCTTTTTTATTTTCTTTCTTTTTCTTTGCAATGCCGTTAATTGGTATTGCTTCTAACTTTAATTATATCAGCAATAGCATATTTGTCCAGAATGTTTTCATTTGCAAAACAAAATATATATTTCACAATTATCAATAAAAAATATTTATCAAAACATATATAATTGTTTATAAAAGATATACTATTTCAGCAATATTGACAGCGGAATCTAAAAATGCTATCCTATACAAGTATTTATTGTGCCCGTAGCTCAGTGGATAGAGCGCTGGCCTCCGGAGCCAGGTGCGTGAGTTCGACTCTCACCGGGCACACCAT
>JAHHSR010000036.1 GCA_020025075.1 Pectinatus sp. | reverse complement strand
GCAGAAACAGGAAGCTCCCGCCTCTTAGCGAAGCGTAGGCGGGGGTGCGTTCACAACTACCGCTAAAGCTTTTTTAAACCCCGGTCTAATCAGAGAGCTTAATGCAAAAAGCCCGAGATTTCAGTGAAATCTCGGGCTTTAAACTATCTGTCACACTTCCATGATAATGGGCAAAATAACGGGACGGCGCCTTGTCTGCTCATACAAAAAGCGACCCAATGCTTCGCGGACATTGGATTTAATTGCCGACCATTCCGTAACTTTATTTTCAAGGCATTTATTGATTGCGCACGTAATGCGCATTTTTGACTCATTCATCAAATCTTCCGATTCACGCACATAAACGAAGCCGCGCGAAACAATATCCGGTCCGGCAACGATGCGGGAATTGCCCTTATCCATCGTCATCACGACAATGATGATGCCATCTTGCGAAAGCTGGCGCCTGTCGCGCAAAACGATATTGCCGACATCGCCGATGCCAAGGCCGTCAATGAGAATGCGCCCTGCCGTGACCTTGCCGGAAATGGTGCCCTTATCACGCGTAAATTCAAGGATATTGCCATTTTCAGCAATGAAAATGTTGTCCTTATCCATGCCGACCTCGCGCGCAATCTCGGCGTGTTTGACAAGGTGACGATATTCGCCATGCACGGGAATGAAAAACTTAGGCCGCACAAGATTGTGCATGAGCTTTAATTCTTCCCTACTGCCATGGCCGGAGACGTGAATTCCCTGGTCGCGCCCATAGACAACTTCTGCGCCCAGCTTGAGCAAATTATCAATCGTGCGCGAAACTAGTTTTTCGTTACCCGGTATCGGCGTGGCTGAAATGATAATCGTATCGCCCGGCACAATGCCGACCTTGCGGTGCTCGGACATCGCCATGCGCGTCAAGGCAGACATGGGCTCACCTTGGCTGCCCGTGGTAATAATGACGACTTTTTCTGCCGGATAATTGTTGATGTCGTCAATATCGATAAGAAGGCCTTCCGGCGCATTAATATAGCCAAGCTTCAAAGATATTGTCACCACGTTAATCATGCTGCGCCCCAAGATGGCGATGTGGCGATTGAATTTTATAGCGTGTTCAATGACCTGCTGAATGCGATGGACGTTAGAAGAAAACGTCGCAATGATGATGCGACCATGCGCCGTGCGAAATACCCTATCAAAAGCAGCGCCAACCGTCCTTTCGCTTGGCGTATGGCCAGCCCTTTCGGCATTCGTGCTGTCCGCCATCATGACGAGGACGCCCTTGTTGCCGAGATCCGAAAAAGCCCGAAAATCCGTCATCTTCCCATCAACGGGCGTGTAATCGAACTTAAAGTCACCCGTATGGACAATCATGCCGAGCGGGGTGCGAATGGAAAGGCCGCAGGCATCGGCGATGCTGTGATTAACGCGTATAAAGCCAACGCTGAAGCAGCCCGCATTTATGATACTGCCGTGCGATACGGGGCGAAGATTGCTGCAATCGACATTATTTTCCTTGAGGCGACCTTCCAAGATGCCCAAGGTAAGGCGCGTGCCGTAAACGGGCACATCGAGCGACTTTAAAATATAAGGCAGCGCGCCAATATGGTCCTCATGGCCGTGCGTGAGGACAATTGCCTTCACCGAATCTTTGTTTTCAATCAAATAGGTGATATCTGGTATCACCAAGTCAACACCCGGCATGTCCTCGTCTGGAAACATAAGGCCCGCATCAACAACTAGGATGTCATCGCCGTAACGGATTACCGTCATGTTCTTGCCGATTTCACCGAGCCCGCCGAGCGGTATAATCTGTAATTTTTGTAACTCTTTTGCCAAAAAACTAGCACCTCCAAAAATAAAATTGATTTACACTTTGAAAATAAAAAACTGTCCGCGCAACAATATCATTTGTTATTATATACCGTAATAAAAAGCATGTAAAGCAAAAGCCTTTGCCGCTGCGCTGCCTAAAAGAAGCAAAAAAGGGGCAGCACCCTAGGCGCTGCCCCTTGCCGAAAAACTATTATTTTGCTAAAATTCCGAGCCAATAACCGATGATACCGACACCGAAAAGCCCAAAAATAATCGTGAGCGGACTTACCTTCTTCTTCATGAGCTTGATGCACAAGAGCGTTAAAAGAAGCGGTACAAGACCCGGCATGAGCTGGTTTAAAACCGTCTGCACGGTAGTCACCACGACGGTGCCATCTTGGCGCTGAAATTGCGAAATGACCACGGGAATATTGACGGTCGTCCACTTGTTGACGAGTGCCCCCATGACGAATAGCCCCAAAATAGAAGCCCCTTCTGTAATCTTTTGCAAAACGTTGCCTGCCACATCGGAAATGATATTGGTTCCTTTTGTGTAGCCGTATTTAATGCCGTACCAGCGCACCATAAGGCGAACGAAATTGAACAAAACGAAGAACAAGATTGGGCCAAAGACACTGCCGCCCAAGGCGAAGGAAGCACCAAGCGAAGCGCAGATAGGGCGCAAGGTACCCCAGAAAATCGGGTCGCCGACACCGGCCAGAGGTCCCATCATGCCGACCTTGACGCCATTTATCGCGCCATCATCAATCGGTGCGCCATTGGCTCTTTGTTCTTCCATTGCCGTTACAACGCCGATAATGGGTGCGGTCATATAAGGATGCGTATTATAAAATTCAAGATGTCTTTTTAAGGCTTTTTTCCTTTCTTCTCCCTCGTAAAGGCGCTTAATCGTCGGAATCATGCCGAAGCAATAGCCGAGCGCCTGCATGCGTTCCATATTCCAAGACGCCTGCAAAAAATTCGAGCGGACAAAAGTCCAGAAGAAATCAGCTTTTGTCAATTTTTTCATGTGTCTTCCTCCTAATCGTCCAATTCATCATCTAAGTCGTCATCTTTTGCACTGCTCGGAGCCGCCTGCACGACAGTGGGCTTATTGTATTTCGGGCTGAGCTGAATGTAGATGATAGCCAAGACGAGACCGATGACACCGAAAGCGACGAGATTGAAGGTGGTAAAAGCTGCGACAACAAAGCCGAGGAAAAAGAACGGCATAAGATAGCTTACGTCCATCATATTGATGACCATTGCATAACCGACGACAACGATAAAGCCGCCTGCGGCCTGCAAACCGCCCGTAATGACAGGAGGTATAGCATCAAGCATGGACTGAACGATTGCCGTACCTGCATACATGGCAACCAACAAGGAAGGAATAGCGACGCGCAAAGCCTGCAGGGAAAGAGCAATGAGATGGCACGCATCTATGCCGACGCAGCTGCCCTTTTGGGCAAAATCGTCAGCCTTATGCTGAAAGAATACGGTAATCGTACGAATGAAGATTGTCAAAACCTGCCCAGCGGCAGCAATAGGAATGGCAATGGCAATCCCTGTGCCAATGCTCTGATGGCCAGCCAAAACCAAGATGGCAGAAATGGTACCCGCCAAAGCAGCATCCGGAGCTACTGCAGCGCCGATATTCATCCATCCCAAAACAATAAGTTCTAGCGTACCGCCTAAGATAATACCAGTTTTCAAATCGCCGAGTACCAGCCCCATCAGGGCGCAGGACAAAATCGGTTGATGAAATTCAAATTCGTCAAGAATACTGCTCATGCCGGCCAAAGCTGAAACAATAAAAACGCCGACGAGCTGCATAGTTGTCAGTTCCACGCCAAATACCTCCGTTTATTATTTTTCAATAAGGCTCATAATATCTACTTTTTTATCCGTATCAATCTTTCTGTATTCAAGTTCAATGCCCATATCATGCATTTTCTTGAAAGCTGCAACGTCTTCGTCATTGACGGAAATGGCATCGCTTACTTGGCGCTTGCCTTCCTTAAAGCTCATGCCGCCGACATTGACGCTCTTTATAGGTACGCCAGCTTCAATCATGCGCAAGACGCTTTCCGGTTTTGTAAAGAGCAAAAGGCATCTGTCCTCTGCATATTTAGGATTATTGTAAACGCGCACTGCCTTATCGACATTGACAACGCTCGACTTTATTCCAGGAGGAGCAACCTGCTTTAAGAGAGTTGCGCGAATTTCATCTTTTGCCACATCATCATCACAGACAATAATTCTCTGGCATTTTGTTACCTTCGACCATACCGTTGCTACCTGACCGTGAATTAAGCGGTCATCAATGCGTGCTAATACAATATTCATTATAAATCGTCTCCTTCTTGGTCATCGGCCTGTTCGACCATATCCTTATGAAATTTCTGTATGCCTGCGTCAACCGAAGAAACGGCCTTTTCCATTGCTTCCTTGATATTGGCAGCATCACCCGCGCAAAGGCGATAGTTGACTGCTTCTATGAGCATAGGCAAGCTGACTCCCGTAACTACGCCGCAATTAGCGTCAAGTGCTGCAATACGGCAAGCAGCATTATAAGGGCTGCCGCCAAAGAGGTCATTTAAAATAAGCGTGCCATTTTTCGTATCGAGCTCAGCCATTGACGCCTCGTATTTTTTGGCCAAATCGTCAGGACCTTCTCCTGGTACAAGGGTTACTGTTTTAAGATTTTCCGGCTTGCCGCAAATCATCGCGCAGGTGTTGACCAATTCATCTGCGAGATGTCCATGCGTACCGACTATGATTGCTAACATAGTTTTCCTCCTGTTTTCTTCTTCTGCCTATAAATAATGCAAAGCGCGTGCCAACTTTAGTGTGTTGCTTATCAATACAGGCGCAACGCCATATTATGACTTTTTTGCTTTTTCTGACACTCTTATTTTTGACACATTAAGTAAATAAATATCCCAAAAACAGCTATTTTTTATTACTGTGTCAAAAAAATGACACAAAAAAAGAAAAAAGCTCAGGAAAAATAAAATTGTTCCTGAGTTTTTTTCTTTATATTTCAAGCAGTGCTGCAATATAACACAGCTCGCCCTCGCTAAGATTAACCTGCAAAGCCTTATAAAATAAGGCTGCTGCCTCTCTTGCCGCAGCAATATTTTTTTCAGGCAAAAGATTTTTGTCCTGCTCATATTTTAGTGTGTTATTCGTAATGGCACGCTCAATGGCACAGGCCGTATGTACGACAATTTTAAGTTTTTTGGCATTAGAAAAATGGCCCAGCCTTTTTTCCAACACGGCAACAAATTCCAATAAAATTCCAATTACCTTATCGGGATTAAGATAAAGGAGCATTTCATGCAAGGCGTCAAGGCACAGCTGATATAAAACAGCATTATCAGATGTTTTCTTGCCTTGTTTTTTGCCGCCCGGTGGCAAAAGGCTCAAAAGCGATTCGCCTTTCCCCTGCAAAATCACCTCCAGCGGCAAAAACGGTGCATCAATCTGGGGGTCGACAATTCCCACTGAGAGCAATATATTATACGTCTCCGAAATTTTGCGGATATTTTCCTTCATATCATAGATGCCGACGGGCAAAATTTCTATATCAGCATAGCCTTCTGCTGCTAAAATGGCTTTTATCATCTTTTTAAGCTTTTCAGCCGTCCCATGGCCTGAGCTGCAAATCGTTATGATGGCCCCTTTTCGTTCCTGTTCCGGCAAAAGCGTGCTGTCGTCATAACCGCCAAATCCTTTCAAGGATTCATACACTGTCTTTAAGCTCACACCCGCCATATCCGCTTTGCGCATGGCTTCTAGCACAAGTGGTGTCGTAACCATGCTCAAAGTACATACTTTTGTCGAAAGCTTTTCTTCCAGCAATGGCCCAAAGCGGCACAAAGACCCCATATCCGCCAGCAAAAGCACACCCTTATTGCAATTAATATTTTCCAGCCTCTCAACTATCTGCTCGAGCATTTTCGAAGGCTGACACTCAAGGGGCATATCAAAGGCCAAAAGCTTCAGCTGCGTAGCGCCAAAAAGCTTTCGCGCCACATCGCAAAGCGAGCTTGCCGTATAACGACCGTGCATGGCAACAACAATGACGATTTTATCGTTGCCGCCACCTTCGCGCAAAGACTGCAAGAGCATAGCAAAGTATTCCGTCTCCGAGGCATCGATGACTATATCATAATGCTTTTCTATCTGAGCCTTAATTTCAAGGGCAACGGAAAATTCGAGCGTTGCCGCATCAGCCATGCCCGTGAGAACTGCTTTGGGCTTTTTCTTCTCCCTGAGGCGCGCAAAAAGAGAGCTCAAGTGAAGGCCAAAAGCGTAAAGGAAGCGCTCTTTTGATACGAGCGGTATTCTCTTGCAAACCAAATCGGCAATCTGCTGCGTAAAGTCCACCATATCGGCATCAATAATTTTCAAAAGACGGTCATAAACGGATAATTTTACATTTTGCTTTTGTTTTACATAGAAATCTCGCAAATAAGCGTTAATATCGGCAATTATGACCTGCTGTATGACATCATCGCTGACAGCTTCCCGGCGCAATGATTTTGCCTTGTTTTCCACAATCTGATAAAGGTCGAGCACATTTTCCGACTCTACCTCCTGCAAAAAACCGTTACCCCTTTCCGGGCAGACATCTATTTCATTGCCGATAGCCGCTGCAATGGTCGCCATATCGCGCCTTTTGGTACTCATAGCCAAAAGGCCGGATTTTAATTTCTGCGGCAACATCTTATATTCAATGCGCAAGTCCTTTTTCTCGCTGCTATTTAAAAGTGCCTGCGCACAGAGCATCCTGACATTGGACTCCAGCTGGCCGATATTTCCAGGGCCAATGCTTCCCAAAAGCGCCTTGACGGCATCACCGCTCATATGTATTGGGCGCTTAATGCAGCGGGCCTCCTTCAAAAGGAGCATCTTCATGATTTCAAGCTTTTCTTCTATCGGGCGCACGCTAAGCGGGGGAATTTCAATGATATTGGGAATGCGCCGCTTAAAAGTAGCCGTGAGTACTGATGTCGGGTCTTCCGTCGTAGCGCCTATGATGAGGACCTGCGCCTTGCGCTCGCGCTTCGTCTCACCCAAACGGTTAAAGGTGCCCGTATCCATAAAATAAAAAATCATTTCCTGTCCTTCGGGCGGCAGGCGATGAATTTCATCTAAGAATAAGACCCCTGTATCGGCCGACTCAATAAGTCCGATGGCACTCGTCTCTGCCCCCGTAAAGGCACCTTTAACATGCCCAAAAATATGGGAAATTAAAAGCTGCTGATTATTATAATAATCAGCACAGTTAAATGTTATGAAAGGGGCGTCTTTTTTAAAGCGTCCTATCTTTCGCCCATATTCAAACATCATGTGGGCAAAAAGCGTTTTGCCTACGCCCGTCTGACCCAAAATGAGCGTATGCAGGCCGCTGGGCGGATAGATGACTGCCGCCCGTGCCTGGTCAATCTGTGGCTTTAGGCTCGCCCCAATAAAGTTATTAAAATCATATTGTGACGGCACTTTCTCTTTGGCACTTTTTTTTATCTTTTCCTCTAGCGGTGCGCAGCTATAAATGACTGGCCGGCCTGCTGACTTGAAGATTTTTTTTTGCCTGTATAGCTCGTTCAGCTCGCGGCTGACATTGCTGCGCTCTATTGAAAGCAGCTGGGCGGCGACAGCCGCTGTCGTCCCTGCAGCACCGCTTTTTTTGACAATTTCAAAAATGCGTTCTATTCGCTTCATAATCTATTCCATTTCCAGATTATTTCCTTCTTCTGGGGCGAATATCTGAAGATTTTGCCAAATAACAAAATAAGAAAATAACCTTATCTTTTCTGTACAAAACAGCATAAAACATACTCTTTTTATATCATATACCAAAACACCGTCCGATACAATTAACAGCAGACAATATTTGTCCTTTTTAGCTATTTGGGTTTTTGCTTGACTTTGCCGCATTTCTGATTATCATATATATATGATATATTATAAAAATTTTTTGGGAGATTTTATATGCTTACCCTCACCAATGACCGTCTTAAAAGTTTCATTGAATTAAATCCTTATCGGATTTTAGTGCTCAGCTTTTCCATTGTCATCTTAATCGGCGCTTTTATTTTTATGCTCCCGATTTCAGCGGCAAATGGACATGGCCTTTCTTTCGTCAATGCATTATTTATGTCAACTTCGGCCGTCTGTGTCACAGGGCTTTCCGTAGTTGATACCGGCCGCTACTTTTCCACATTTGGACAAATAGTTCTCATCATCCTTGTCCAGATTGGTGGCCTCGGCGTTATGACATTGACAATGATGGTAGCCATAATAGCCGGCAGGCACATCAGATTGAAAAACAGGCTTTTAATGCAAGAGTCGCTCAATTTGCTCTCATTTTCCGGCGTCATCAGACTTGTCATCAGCATTATCAAGATGACCGCCTGTATTGAATTTATCGGTGGCACGATTATGGCCATCAGGCTTTACCAGGATTTTGGCTTGCATGGCATCTATCTTGGTTATTGGCATGCTGTTTCCGCCTTTTGCAATGCCGGTTTTGATATTTTTGGCGGCACGGGCATTTTCCACTATTTGACTTCCCCTTTTATTTGCCTCACCTTATGCGCTCTTATTATTACCGGGGGCTTGGGCTTTAGCACGCTGGCTGAAATCAAAATTTTCGGGCGCCACTCCCTTTCCCTGCACACGAAGGTCGTCTTGTTCACAACTTTTTGCCTCTTGCTCTTTGGCACGATTGCCATCATGGTTCTTGAGTATCACAACAAGGCAACGATTGGCACTTTGCCATTTTGGGATAAGGTCATGGCCTCATTTTACCTCTCGACCACGCCGCGCACGGCAGGCTTTACGCTTCTTAATATCGGGGCCTTAGGCGATGCAACTTTGTTTCTCATCATCATCTTGATGTTTATTGGCGGTTCACCCGGCTCCACCGCAGGCGGCATCAAGACAACTACTTTCGCCGTCATTTTCGCTTCCATTTTCTCCATCATAAAGGGCAAGGAAGATGCCGTCGTCTTTAACCGCCGCTTAGAAACGGACCTGATAATGAAGGCGCTCACCTTATTTTTGGTTTCGCTTGCCTTCGTTGTTTTTGCCACCATGTACATCTGCATCCGCGAAAATTTCGCCTTCATCAGAATTTTATTTGAAGTCGTTTCCGCCTTTGCCACGGTCGGCCTTTCAACCGGCATAACGGCCTCGCTTTCAGCGAGCAGTAAAATCATGCTGATTTTGATGATGCTCGTCGGCCGCGTCGGCGCAATGACTTTCACTCTAGCTCTCGCCCTAAAAACCAAAAAAAGCGGTGTCCATCTTCCTTCTGGACGCATCAGTATCGGATAGCAAAAAGCAGCAGGCCAAAAGCTTGCTGCTTTTTTTATAACAAAATGCCCACGCCGGCACAGATTAAAAAAAGTCCCAGCCAGCTCATTTTGCTCAGTCGCTCTTTAAAAAACGCCACATCCAAAAACGTCGTAACCAAAAGGCCTATGCCGCCCCAAAGCGCATAGGCAATACTTAAATTGAGCTTCGTTATTGCCTGCATGAGGCAAAAAAACGCCCCAATTGCAAGTCCTATGGCCAAGAACACATTAATCCGCCGGCTCATATTTTGGGACATCTTTAAAAGAACGTTCGCGACAATATCAGCTGCAATTGCCAAAGCAAGGTATAAATATTCCATCATGTTTTTTGCTGCTCAAAATATTAAACCATATCCATGGAAGAAGTTCTTTTCCCTTCCCCTTTTCAAATTTGCTATATGCCATGACTTTTTCCGGTCAGTCCTAGCACATAAGAAAAGGCTGGCTTCCCCTCGATAAAGTCTTTATACTTTGATGCCAGCGCCTCCTTTTTTCTTATTCAAAGCTTTCTTTGCTTTTCTTAATTATTTTTTTCTCTTCCTCATCGGCATGTCCGCCTATCGCACCGCCTTCCAAAAAGGCCACGCCACAGGCTATCAAAGCTATTCCCAGCAGTTTGGAAAGTCCTATTACCTCTCCTAAACACAACCACCCCAAAAAAGTAATGGCCGCAATGCCCGCACCTTCCCAAACAGCGAAGCTCACTCCCATGGGTATCTTGTGCATTGCCTTGCCCAAAAAATAATACGAAAGCCCAATGGAAACAACAATCACTAAATGTGCCGCCATTTGATTATTCGGCGCTATTGCCCCCATTAGCGTTGTGCCAAAAACCTCCGTCAAGACAGCCAAAAATAACATTAGCCAGCAATACATTTTTTCTTCGCTACCCTAGTCAACATATCCATCTTCCCAAAATCTCGCCTTTTCAGGAAAGCTGCATGACGCATTTCCCCACAAAGAGTGACTTTTCTGTCGCTATAAAAACACCATTTAATTACCTTATACATGGATATTTTGACGAGCAGCTCCTCCTTTCTATTTATTTTCTAGTTCCATCTTTTTATGAGAACCTTTATTTTTATAACAAAAAAAGGCCTTTTGCGCCGTCAAGCGTAAAAGACCCCCATTTATAGCTTTTATTTCAGATTTTCTAAGCCGCTGATATGCTCATTGGTACCAACGACAACTACAATATCATCTTCATGCAGCTTCTCTGTCGGCATCGGCGAAACAATGACATGTTCGCCGCGCTTAATGGCCACGACATTGATATTGTACTTGGCGCGGATATTCGATTCGACAAGCGTCTTATCGACAAAAGCATGTGGCACGGTTATTTCAGCGATGCTAAACTCCTTCGACAGCTCGATATAATCCATGACATTGGTCGAGGCAAGATTATAGGCGACTCGCTGTGCCATATCGCGTTCTGGCGCAACTACCCGGTCAGCACCAATTTTTTCCAAAACCTTTATCTGCAGAGGACTGCGCGCCGCTGCCACAATGTACTGCACGCCAATTTCTTTAAGCTGAAGCGTCGTCATGATATTAGCTTCTATATCTTCGCCGATAGCGACAATAACGACATCAAAATTCAAAATGCCCAGCTCACGCAAGGCTTTTTCATCCGTCGTATCTGCCTGTACCACATGCGTAAATTCACTGCTGAAATCCTGCACTTTATCCATATTTTTATCAATGGCCAAGACATCGTAGCCCATCCGATAAAGATTGCTTGCAATATGCGAACCGAAGCGGCCAAGACCAATAACAGCAAATTGTTTTTCATCTTTTTTTGATTTCATCATCTTATTACTGCTTAAAGGGGCGGACACGTGTTCACCCACGCGTGCATCGACAGACTAAGCCTGCCGTAAACATCAAAGCAGCTTCCCCCTTCTTAATATTCCTGTTTTGCTTAGCTTTGCCTGCCAAAATAGCAATGGCTAAAGCGGCTATGAAATGGGTTGCCTTCTATACTATATATTATACATTTAATAGACATAAAGCGCAAAGCCGCCTAAACTGATTTTAATCGAGCAAAATAGCATCTGGCAGGATTTTTGCCCTGCCAGATTGCTAAATATCAAATTTGCGTGGCGGTCATACGCCGTCACCCGTTTTGCGCCTCAATCCAAAGTAGGATGTTCGCGCACATATTCGACGGGGCGACTCCAATCGACGTAAATATCGGTATTTTCCCAAAGCCTTGTCAGGGCAATCTTAAAGCTCTCTAAATCGGCAAGCGGCTTTATCGTTGTCGTCGTAAAGTCGTGCATGGTCTCATGCGGTACTTGAATCGTCAAATCGGAAGCGAAAAACTTTTGTGCTTTTTCCTTCAATTCTTCTGACTGCAAAAATATTTCTACCGACTTTTTCTCGCTATCATATTCCAAGTAACCTACATCGCGATAATGGCTGTAATCAAAATTGCTGATGGCGACGCTGAATATATTGTTCTTCATAAACAAAAAGCCTCTTTCTCTATTTAGTTGCCGCCGCAATGATGCGGCGCAAAAACTTTCCCAATCTCTCAAAAGCAAGCGCAAAATGCGAATTGCTCTCGAATATTTTCATTTTAGCAGAAAGGCATTAAGATGGCAACTTTTTCTTCTCTTGCCTTGTCAAGTCTTGCAGGATGATTTTATTTATGTTATTATCTAGTCAAGATAGTATATATACTATATCTGTAATGTGCGTAGCTTTTAATTATGTCTAACCTTACTCTTTCGATAATGGAACCTGATTTTGTCATATAGCTGCTGTATCGCTTTGGGCGAGGAGCAAAAATATCGTCTTAGGGTACCAACCTGCACATATGCAGGTCTAGGCATGTAAAAGTATACGGCATTATGGGAGGGCCGCCATCTCGCGCGAGATGGCGGCCTTTTTGTATTAAAAGCCGCAGGAAGTTCCTGCGGCTTTTGCTAGCTAAAATTAAAGAGCGCTATCTGGTCTGTTTCATCCATGCCGTCGAGACAGCCATGCAAGCGCATAATTTCAATAGATGGCGCTGGTACTCCAGCGCGCTTTTTGAGGTCATCAATAGAAGAAAAGGCTCCCTTTTTGCGCGCTTCAACAATATTATGCGCGGTCGTCTTCCCAACGCCGGGCAAGGCCGAAAGAGGCGGCAAGAGCGATTTTTCGTGCATGACGAACTTATCGGCAAGCGAGTTGTACAAGTCCACTTTTTCGATGTAAAAACCCCTTAAATACATCTCCCAGGCAAGTTCCAAAACGACTTGCAGCGCCTTTTCCTTGACGGAGAGGCTCTTATTCTTTTCCTGTGCGACAAGCTCATCCAGCCTATCGCGCACCGCTTTTTTCCCCTGCGCAATGAGATGGGCGTCAAATTCGTCGGCACGAATAGAAAAGTAGGCCGCATAAAAGGCAAGCGGATAATGCACCTTGCAAAAGGCAATGCGATAAGCCATCATAACATATGCTGTCGCATGAGCGCGCGGGAACAAATACTTTATCTTCTGGCAAGATTCAATAAACCAATCCGGTATACCGCCTTCTTTTAACTTTTCCACGACATCTTCCTTGATGCCGCGTCCCTTGCGGACATTTTCCATCGTCTTAAATGACAAGAGCGGGTCAATGCCCTTATGAATCAAGTACATCATGATGTCATCGCGGGCCGAAATGGCGTCCGAAAGCGTGCAAGTGCCATTTTTAATGAGGTCTTGTGCATTTCCCAGCCAAACATCCGTGCCATGGGAAAAACCACTTATCCGCACGAGGTCACTGAATTTTTTAGGACAGGTATCATCAATCATCTGCCGTGTAAAGGGCGTGCGAAATTCCGGTATTCCAAATGTGCCCGAAGTTGCGCCGAGCTCCTCAGGCGAGACGCCAAGCGCTTTTGTCGAAGAAAACAGGCTCATTGTCGCCGGGTCATCAAACGGAATGGTTTTCGGGTCACGATGCGTAATATTTTCGAGCATTTTTATTACCGTCGGGTCATCATGGCCGAGAATATCGAGCTTGACGAGACGGCTGCTGATTGAATGATAATCAAAATGCGTCGTTATCGTCTTCGTATCCTTATCATCGGCCGGCCTTTGCACAGGCGTAAAATGATGTACATCCATATTGCGCGGAATGACCATAATGCCGCCCGGATGCTGGCCTGTCGTGCGCTTTACGCCCGTACAGCCTAAAACAAGCTTATTGATATACGGGTCGCGTTTTTTAAGCCCCTTATCATTAAAATAGCCGCGCACATAGCCATAGGCCGTCTTATCAGCTACCGTCGCAATCGTTCCGGCACGATAGACGTTGTCCTTGCCAAATAATTCTTCCGTATACTTATGAGCCACCGGCTGATAATCGCCCGAAAAATTCAAATCAATATCAGGCACTTTATCACCATCAAAGCCCATGAAAACGGCAAAGGGAATATCATGCCCATCTTTAATCATCGGCGTACCGCAATAAGGGCAGTCGCGGTCGGGCAAGTCAAAACCACAGCCGTAAGAACCATCTGTAACGAATTCGCTATCATGGCACTTGGGGCAGCGCCAATGCGGCGGCAGGGGATTGACTTCCGTTATATCGGTCATCGTCGCAACAAACGACGAGCCGACCGAGCCGCGCGAGCCGACAAGATAACCGTCATCCAACGATTTTTTAACGAGCTTATGCGCGATAAGATACAGCACAGCAAAACCGTGACCGATAATCGATTTGAGCTCAAGCTCAAGCCTGTCCTTGACGACTTTAGGAAGGGGCTCGCCATAAAGCTCTTTGGCCTTGGCATAGCTCATGCTCTCAATCTGCTCATCAGCGCCCGGTATCATGGGCGAATATAAATCGTCAGGGATTGGCTTAATTTTTTCTATCTGTGCCGCTATTTGGCGCGGATTTTCGATGACGGCCTCTCTTGCCAAATCCTCGCCCAGATAAGTAAACTCGGCAAGCATTTCCTCAGTAGTCCGCAGATAAAGCGGCGGCTGCAAATCAGCGTCTTTAAAGCCCTTGCCAGACATCAAGATGGCGCGATAAATACTATCTTGCGGATTTAAAAAATGAACATCGCAAGTAGCAACTAGCGGCTTTTTCAGCTTTTGGGCAAGCTGGGCAACCTTCAAATTTATCTTTTGCAAATCCTCTTTTGTCTGAATCTGTGGAAAATCATCGCTGCGCAGCAAAAATTCATTGTTGCCAAGCGGCTGAACCTCAAGATAATCGTAAAAGGACGCAATTTCCAAAAGGCGCTCATCGCTTTGCCCGCTCACAATAGCCCTTATGAGCTCTCCCGCCTCACAAGCAGAACCGATGATAAGGCCTTCACGGTATTCACTTATAATCTTTTTGGGCAGGCGCGGCCGCTTTTGCAGATATTTAAGGTGCGCGAGCGAAACGAGCTGATAAAGATTTCTAAGGCCGACGCTGTTTTTGGCCAAAAGAATGATGTGGTCAGCTCTTTTTTGGCGCTCGTCTTCAATTAAATATCCTTCCATGCCATAGATTACCTTGATATCGAGCTTTTCGTCATGCACTGTCTTAGCGGCTTCTGGGAACGCCTGCACGACGCCGTGGTCCGTTATCGCAATGCTGTCCCAGCCCCACGCAGCCGCCTGGCAAATGAGGTCATGCGCCGAAACGACGGCATCCATATTGCTCATATGCGTATGCGCATGCAATTCCACACGCTTTTTCTCTGCGTGGTCTTCGCGACGGGCGAGCGGATATTTGTAAATACCATTTGGTATCATGACAAAATCATTGTTAAAAGAATCAAAGCGCACATTGCCGCTTACCTTGACACACTTAGCCTGCTTTAAGCTGGCAAAAACGCTTTCAAATTCCTCATCATCTTTAATGAAGAGCTTACAATTTACTCCATCTGTATCATCGGCGAGACCAAAAGTGATGAGATGCGTGCCCGTATTAAAGGTGCGGCTGTTGAGATTGTTTATCTGAGCCACGACGGCAATATTTTTCATCTCGCCCTCAATGGAGCTTATCTCAACAACGGTACCCTTACCTTTTTGGCCGAAAATGTAATTCTTGTCCGACTGGCCGGCAGCCACAGATTTGCCACCGCGCCTTTTTGCCACTTGTGGACGTGCCGCGGCTTTTTTAACAGGCCGCTCTACTTTCGGTGCCGCCTGCGGCGCCACACCGACAACCCTTTCGATTTCAGATATTTCAAGCTCATCTACATCAATAGCCTTGAAGTCAATCGCACATTCTAAGTCCAGCAAATCGTAAATGGCCTCTTTAAGCGATTTTCTAACATTATGCGCATGCAAAATTTCTTTTGCCAGTTCCCCTCGCACAGAAATGATAAGATGATTGCCATCAACTTCACAGACGGCTCCATTGAGCAAGACGCGTACGGCGGGATTATCTCCCGCCGCCTTTTTGCAGATATCGTGCCAACTTTTTTCGATGCTCGAAGAAAAATCAATGATATCCTGATAAAAATCGACCCCAGACACGCCACAACGGCTGACGAGATATTTTCCCGCCTCTTTTAATTTCTCTTCATTTATATATTGATACGTATTGAGCAAAATCTCCCAGCGATTGCGGCGCACGTCTATTTCCACGTGCTTTATCGTGCTCGCCTTGAGCTGCCCTATAAAATCGCAATCGAGCGGCATCGCCGTCAAAATAGCGCGAAACTTGTCACCCGACTGCGGAATAATCCGATATTTGTGCATTATTGCCTTTCTTCTTATTGTTCATCGCACAATAAATGCGAGGTATTATTAACCGTCTGAGCCGCCATATCAAGGCGGCTGTCGTTCACGATAAAGCGCTACTTTTATCGCAGTTCTCCTATGAACTTCTTGCCATTTCTGACAAGCACAGACTATATCTTCTCCCTGCCGCACCTTGTACGGTTTAGGCGAAACCACTTCGATACGCTTGTATCTACTCCCCTCAAGAGGGATAGTCGTTGAACTTTACTCTATTTGAGTCTTAGCTGCTGATTGGCGATTAATAGCACTTAGGATTTAACCTTATGCCATCTGGACAATTTTTTCTGCTTTCGCCGCCTTCGCACCGGAGCTTATTTCATCTCTATGCTGTAGCTTGTCCAGCTTTACGCTTTCCCAGCAATTCAGTTTCTTTGTTGCGCAACTTAAAGCTGCGGCTACATACAAGTTTCCCTATATGCTTACTATCTGCCGAAACGCCTGGCAAAAGCCATGCGACTTTTTCTGCTTTTAATAAATATAATAAGAGTTGTATTCGTCATCGTAGCTAAAAATATTATACGCCGTATTGCTCTGATTTATCTTCCAGCTAATTTTCTTCGGCATTTGCATGATTGCCGACAAAATCGCCTTGTTGGTGCCGCCATGTGCAAACACCGCCACGGTCTTGCCTTTATTTTCAGCAATAATCTGCTTTATTGCCTGCATGGCACGCTCTTGCAAAGCCAAAAAGCTTTCTCCGCCCGGTATCTCAATAGAATTAGGGTCGTTGAAAAAGCGCGTCATGGCCTTATCGTATTTTTCATTAATTAACTGAACCTCCCACGACTAAAGTCGCGGGGTTCTTGCTTCATTGACCAATGCTT
>JAHHSR010000035.1 GCA_020025075.1 Pectinatus sp. | reverse complement strand
GTGTATCAGACTTCTCAAGAATCCCCCACTTCTATAAGTGGGGGAGGTTCAATAATTTCTCTATTCTCTAGTTTTTGCAAAAGACCTGCTAAAATCCATAAAAAATAGGCACAAAATTAATTGTGCCTATTTAGGAATGCAATAATTTAGTTACGTTTTCAAGAAAGTACAAGTGCCGTGCAACCTGTTAAATTTTGAATTTTTTAAGTGATTTTTGTAACTCTTCTGCCATCTTAGATAGATTTTGGCTCGCCGTGGCAATTTCTTCGATGGAAGCGGATTGTTCTTGCGTTGCAGCGGAAATGGTCTGTGTTTCTTCTGAAGCCTTTTTGCTTTCGT
Source organism: Pectinatus sp. (assembly GCA_020025075.1). Lineage (GTDB taxonomy): Bacteria > Bacillota > Negativicutes > Selenomonadales > Selenomonadaceae > JAHHSR01. The sequence goes on along the minus strand of JAHHSR010000035.1, from coordinate 16,731 downwards.
TATCGATATTATCAACTGCTTGAACGACGTTTTGGGAATTGCCCGTGACCTCTTCAACAGAAGCGGAAATGTCGCGAATTTGCTCGGTGATGTCTTTGACCTTCTGCAAGATTTTGGTGAAGCTTTCGCCGCTTGCGGCGACAACGCCAGTTCCCGTGTGCACTTCGTTTTTGCCGTCATTCATGAAGCTGACGGCCTCATTGGTCTTTTGCTGTACGTCTTCGATGAGCGAGGTAATCTGCTTGGCGGCATTTTGCGATTGTTCGGCTAGCTTTCTTACTTCTTCGGCAACGACAGCAAAGCCTTTTCCCGCTTCGCCGGCGCGTGCTGCCTCGATAGCGGCATTTAAGGCCAGGAGATTTGTCTGGCTGGCAATACCGGAAATGACGTCGACAATCTGGCCAATCTGTTTGGAGCGGTCTTCTAAAGCGGCGATAACATCAGCGGTATTGTTGGTCTTTTCTTCGATGATTTTCATCTGGTCGATAGCGTGGTTAATGGATTTTTCACCTTCACTGGCCATTGCTGCCGTCTGTTCAGCTGCCCCCGATACAGAAACGGCATTTTGTGCCACTTGGCTGATAGCATCAGAAATCTGGTGCACAATGCTGTTGGTTTCACTGGTGAGATTAAGCTGGAGCGCGGAGCTATCTGCCACGGAAGTGACAGAATTTGCCACTTGGTTAGAGGCTTGCGCCGATTGCTCGGAACTTGCCGTGAGTTCTTGCGTGGAAGCGGCAAGCTGGTCAGTAGCGTTATTTAGCTGGCGTAAAAGATTTTTAAAGTTATTTTGCAAGGTAGAAATGGCGCGGGAAGCTTCGCCAAATTCGTTTTTGTCTTCGAGGTGCTCAGAGGTTATGGGAAAAGTGAGGTCGCCTGAGCCCAAGACGCTGATGCAGCGCGTGATATCGGCCATGCGCGAGCTTATTTGGCGGATAATCATGATGCCAATGAGAAAAGCCAAGATGATAGAAGCACCGATAATGCAGATGAAGAGATTTTCAGCAATGTTAGAAGTCTGAGCATTTTTTTCGGCCAATTGGTGAGCGGATTGAGCCGTTTCAGAAGCTAATGAGATGAGGTCATTGTTGAATTTATTGGAAAGCGGTGCCCCTTTTTCCATGTAAAGCTCGAAGGCTCTTTGGTTGGAACCGGGGGCGGGGTCGGCAGCGATGCTGATAACAGTCTGCTTGACGGCATCGTATTGCTTTAAGGCAGCATGAATATTGTCGAGCTTTTGACGGCACGACTCATTCATGGGCAGCTGCGCATAAGCACCCAGGGCAGTGTCAAAGTCTTTTTTGTTCTTGGCAATATCTTGGCGTAAATCCTGTGTTTGGGCAGGATTGCTCGTAACCATGAGCATGTAGATATCCGAGTCGATTTTTCTGGCGTACGTGCGGCAGCTATAAATATATTCAATGGATTTTAAGCGGATATTATACATTTCAAGGAGAGATTGGTCTGCCTTATTGAGAAAATAATAACCGATGCAGCCGACGCAAATTAAGGCGCCGACCAGGATAGATAAGAGAAAGATGAGTTTTTGCTTGACCTTTAGGTCTTTTAAAAAGTTCAATGATAAGCCTCCTTTAAACGTCAATATTAATATTCAAGATGAGATGGTAAAATCCTTTTGGATTTTGTTAATCAATTAGCAAAAAAGGTAAATTTTATTGAATTGATACCAAAATTCTTTGCTTTGGCCACAGTTCACAAAGCTATGATTTTGCTATACAATAATAGTAAAAAATTATTTGGAGGCTAGCATGCACAGATTAATGAAAAAAATCTTTACGGCTTTTTGCCTTATGCTGTTTTTGACGCTGCCAGCTTGTATCCAGGCTGCGCCCATGCCCCGCGCTATTTTGCGCTCAGCGCTGCATAATATGGACTTTTCAAGTGGTCGATATGATATTGACTTACAGGTAGAAAATCCTGCCGGAAAGCTCAATCTCAAGGACCAGCTGCTCTTACAGCAAAGTCCGTTGCTTTTGCGAAATGAGATGACGACGACTTTTGCCGCTAAAATGATTGGCGATTTTCCCTCAATGTCTTTTGCCCAGTATACGCAGCAAATAAATGGCGTTCTAAAATCATATTATTCAGCGGCTCCTGTCGGTACGGCGCTCGATTCGCCGCAGCGGGTATGGAAGATGACGCAAATGCCGGTGAGCGAAAAGATGAATGCCGCTATGGAAAAGACGCTCAGCGCCATTTCGAATATAGAAAAGCTGCAAGCGGATATGAACGATGTCCAAAAAGTTACAGTTATGCACGACGGGCAAGAGGCGATAGAATTGGCAATTGCCCTTGACTGCAAGAAAATCTTTGCGTCGCAGTCTGTTTTAAATGCGCCCATTGCTCCGCCGCTTGCTGGTCAAAAGCAGGATTTGGAAAAATTGCGCGATGTGGAAAAGGCGTTGAGCAAGAGCGGCTTAATTGCTGGCGTCGTGACAATAGATAAAAAGCAAAATGTCATAACGAAAGTAAAGCTCGACTTGAGCCGTCAAGCGCAAGTTGTTCTGCCGCTTTTATTTGGCGCGCCTAAGCAGGAGCTGAAAATTGGCGAAGTGAAAAAAGCGCAGCCGCATGACTTTTTGAATGTCGAGGGCCTTTCTAAAAAGCCCCTTGATGATGTTAAGGCGCAGCTTGAAATAAAAATAGGGCCAATTAAAGACGTCATGGAACTAGCTGTACCAGAAAAAATTGTCAAAGGTGCTCAAGATGTGACGCCTAAAATGCCTAAATCATTGCCAGATTTAACATAACGCCAGAAGTTTCTAGCCTATTAGGGAGAAGAAGGCATAGCAGGAAAATTATATTAAGGCTTCTATTTTTGCCATATCTTCAGGCAGTGGCGCGGTAAAGCATAGTTTTTGGCCGCTTATCGGATGCGTGAAAACAATCTTTTTTGCATGCAGGGCTTGCCTTGCTATGAGCTGGCAGTCACCGCCGTAAAGGTCGTCGCCTAAAAGCGGGAAACCGGCGTGGGCAAGGTGAACGCGGATTTGGTGCGTTCTGCCTGTGCTAAGTTTTAAGCGCCAGCAGCTTAAATTGCTGTTGCTCTTTTGGATTTCGTAATGCGTGATGGCCATCTGACCGTTGGGGCTGACGCAGCGCTTGATGATGCTATCTGTCGCCCGGGCAATCGGTCCGTCGAAAATACCTTTTTGCGGCAGCGGGCAATACTTTGTAAGAGCAATGTAAAAGCGTTCAATCATGCCATGGCTTTTAGTCAGGGCGTATTGAATCTGGGGCCTTTTGGCAACGACGATGAGGCCGGTTGTATTGCGGTCTAGGCGGTAGACGGGGTGGCAGCCGGCTTTTTGACCGCTCGTTTCGTAATAGGCGGCGATGATATTGACGAGCGTTTTGCAGCAGGCAAGGCTTGTCGGGTGAATGAGGAGGTCTTGGGGCTTGTTGATGACAAGCAGCCATTCATCTTCATAGATAATCTCCAGGGGGGAGAAAAAGGGGATAAGCGTGCTTTTTTCTTCGAGCTCGTAACAGATTTCGTCGCCTGCTTGGACGCGGTACAAGGCGCCGTTTATGGCGTTGCCGTTGGCTGTCAAAAGGCCGTGCCATTTGATTTTTTTCCATAAGGTTGTCGATACTTGCGCATAATTTTTGAGAAAAAAGCGCAATTTCATGCCTGCAGCCTCAGGCGGTACAGTGAATTTTACCATAGCGAACCTCGCTTTAACGTCTTATAGATGCTGATGAAGGCCATGATAAAGCCTATGATAAGGCCAACAACCAAAAAATCTGGCGCCGTGTCGAAATGTCTGTCCGCTTGGTAGCCGATGTAGGCGCAGGTGCAGACGATGGCAGCAAAGTTAAAGCCGATGCCGCTGGCAAAGGCCAGAATTTGAAGCGTACTCTTTTCTTTTTTCATGGAAGGATTTTCCTCTGTTTTTTTGATATAATAGCCTAAATCTAAGGCCGCTTGTTGGATTAAAAAGGCGCGTACAGGCGCTTATGGTTCTCTTTTGCTATGCGATAGCAAAAAAAGAGAAAGTAAATGTGTTTTTAGCTTCTTTTAGCAGCATAAAGGGCATGTCCATTTATAAGTGGCGTAAAAGTAGCCTGCTGTTTTTGAATGATTAAGTCGATGAAAGGGTGATTTTATGGTAAAAAGGATAACCTTGTTGCTTTTCTTATTTTTTGTTGCCGCTCTGCCTTTATCCAGCGCCTCTCCCTACCGGCCGCACAATGCGCAGGATAAATCTGAAACGGCAAGTGTCTGGCAGGCCATTAATTTTGGCAATGGCAATGACAATACGTTTTATTTTAATAAGGCATCTATCCACTATGAGGTAAAAGAAGGAAAAATCAATAAAAACATCTTGGTTTACGAAGAAAAAAAAGTAAATCGCAATGGCTTTACGCTCGATAATGGCTATTACAGCATAACGGATGCGAAGGTAAACCTTGCCAATAAGACGATTTTCTTGGGGACGGAAACATTTTACACTCCGGCGGGCAAGGTGCGCTGGTCGGATAAGCCGACATACCTTATCTGGTATAGTGTAAACCCTGGCACGATGGGAGCTGACCGCTTTGATGCCGTGGCCGATTATGCGGCAGCTAATCCAGAAATAATAATGCAGCAGACCGAAGCTTATTTGCAAAAAAAGAAAGATGAAAAATAAAAATCAGGGGCTTGCCCCTGATTTTTTTATAGGCCGTATTTAAAAGCTGCAATGCGAACGGCTTCACTTTTGATATTTTTTAAAGGTATGTCATTTTTTTGTGCAAGAAGGCGACAATCGTCGTAATCGGCAGAAATTTTGACTACCTTGCCGTGGTAGATACCGAGCTGACAACGTACGGGACCATAGCGCGTCGTAATTGTTACCGTCTGGCACTTTATCGAGGTGCGCAAGATATGGCGCACGCGAATGTCTAAAGAAGAGGTTTCAGCAAAGATAATCTTTTTGCAGATATTGACAAGGTCGTTGCGAACGACGGCACAGATGAGATGGCCTGGCAGGCCGCGTCGCATGAGAATGGGCGTAATCCAGGCATCAGTGGCACCATTAGCGAGTAATTTGTCGTAAACGTAGCTTAAAATCTTGGGGCTGATATCATCGATATTTGTCTCTAAGATGGAAAGGCAGTCTTGGTTTTCTTGCGAAATATCATCGTAGATGTAAAGGCGCAGGAGGTTGGGAATGGAAAGCTCTTGCGCGCCGACGCCGTAAGCCGTTGCTGCATAGCGAAAGGCTTCATCGCGCGGCATTTTGACAGCCAATGAGTGGATGATAGCTGCACCGGCAGAAGTTACGAGATTTTTTTCCACATGACCGGGATAGATGTCAAAGCCGGCTAAAAGCTCAGCGACAATGGGCGTCGGAACAGGGCAAGGCTCATTTTCTTCCTTGACAAAGCCCATTCCCGTGAAAATCTGTGTGACAAAAATATTTTTGACATCTAGCTCTTCAAGGCAAATGGCCGTGGCAACGATACAGATGAGAGCGGCGCAGTCGCTGTCAGTGAGGCTTATTTCATCTATGGAGAGGCCGCTGACTTTGGCGTATGCCCTTATCCAATCATCGCAGATGAGCAGGGAAGTATTTTTGACGTAATCGTCAAGCGGTGAGGTGCGGATAGCCTTGCAGGCTTCATTAAAGGAAAGCGGTGCTGCATGGCAGCTGACACAAAAACGAATTCCCTTGATGCCGCCCTGCTTTGTCTCAAAGATATTTATTTCGCCTTTAGAGGCAAAGGAAATTTGAGCAAGAGAACGTTTTAATCGCTCCGCAGAGGCACCAGCATCGATTAAGGCGCCAACGAGCATGGAACCGCTGATGCCAGCAAAACAGTCGAGATAGAGATTTTTCATTTGTCTTGAGCAAAAGCTTCAGATTTTCTGAAGGCTGCTCTCCCCCCTTATTTAGCAACAAATTGAAAAAAGCGCCGATAAAAGTTTAACGGCGCTTTTGGCGCCGCCAAAAGTAATAGGCTAAAAATAGGCAAAAAGCGGCGATGGTAATAAGAGTGAAATCATGACCGGCAGCAAGCAGGCGACGCCAATTTTTTCCAAGTACCATACCAATGTAAACAATGAGTATTGTCCACGGTGTCGAGCCCAAAAATGTAAAAATGACGAATTTTTTTATATTGACTTTAGCAAAGCCGGCAGGAAGCGAGATGAAGGTGCGTACGACGGGCAAAAGGCGGCTGAAAAAAACGGCCTTGACGCCATATTTGTCAAACCAATTTTGTGCCAAGTCGACGTGGGATTTTTTCATGAAAAAATATTTGCCGTATTTGTGGACAAAAGGACGACCACCCCAATCGCCGATATAATAAGTAATGATAGAGCCTGCCATGCCGCCGATGATACCTGCTGCTACAGCTCCCCCAAAACCAATGCGTTCATCGAAAACGAGAAAGCCGGCAAAGCCTAAAATGAGTTCGCTGGGAATGGGAATGCAGGCATTTTCGAGCGCCATCAAGATGCCGATGGCAAGATACCCCCAAGTGGTTATAAAATCGAGAAAAATTGTAGAAAAGTGTTCCATTATCACAATCCTTTCTGACAGTTTAGCAGTAAAAATTAATCTTGCACACCACATATTATATAAAAAAGTGACAGGCGATACAAGCAGAGCAAAAGGGCAAGGTTTAGCCATGAGGTATTTTTTCAGATAATATTGTTTTTGTGTCAAAATAAATTATAATAGTTATAGTTTATGAAAAAGGGCGCCCATGCCCGCTTATATGGAGGATTTAAAAATGAAATGGAAAAAAATGACGATAGCAGTTCTTTTGGCGGGTACGACGGCTTTTACCTGCCTTTCCCCGACGACACAGGCGTTTAATTTTGGCTCCCTTTTTGGCAGCGTCTTGAAAACCGGCGGTGTGGCCTTCTTGGTAGACCAGTTTTCAAAGCCTTTAAACGCGGCGGTAAATGCACTTTATGGCCAAAATGGCGTGAGCACTTCCTATGCAACGAAAGTAGTGCCGATTATCTCTTTGGGCAATGGCTCTTATGTGGGGGCAGCACAGGTAACGGGGCCGCAAGATAAGGTCGATAAGACAAAAGCGGTATTGCAGCTTGACAAGGATTTTGATGATAGCCGCTTTAAGATAAAAGGCCTTGTGCCGATTAATGCCAACCGCATTACTGATATTTCACGCGTGCAGGGCGTTGGCGTCTCGGCAGAAATTTCCGTGCGCATTTGATATAATTTTATTGACAATATTGACAATAGATATAATAAATTGTAGTATAAACATAACAACAAAATATGTCAGTGAAACAGGTGCCTTATAGGCTCAATAGAAAAATCGGTAAAAGCCGGTGCGGTCCCGCCACTGTAAGGGGAGCCAGATGCAAGAAACCACTGCGCTGAAAAGCGTGGGAAGGAGCATATGGCGATGAACCTAAGCCAGGAGAACTGCCTGTTTGTCAATCACCGTTATGACCTGCGAGCGATGGGCAGGTGATTTGCCTTTGGTTTAAAGCTGCTATCGCTCAGCCGATAGCAGCTTTTTTGCGGATGAGAGATGATGTTTTTTTGTTGATTAAATTTTTAGGAGTAATTTAAATGAACAAAAAATGGAAAAAAATTGTGGCAGCTTCAATGGCTTTAGCAGCTCTGACAGGGTTCACATTTTCTACGGCGCAAGCCTCGTACAGGCTCAATCCGGAAGTTACCGATGCAACGCCGGCTTTAAAGCGCGCGGCAGAAATTGGCGTACGCGTTTACAACAATCCTGAAATGCAAAATGCCAAAAATAAGGATGCCATGGTTATCATGAGCTTTGGCACGACTTACAAAAATTCGCGCCAAAAGACGATTGAGGCTACTTTTAATGCAATAAAGGCGCAGCATCCTAATACTAAAATCGTTCTCGCTTTCACTTCGCACATTATCATCGACCGCATAAAGCAAAAAGAAGGCATTACTTTCCAGACGCCGGAAGAAGCATTGCAGCAGCTGAAAAAAGAAGGCTATACGCGCGTAGCGCTGGCTTCTTTGGATGTAATACCGGGCATGGAATACAGCTATGATACGGCTGTTTTTGACATTTATAAGCACGACTTCAAAAAGATGACAATGGGCTTGCCGCTCATGTACTGGATGGGTCAGGAAAACCAAAGAGATGACGTCAATCAGGTAATGAAGGCATTGGGCTCCCAGTTCCCTAAATTGCAGCCGCATGAAGCAATATTGCTCATGGCCCATGGCACACCTAATCCTGCTAACGCTTACTATGCCGTAATGCAAGATCGCCTCGATACCCTAAATGACCACAATGTCTACATCTACTCCGTAGAAGGCTGGCCTCATCTCAGCACGGTAATTCCTGAGCTGAAGGCCAAAGGTATCAAGAAGGTTATTTTGATGCCGCTCATGATGGTAGCAGGAGACCATGCCAACCACGATATGGCAGGCAGCCAGCCGACATCGCATAAATCGATTTTGGAAAAGGACGGCTTTGAAGTCGTGCCTTATATCCATGGCTTAGGCGAAAACCCTGTTATTCGCAATATTTTTGTTCAGCGTGCTGATGAAGCTTGGAATGCCTTGGAAAGCAACAATAACAATTAATTAATATAAAAAACGGATGCGCCGGGCAAGTGACTTGTCCGGCGCTATCGCCGTACGCTGCCTTGGCAGTGAGGGCTGATGCCGTGAGAATGAGAGGAAAAGGAAAAATGAAGGGTATTTTTTATGGAATCGGCGTAGGACCGGGCGCTCCTGATTTGCTGACGCTAAAGGCAATCAAGGCGCTTGAGTCGGTTGACGTAATCATCGCGCCTAAGACGGAGAAGAAAGATGGTAGCGTCGCCTTGTCGATTGCTTATCCTCACCTAAAGAAGGACTTTGAAATCGTGCATCAGGTTTTCCCGATGGTCAAGGATTTTGCGAGCAGTCCAGAAAGCTGGAAAAAAAATAAGGAGCAGATTTTAAAGCTGCTCGAAAGCGGCAAAAATGTCGCATTTTTGACCTTGGGCGACCCCATGTTTTATAGCACTTACATTTACATCTATCGCCTCTTGCGCGATGAAGATGTTGAAATACGCACTATACCGGGAGTTCCCGCTTTTTGTGCTATTGCAAGCAAACTGCAATATCCGCTTGTCGAAGGTGATGATATCATCAGTATTGTTCCTGCAACAGCAAGCCCTGAAAAAATTGAGGCAGCTCTTAGTGCATCAGATAATGTCGTCTTGATGAAAGTCTACCGCAATTTTAGCGAAGTAGTGCATATGCTCAAGGAAAAAAACTTGGCGAAAAATGCCGTGATGGTCAGCCGGTGCGGTCTGCCTGATGAAACAGTCAATGAGGACATTGAAAGTATAGAGCAGATGCCCAATTATTTGTCGACGATTTTGACGCGTCGTAGAAAGTAAGGTCACGATGGTGAAAAAACGAATTGCCCCTGTTTTTGTTTTGCTCCTTTGTGCGATATTTTTTGTTGCTGGCTGCGGCAAGCAGCAAGAATCCACTCAAAAAGGCGCAACGCTTACGGTGGAGGATAGCCTTGGTCGCAAGGTGACTGTGCCGCAAGAGCCAAAGCGTATTGTTGTCTTGTCAGCTTCTTTTATCGAACCAATTCATGCGCTGGGCGGGCAGCTTGTCGGTGTTCCTAATTCACATGAACTGCCGGCTTATGCTGCTAAGCTGTCCAAAGTGGGTGCAGTCTACAATATAAATTTAGAAAAAGTTGTCAGCTTGCATCCGGACTTAGTCATTGGCATGAAGGGCATGAATGATAAACTCGTCAGTAGTTTGACGGAAAATAATATCCCCGTTCTCATCTTGGACATGAAAACTTATGGCCAGGTGCAGCAGTGCGTGCGCCTTTTCGGCAAAATTTTGGGCAAGAGTGAACAGGCTGATGGCCTAAATGAAAATATGGATAAGAAGATTGCGGCAATCAGGGCTAAATTACCGCAAAAAGGCGAGCGTATCGCCATTTTGCACAGCACGGCACAAGATGTTACCGTTCAGCTGAAAGGCTCCATTGCTGGTTCTGCTGCCGAACTTTTGGGACTTACCAATGTGGCAATACAGCCGGGTGTCAATTCAAATAGCGAATCGGCTCCTTATAGCCTTGAAGCATTGGTCAAGGAAAATCCGCAGGCCATCTTCGTTACGAGTATGGGCAAAAAGGAAGCTGTCGATAAGTCCTTCGCGCAGGCGGCATCAAATAATGTTGCTTGGCAGACTTTGCCAGCCGTCAAAAAGCACCGTGTCTTTTACCTGCCGCAGAGGTATTTCTTGCTCAGTCCGGGGCTCGACTATCCAGAGGCCGTTGCCATTATGGCCAAAGAGCTCTACCCGGATAGCTTTGCTAAGTGAGAAATGGACTGAAAGAATAATGATGTGTATAATAAGAGAAGGCTTGATGGAAATCAGGCCTTCTTTTTTCACGAAAGGGGAATTTTTTACTTGGAAAGGTCAGCTGATAACGGCTTGAAGCGCCATCGTTTTTGGCTTTTGGGGGTCTTTTTTCTTTTGCTGTTGCTTTCTTTTGGCATCAGCCTCAGCTGTGGCGCCGTACAGATAAATTTGCTGCAGCTTTTGGGTGCGGGAAGGGCAGCAGGAATAGACGAACAGATTTTAATTAACATTCGCCTGCCCCGCACTTTGGCCGCTCTCTTAGTCGGAGCAAATTTGTCTATTTCCGGTGCCATTTTGCAGGCAATTATGAAAAATCCCCTTGCCGACCCGCACATCATCGGCATTTCTTCTGGTGCAGGCCTTGCCGGCATTTTTATAATGATTGTGGCGCCCCAATATAATTACCTTATTACGCCGGCTGCCTTTATCGGCGCCATGGCTGCAGCCGTGGCAATTTATCTTTTGGCGTGGAAAAATGGCATTAGGCCGCTGCGTATCATTTTAGCTGGCGTTGCCGTCTCGTCTTTTATTGGCGCATTTATATCGGCGCTCTTGGTTTTGTATAGCGACAGAGTACATGGTGCACTTATGTGGCTTGTAGGCGGCTTTGCTGCTCGTTCGTGGCCACATGTCGAGCTTATTTTGCCGTATACAGTTTGCGGGCTCATCTTGGCAATGGTGGGGAGCCGTTATTTGAATATTTTGCAGCTGGGCGACGAGACTGCACGCGGTTTGGGCATGAATGTAGAAAAGGTGCGCCTTTTTCTTACTGCTATTGCCGCCTTATTAGCGGCAAGTTCTGTCGCCGTAGCAGGCCTTTTAGGCTTTGTCGGTCTTATCATGCCGCATATAGCGCGCCTTCTCATTGGCGGTGATTATCGCTTTTTGCTTCCTGCGGCAGCTCTTTTAGGTAGCGGCGTGGTAATCTTTAGTGATACGATTGCCCGCTGTGCGTTTGCGCCGCTTGAGTTGCCGGTAGGCATTTTGATGGCTGCGCTCGGGGCGCCATTTTTTCTCTTTTTATTGCGGAGGGAATTGTGATGCTGGAACTTACGACGAAAAATGTGGGGTTTGAAGTTCAAGGCCGAATGATTTTAGAGGATATAAATATCGCCTTTCCTGCCGGGGCGCGCACAGCTATTTTAGGCGCCAATGGCAGCGGCAAATCGACTTTGTTGCGCATCATTGCCGGTTTTAACAAAAAGCATGCAGGAAAAGTGCTTTTAGCGGGCACGCCATTAGAGAAAATACCATCTCGCCGCCTGGCGCAAATGATGGCTGTTTTGCCGCAAAAGCAGGCTGTGCCGGCAGATTTGACGGTTGAGCAGCTCGTGTCTTGCGGGCGATTTCCCTATCGCACATTTTGGGGAGCGCAGAAAAAAGATGACGCCAAGATTATTAAAGATGCCCTTTATGAGCTTGGCCTAGAGCATTTTTCCAGGCAGCGCCTTGATACGCTTTCTGGAGGCGAGATGCAAAAAGTGTGGCTGGCGATGGCGATTTGCCAGCAGCCACAGATTTTACTTTTAGATGAGCCGACTACATATCTCGATATTGCCAATCAGATTGAAATTATGGAGATTTTGGCGGACTTGAATAAGCGCCATGGAATGACAATCATCATGGTTTTGCACGATGTTAATCACGCGCGCATTTATGCCGATTACGCTGTTGTCTTAGATGACCGTCATCTCTTGGCGCAAGGCCCCGCTCAAAAAGTTATTGATAAAGAGCTTTTGGCTAAGGCTTATGGCGTTAAAGCCGATGTTTATGAAAATAAAAAAGCCCAGCCGCAGACCGTACTTTTTCCGAACGGTTTGCAGCTAGGCGATAGGATGAAGGAAAAATTGTTTTGAATTATCAACAAAATTATCAACAACTTGTGCATAATTGTTGATAACTTTTTGGGCTCAGTAAAGGGGTGGGAAAATGGTAGTAGTTCCGGAATGGGAAAATGGTGTGCGCTTGCTGCTATCAGCTTTTTTGGGCGGCATTATCGGCTATGAACGACAAAATCGCCATAAATCAGCAGGTCTGCGCACAAATATTTTAGTCTGTGTCGGTTCTTGCCTTATCATGATTGTCTCGCAGCGTACAGGCAGTCAGATTAATGCCAATGCTTTGGCCGATCCCTCGCGTATCGCGGCGCAAGTCGTAAGCGGTATCGGCTTTTTAGGTGCAGGCGCGATACTGAAGGAAGGCGTCAATATTATCGGGCTTACGACGGCTGCTTGTATTTGGGTTGTTGCTGGTGTAGGACTTGCGGTTGGCATTGGCTATTACAGTGGGGCGGTCATTACTTCTGTCATTGTCTTTATCGCGCTCAAGTCGCTTACTTATATGGATAAGCTCATCAAATATCACGATAATATGATTATTACAATTACCGCGCAAGACGAGAGCGGACAAATGGCGCGCCTTTATCGCTGTTTTTTGGATAACTGCATTAGCATTCGCGGCATGTCTGTGACGGAGCTGTCGCATGATATGATGAAATTGCGCTTTATTGTCTATAATGAAAATGATTTGACGAATGATGAAATAATTTATCGCATTTCCAAGCTAAAATCAGTAGTCAGTGTCGAGGTTTCCTAAAAGCATTTTATTTGCTGCTTATGAAAAAAAGGTAGGCTAAGGTACAAAAGAGCCAAAGCGCCAAGAGGAGTTTAAGGAAAAAAAGAAAAAATCCCCCTTCAGGCAAACTTATAAGAAAGAGATAGGGAATCAAGGTTAAAAGGAAAAAAGCACCGCTTTTTTTTAGGTCATGCCAGCGCTGCACTTGCCAAAAACTGGCGCAAATATGCGCCAGCGCAATGATTAAGGATAGGCAGGAAGCGCAGCTTGTTAAGGCTAAGAGATAACCAAAGCCAAGTGAAAAGCCAGATATAAGATAAGCACTTTTGGCGATGAGACCGAGGCTGAAAATGCTCACTAAAATTGCACCGAGACCGAGGATAAGGCATGTAGTGACACAAAAAAGAAGAAAATTGCGCCAAAAAAAGGGGCGGCGTGCTAGGCTTCCCTGGCAGCAAAACAGATAATGCGCACAGCTTTTAGGCGAAAGCGGGCGGCGCGGCACCAAGAGGGCCTGTGCATCAGTTAGGCCATGTAGAGAAAAGCCTGCTTCATTTTCTGCTTCTTTTCCTTTTTTGCAGCAAAGATAGAAGAAAAAGAAAAGATTAATGGCGGGCAAAATATAAAGAAAGACCCAATACCAGGCAAGGCTTAAATCGCGCAGGCGGCCGAATGTCAAAAGTACGCTAAGTGCAGTCAAGATAAAAGAAACAGCTTTTAAGCTCATGACAAAATCTTGTACGAAAAGGCCTAGTCCAATCACTTTTAGAAGTGATGGCGCAAATGGCAAGGGGGCAGTCGGCGCACTGCTGAAAAAGCGGCAGGAGAAAAAGAGGGTGGCAATGAACAAGGTGGCAAAAAAAGCCGCTAAATGACCGTAAATAAACCGCTTTCTATTTAGGCGCTGCTCATTAGAAAAGTAAAGGTCAAAGCGGTTGATGATATTTTGGCATTTGGCGTTCATTTTGTCAGAGCCGCCGTTTTAGCCTTGACAGCCGCGATGAGGTCGTTGGGATTAACCCAGAGCTGCTCACCTCTTTTGCCAGCACTTATGGAAATTTGCGGCAAAGAGAGGGCGCTTTCATCAATAAAGACGGGGTAGTTCTTTTTGGCTCCTAGCGGTGAGCAGCCGCCGCGTACATAGCCGGTTAAGGCAAATAGGTCTTTCATATGAATCATTTCTGCTTTTTTGTTGCCGCTGATAGCGGCGAGTTTTTTTAAATCCAAAGAAGCATCGCCCGGTATGCAGGCCATGATAATGCCCGTTTTGTCGCCGCGAGCAACGAGCGTTTTAAAGACCATTTTGACATCGCATCCTACCGCTTGGGCAGCGTGAATAGCGCCTAAATCATCGAGGTCAACATCGTAGGTGTGGATTTCATAGCTGATGCCCAGCCTGTCTAAGATGCGGGCAGCATTTGTCTTGGTATTTTTCATGGCAGTAGGCATGCCAAAGCTTTTGGCATGCCTGCCTCCTTTCATTTTCGTATTTTGTAAGGTTATTATAGCACCAAAAAAGCGGCTGCGCATTGCGCGGCCGCTTTTTTGTGCTTTTTACCAGAGTTTGACACGGTCTTTTGGAGCGATATACATGCCATCACCGGGAACGATGGCATAGGCAGTATAAAAACCATCTGTTGAAGAAAGGGCACCGTTGACGCGAGCAGCGCCAATGGGGTGCGGGTCCTGCTGGACGAGGAAAATGACGAGCTGCTTAGTCATTTTGGTAGCAAAGACTTTGGCAAAATTTTTGTAGACGGCGCGCAGAGCGGCTTTGTCATTGCCGACAATCTGCGTGATGACAGAAAGACCGCCGCAATCGGCAATGGCTTCTGGAGTTACGAGCTTGCCATTTTCGTGCAGGCCATAGCCGACGGAATATTTAGAGTAATACGGCGCAAAGCGGGCGGCCTTTTGGTCGAAGATGATGTGGTCGTGCTTAGTCCACCAGTTTTTCATATTTCCGTTTTGGTCGAACATGCTGCCGTTGGGGTCGAAAGCGTGCGAAATTTCATGGCCAATGACGACGCCAATACCGCCAAGATTTGTGGCGCGGTCTGCTTTTGGGTCGTAAAATGGCGCTTGTAAAATACCGGCGGGAATGGTAATGCTGTTGTTGATGGCAATATAGCAGGCATTGATATCTTGTGGGTCGATGCCATACCATTTTTTATCGTCAAATTTTTTGCCGATTAAGGCATGAACTTGTTCTTGGCGCAGGCGATTATTGTTTAAAATATTGCTGAGCAAGGTACCGCCATCGGCGATGGGGGTAACGGTAATGATATCGTCAATGACAGGTTTGTCATCAGGTGCCGGGCCACCAACAAAGACATTCATATCGTCGATTTTTTTGATAGCCATTTCGCGCGTGCTCTTGTCGAGCCATGTATTATGTTCGAGGCGTTGACGATAGACTTGACGCACTTCGTTAATGATGGCGCGCACGTCTTTGATTGTTTCAGGTGAGCAGTGTTCTTTGACGTAGATTTCACCAAATTCATAAGGCATGAGGCCTTGAATGAGAAGGCTGTTTGTCTCTTCATCGCTGCGGTTTTTGCGGATACCATAGCGTTTATGGCGATATGCGCGTGCCGCATTGCGCAAATTGATGTCGGAATAAGGAGCAAGGGCATTCATTGTTTGGAAAATGAAGAAGTTTTTCCACAAGGAGAGATTTTTGTCAGTGTAATCATTGTCGAGAGCCTGAAGGTATTTGGGGTCTGCCAGGAAGTATTTCTCTTGGCCGCTGATGCCGCAGCTATTTAAAAAGGCAGCTCCATTTATGTTTTTGGTGAGCTGGAGAAACTTTTTGTGCGAGACCATATTATT
Source organism: Pectinatus sp. (assembly GCA_020025075.1). Lineage (GTDB taxonomy): Bacteria > Bacillota > Negativicutes > Selenomonadales > Selenomonadaceae > JAHHSR01. The sequence continues at coordinate 958 of JAHHSR010000035.1, read as the reverse complement.
TTGAACAGTAGCGTCGTTTTCCTGCTCACTCGTCAAAAGGTCGGGTGCTATCGTTTGTTCCCATTTTAAGAGGTCAGAAGCATTTTTTGTGGCCTGCTCTTTTGTCTGTCCCGCTTTTTCGAGCACAGTGGCGACATAATCCTTGTAGTCCTGCCAAGTGCCTGGTTGTGTTTCTTTCAATAAATCATCTCGTGTTAAAAGCGGCGTTGCAGCGGCTAAGCGCACAGCATAGATAGGCTTATCGGGAAGGCGGTCGACGCCGTAGTCGAGCAATAGGCCGAGGCCGTATTGTTTTTTGATTTCATTTAATGCAGCAGTGAGCTGCGCGGTATTTTGTGCCTTTTCTATGGGGGCAAGGAGTTTTTTGATGATGGCGGGAGATTGTTCATTGCGCGATTTCGTGTCAGTGGCGCACTGATAAAGGCCCGCAATTTTTTGCTCGGCAGACCCTTTTTTGTAGGTACCCTGCTTAGCAGCGATTTTGAGAAGGTCATTTTTTAGGATGGCTTCATTTTTAAGTTGTAAATCCTTAAAATAAGACCAGCTCGTTTCTGTCGGCGCGATTTCATGTGTGGAGAGGGCCTTATGATTTATGGCCTCATAAAAATTGTCCTTGAGTGAAGGGACGGGGGTTGTTGCACTGGTAGAAGCTGCTGCTTCAACATGGGAAAAACTCAAGCAGGCACCCATAGTGAGGGCGAGAGCTAAGTTTTTTAAAAGTGATTTTTTGCTCAGCATACGTTTTTTTCATAAAAGTCGCTTGACGATTATGAAAATTTCACCTCTTTCTCTTAGTTTCTGCCGCTTTAAAAAGTGCGCACAGTATAACTTAATTATACCATAAGCAATCTTAGTGGCGATAAAATTTGAATGAAAATATTTGACCTTTTTTTAAAAAAATTAAAAAAAGGTGTTGACAGGTTATATTAATCCATGTATAATATTTCTTGCGCTCGAG
>JAHHSR010000034.1 GCA_020025075.1 Pectinatus sp. | reverse complement strand
CGTGTATCAGACTTCTCAAGAATCCCCCACTTCTATAAGTGGGGGAGGTTCAAATAGTGCCTATTGGCGCAAATATAAACGGCTTTTAACATATGGTAATCTGTAGAAAAAGTCAATCCACTATTTGTAAAAGGAGATGATAATAATGGACTCGTCTTGCAATGACCGTTTCAAAATGGTTCGGTTACACTTTAACTTGACACAGGAAAAATTTGGACATTCAATAGGACTATCAAAATCTGGCATATCAACCATTGAAAATAATATTCGGCGCGTTACTGATAAACACATCAAATTGTTATGCGCCATTTATAACATCAATGAGAACTGGCTGCGTTATGGCAGGGAAGAGATGTTCCACCGCCTTGATGACGATTTATTGGAACAGCTCATGCGAAAATACAATCTATCTGAATATTCAAAAACGATGCTTGAAGCCTTTCTCTGCCTTTCTGATAAACAGCGCGTTTCTGTCACGGAAGGTATTAAGGCAATCGTGCAGGGATTTAATATGTTGCACGAAAAAGGTAAGGCATAATAGACGTACCTATGTTTAGCAAATAGTTTGTTCCATTTTAGACAAACGAAGAAGCCGCAGGAAATCCTGCGGCTTCTTTTTATAGCACTTTGTGTTTTTGCAAGATAGCGCGCAGCTTTTCTTGATGTTCTGGCTCCATGTCGGTAAGCGGCAAGCGCACATGCCCCATATTATAACCAAGCATGGTCAAGGCAGCCTTAACGGGGATGGGATTCACTTCCATGAACAAAGCGGAAATGACTTCCTCCCAATCCGTTTGCAGCTTGGCCGCCTCATCGACATCGCCCGCAAAATAGTTGGCGCAGATATCATGTGCCACTTGGGGAGCGATATTAGAAAGAACAGAAATAACGCCGCTGCCACCCAAAGATAAAATCGGCACAATCTGGTCGTCATTGCCAGAATAAATGTCCAGCTCTTCACCGCACAGGGCGCGCGTGCGCAAGATAGCTGTCAAATCTCCGCTAGCCTCTTTGACGGCAACAATGCGCGGATGCTTGGAAAGAGCAGCATATGTCTCAGGCTTTACCGTAACGCCAGTACGCGAAGGGACACTGTAGACGATGATGGGAATATTTGTATGGTCGGCAATATAGGTGTAATGCTCAATGAGACCTTTTTGCGTGCACTTATTATAATATGGCGTCACGATAAGTGCCGCATCGGCGCCGACTTTTTCGGCAAACTGTGTCATGCGCACGGCGTAAGCCGTATTATTGGAGCCGGTACCGGCAATTACCGGCACGCGGCCCGCCGCTTTTTTTACGGCAAATTCAATGATTTCTTCGTGTTCCTTTTCGCTCATGGTTGCCGCTTCACCCGATGTGCCAGCAATAACGAGAGCATCGGTATGATTGGCAATTTGAAACTCAATCATCTTGGCAAATTCTTCATAGTTGATACCGTCTTTTGTAAACGGCGTCGCGATTGCCACGCCAGCTCCTTTGAATACTGATTTTTTCATAAAATCCACCTGTCTTCATTTTACATCAAAAATATTGCACGTCTTTTGGAAGATGTTTGCATCTTCTTGAATCTTAGCCTCGTTGCCGATGACACAAATTGCGCCATTAGCAAGACATTTTTCCACAAGCTTGGCCAATGCTGCAATATCGGATTGCCTAGTAGAAAGAATTTCATTGCGCTTCTTCTGCACCAGGCTATCGGTAATGCCGCAGATATAAGCAGTAGCAGCAGCCTTACCTTTGCCAGAAGGGGTCAAAGGCACGTCGATATTGCTGATTGTACCTATAATATACTTTAACATTTCTCTATCGTCAACAGCAAAATTACGCAAGTAATCGGCGATTTTGTCATAAACAGAGAGCGTACGGGAAAGATGCGGGTCACGGTAAGAGCCAAAATACATATCACCAGCAGAATTAAAGCGCGCAAACATGCCGTAGGCACCGCCGACAACGCGCAATTCATTCCAAAGATAAGTATAGCGCATAATTGTCGAGAGCACATCAAGATGTCCCGTATATTTAAAGCCACTTTTAATGAAGTTTGCGCCCCTAAAGACATATTGTACACGGCTGGAGCTTTCAAAGCCTTCATTGCAGGGCTTCAAGTTGAACGTATATTGGCAAGGCTGATGCGTTTCGTTCGAGAGATTGCAAGTAAATTTGTTGAAATCAATGGCAAATTTCTTGAAGTATTCCTTTTTCATCGTTACGCTTGTCAAGAGCCTGGGCACGGCAAAAATCCGCTTCATAATAAGATGTAAATCACGGCAAAGCTCATCATAGCGAGCGTCAAAGTTATCGACTAAATCTTTGATGAAAGAGTAAAATGAGAGCTTACCAGCTTCCATATAAGCAGCTCCGGGTGTAAAATGCGACAAGACGCGCGCCGAAGCATAAGATTGTGCCATGTTGAGCATATCAAGTTCCATGCCAGATTTTTCTTGTACGGCGAGCTCGCGCAGGCGTTCTTTGTCGGAAAAGTCGCTGCTGAGAATAATTTCTTCTATCAGTGCAAATAGGTCGGGCAGCTTGTTGATGAGAGAGCGGCTGTGAATGATGAGCTTGGGCAAAAAGGACATTGGCTCATTGACTTTGGCATAGGCCCCTAAATCAAAGGAAATACCGCCCGTGCGCAAATCTATTTCACTTGCCAAATCGGCATAACTGTAATTTTCCGTTGCTACTTTTTTCAAGATATCAACGAGAAAATATACTTTGGGCAATAAGCTCTGCTCAATGACAGAAGCGTCGAAATACATATCGACATAAGCGATGCCATTAGTATTTATATCGTGGCGCAACACTTTAGCATTGCCCACCGTATCTTCAGCAATGATAAATTTTTTCGCCTGTTTATCGATGTCTTCTAGCTGCAAGAGAGGAATCGTCTTTAATACTTCTGGACTATCGGGCGTCTGCTGGCGCAGTTTTAGGCGATTTCCCGCTGCAATGAGCTCATCTATCTGCTCTTTGGTCATGGAATCTTTAATTTTTTTCAGTTTTTCTTCAAGTTGTGCTTCGCGCTTCTTAGAAAGCTCGTTATCCGGTTCAAGGCTTATGAGCATGCGATGCGGGTTGTTAAGTGTCACTTCGGCAAGAAGCTTCTCAAAATAATCCGTATCAATTTTTTTCTTTAAATCGCTTAATACTTTATCGTAGCACAAATAAAGTGTTGGGTCGCCATCATAAAGCCAGCTCTTCATGAGCAGAATATTATAAATAAGACCTTTGGGCCACTGACCAAAATCGGCCTCGCGCATTTTAAACTCATTGATGTTATAAGCCGCGCGCAATAATTTTTTGTCTATGCCCTTTTGCACGAGCTCTTCAATGGCTTCAAAGAGGACATGACGGAATTTTTCAGCCCTTTCTGGCTCGGAGCCGGTTACGGTAATCGTCCACCAGGGCTGACGCAAGCCATTGTCAAAAGCAGAACTGATATCCGTGCCGAGCTTCTCCTTAATAAGTCTGTTGCGCAGTGGCGCTGCCTGCGATTTTAAAAGTGCGTAATCGAGCAGGTCAAGGGCAATGCACTTTTCCACGTCAAGGGAAGTACCGGTCACGAAATCGAAGCTCAAGAAGGTCTTTTCCTTCTTATCTTCATTGGTGCCAATTGGATAGTGAGCAATAACACGCTTTTCTTTAGCGAAAGGCTTCTGCAATGGAATCTTTGAATCGACTTCAATTTTGGTAAAGTCCGACAAATAACCATCTATAAAGGCCAATTTTTCTTCTAAATCCAGCTTGCCATATAAAAAGATATAGCTATTTGCCGGATGGTAGTAGCGCTTATGAAAGTCGACGAACATCTGCTGCGTCAAATCGGGAATATAATCCGGGTTGCCGCCCGATTCAAAGGCATAGGTATTATCGGGAAACATCTCATTTAGGGAACGGCTTTCCAATAATTCCTCCGGCGAAGATAAAGCCCCCTTCATTTCATTGTAGACGACGCCGCTATAGCGAAGCGAATCTTGCTGAGTATCTATTTCATAATGCCAGCCTTCTTGCATAAGCACCTCAGGCGTTGTCGTCATGAGCGGGTGAAAGACGGCATCTAAATAAACATCCATCAAATTCTGGAAATCCTTGTCATTTTGGCTGGCAACGGGATACATGGTCTTATCCGGATAGGTCATCGCGTTGAGGAATGTGTTGAGTGAACCTTTGGCTAATTCTACGAAAGGCTCCTTGGAGGGAAACTTGCGTGAGCCGCACAATGTCGAATGTTCGACAATATGGGCAACACCAGTATTATCCTTTGGTGTCGTGCGAAATGAAATAGAAAATACCTTGTTGTCATCTTCATTTTGCAAATAGAACAGGCGCGCACCGCTTTTTTCGTGGACAAACTCATAGCCTGTGGAATCGAGTTCGCTTACGGTCGTGATTTTTAGTAGCTTAAAGCCTTGGCAGATGCTGCCTGTACGTAGTTCTTTTAGTTCCAAAACGATTACTCCCTTTGCAATATATTTCAGCCACTTTATTTTATTATATTATACTGAACATAATAAAGTAAATAGGAAACTTTTTGCACTTTTCTGATATTTTCTGAATACATACACCCATAAGATAAACTAATATCCTGTTTAGAGAAATCATTATCCATTCTTCAAGATAGAAAGATTTTTATAGAGGAAATCATTCTAGGCTTTATTCGCAATAAGGGGCAATACCCTGAAAAGGCCATGAATTGTAATAATATTTTTACTTTGTCTAGATTTATAATTAAATGTCACAATAAAAACATATTTATCAAGTAAACTAAAAAGAGAATTTGAAAATTACGCCGCTTAACGGCATTTTACGATAGGAGCTGATAATATGTGTGGCTGGTTTTATCCGAGCAATAGTTTTTTTGGCGGCGGCAGCTTGTTTTTCATGTTGCCAATGCTGATTTTTTGGGGGGTACTAATCTGTGGCGCGGTTATCTTGATTCGCCGCCTGTGCAGTGCGCCTGCTCCATGTCCTCCCAATAATGCCGATGCCGCATTTAGCGCCCTCAAGATTTTAAATGAGCGCTATGCCAAAGGCGAAATAGACCAAGCAGAATATGAGCGCATTAGAACCGACCTCATTAAAAGCCGCAATCCAGAAGCAAAAAGCTGATAAAAAAGCCGCCTATTATAATAGGCGGCTTTATCTTCTCAGTGAATCAATTGAAAAATGTTTTATTTATATCTATATCGAGCCGTTCAAGCATTTGGCCGAAGCGCTCTTTTTCTTGACCATGCTGCTTATAAAAGTCGAGGCAGCGCCTGACAAGCGGCACGATTTCATTCTCCGGTACGAGCTTGTCGAGCTTTTGCCCTTGCCGTACATTGTGTCCCGCCATGCCGCCTAGATAAACATAGTATTGTCTCTGCATATTGGCAGCGACAATACCGACATCATTGCACATCGCCTTGCCTGTCGAATTGCGGCAGCCGAAAACAGATATCTTAAATTTTTTGGGCACTGCTTCGCCAAAAAATTTTTCATCTAGAATCTTTGACAGGCGTCCCGGGTCAGATAAGCTGCTGCGACAGGTAGCTCCCTTGCACTGCGTTACAGCCCGCACCGTTGTACCCGTACCGCCCACCGAAATATTTGCCTTGCCGAGGCAGGCGATTAAGTCTTGCACCTTTTCTTCTTCTACATCCGAAATTTCTATTGTCCCGCGCGAAGTAAAAAACAAATCCGCCTTTGAATAGCGCATGGCAATTTCACTTAAAGCAATGAGCTGCGTACCGGATAAATAGCCTGTCTGCGTGATTATGCGCACTGTATAGCGGCCATTTTTTTGAATAACTGTACCTTGCATTTGCATCATCTGCCTGAATCGGCTCCCTCCATTTATCGTATCACGTCAAAGAAAATATAACACAAAAAGTTATTTTAGAAAAGTGTCATCTTTCGCTTGTTTGCCATTGAAAAAAGCAAATTTTTTTGCCGATATGATATAATGAAGTCAATCAAGGGGCTTTTTAGTCCCCGCAAAAGGAAAGGGAGTTGAGTTTATGCTCTTAGGCAAGCGCACCCGGAGTATTATCCTTGCGGCGCTCGTTTTTTCATGTTCTGTTTTCCCAGAAAGGCCCGCCAGTGCCTTTCATTTAAACCCCTTGGCAAAGGCACTTTTAGGCATAGCTGTCGAATATGGCTCACTCAACACAATGGTCAATTACTATGATAATGCAGGACGCAATGTCTATCTCGGGAAATTAAAAGATGAATATGGCGTCGACCATGATGGAGACAAAAATGCCCTTTTAGGCAATATTGTCAAGCGCCTTTCTAATGCTTATGCGACCAAATATCCTGATGTGCGGCAAAAACCATACAATTATTTTGTCAACAACAAAAAAACTTTTAATGCCTTTTGCACTTTCGGCCATAATATCAGCGTCAACAGCGGCCTTTTTGACCTTCTTGGCAATAATCCTGATGAAATAGCTTTTGTCATCGCTCACGAAATGGGGCATGGCGAGGAAAAACATAACATAAAGGGCATTAGAAAGAGCCTGCCCATCGATGCCATAAGCGCTATTGAACAGGCTAATTCCGATTCTGCTCTCAAATCACTTGGCGTCTCTGTTTTGGCGCGCTATGCACAAGCCAATGTCGTTACCAAGCCGCAGGAGTGGCAAGCAGATAATGATGCCTTTACCTATGCGACCATGGCGGGTTTTAATCCCGGTGCCGGCGCGGCACTTTGGCAGCGCGTCATGGAAAAGATGCCTTCCCAAAGGGAAAATTTTGTCGGCGAAATTTTCTCCCCCTCGGACCATCCGACAAATGAGCAGCGACGTGAAAATTATGCCCGAAAGCTCACGGCTTATAGCAATAATCACGTGGTTGTCTCAAATGGGACGGTAAAGATAAACGGCAAATTCTTCATGAAGGCAGCATCTTCTAAGGCAATGAGCAGCGCCGAAAGGGCTTATCTTATTGCGGGGGCTTTATCTGCCGTTTATCACAACAACAAAACGATACCAAGAGCCTATGTCGGAGAAAATGGCTACCTTTATGTCGGCGTGCAGGATATTTGCCTGCCGCTAAAAGGCGAGCTATCTGCACACGAATTAGCTATAAGATTCAACAAAATAAATAATATTTAGGAGATTTTCGTGAAAACTAAGAAAAATTTAAAGGTTGTTGTTGCATTTATCGCTTTATTCTGTATTATGTTATTCGGCACTTATATGGTGCGAAATTTTTCTTTTGCCAGTACCTCGCCAGAGCGTTCGCTAGAAATTTTCACCCAAATTGCCATGCAGGATAATTTTACTGATGCGGCGCTCATCGGCATGGCCAATCCGCAGACGGTCTCAGCCTGGCGCAAAGACTATCAGACGATTAACACCGCCTATTTTTCCAGTGAGTTTAAGGGCTTTTTGACGCCACAGGAAACAAACGCCCTCATCGAGGCAGAAAAATCCATGAACAGACGGCGCAAAATTGCTGTCAGCGTCGAGAAGATGACGGGCAATACGGCCATGCTCAAAGTTTTCATCAGCAAGGTGCATTACAGTGAGCTTGTTGCCGCTGCCATAAAAAAGACTAAGGCGGAAAAAGAGGCGGAAAAGCTCGATACACCCCGCAAATTTTCTCAAAAACTTGCCGAAAATTTAGCTGAAGCGTTTAAAACGGCCCCCATCTCGGACGAGATGACAAGTTTTACTATTGAATGTAAAAAAGAAACCATCAGCAATGCACCCAAGGATGCCCAGATAAATGTCAGCAAATTTGATGGCTTCTTCCTCTTTTTGATGGAACATATAGCTGGCCATTGCTGGTATCCCAAAGACGCTAACAGCTATTTTTATAAATTAGACCAAGCCATTGAACAGTGAGGATATGATTAATTGCCAGAAAAAATATTTTTATACACGCCACTATGCTTTAACACCAACCAGCTTGGCATGCATTGCGAAAAATGCCGAACAGCTTGTCCCGAGCAGTGCATCGCACCTGATTTTTCTATCGATTTAAGCAAGTGCAATCACTGCGGCCTGTGCGTTGCCGCCTGTCCGGCTGAGGCTATTTTCGCAGTAGGCTATACGGGAGAAGATTTTCGCCAGTTTTTGGCACGAGAAGATGATACGCTTTGGTTTTCCTGCCAAAAAAACGAACGCGAAAGTCATTTCCCTTGCCTTGGCTTTTTAGACTTTCGCCTCATTTTGGTTGCGCTATATAGCCGTCATGAATACCTGCGTCCCGTCGTCCTCGACAATAGTGCTTGTGCCAAATGCAATGCATCGGTAGCCAAAAAGCTCACAGGAATTTTAGATAAGCTGGATTATTTTGTCGAGAGCGGCTGCTTAAAAGCGACAGCCAGCCATAAATGCCAAAAACCCGAAAAACTCCTTTCACGGCGTGATTTATTCAAGGGCCTTTTTCGAGATGTCATGGCTTTAGGCCTCAATACGCTAAACCAAATAAACGGACAGCCCGCGCAGCTGAAGCGGCAAGAAATTTTTGCCGAGGCACTTCAGCAGCTGCCAACGCTTGACGGCTTTCCCATTACGGCTTTTAAAAACATTGCCGTCAACGAAACTAGCTGTACGGCCTGCGGCGAATGTGTCAAAAACTGCCCACAGAAAAGCCTCGGCATGCAGGTAGAAGAGGGAAATCTCGCTATATACAGCAATTCGCTCGGCTGCACCGAATGTGGTGCCTGCCTTGCGGCTTGTCAGCAAGACGCTATTTCACTTATCACCTCAAATTCGCTGGAGACAATTCACTGTGCCTCGGTTCCCATGCCACTATGTCAAAAATGCGGCAAACCATATCAGCCGATTAACGGCAAGGCAATTTGTTTTGAATGTCTTTTAAAAGAATAAGTATAAGCACCGAGTTCACATGGACATAAAATGCTGACAATGGCTCATTTTCTAATTTGGGAGAATGAGCCATTATTTCTAGTCAAAAGAGATTTTTTATATTTTACATCTAATATTAATATAAAGGGTGAGCAATATGAGAAAAAACTTTAACGGGCTTTTTGAGCTGCCACAGCTTATTTATATGCTTGGTACATATGATGAAAGAAAAAGGCCAAACCTTATGAACCTAGCTTGGGATGGCTCTTTGTCTGGCAAGCAGCTTTATTTGCATCTTGATAAAGCGCATAAGACAACGGCAAATCTTAAGCGGACCGGTGCTTTTACGCTGAGCCTTGCCATGGCCAGTAAGATGGATGCTTGTGATTATCTTGGCATGGTGTCAGGATTTGAAGAGCCCGATAAAGTCTCTTTGGCCGGCTTTCATGCCGAAAAATCGCCGCTCATCGACGCGCCGTTAATTGCCGAGCTGCCACTGGCTTTGGAATGCCAGGTGATAAGCTATGACGAAAACAAAGAGCAGCTCATAGGGCAGCTTTTAAATATCTGCTGCGCAGAAGAAATGCTTACAAACGGGAAAATAGACATTGCTAAGCTGCAGCCTTTGGCCTTTGATACGTCATTTTGCACATATTTTGCCGCTTATTCGCCTTTAGGATTTGCTTATGCACATGATTTGCCGCCCGATACAGCAAAATGATAAAAGGATTATTGTCCTGTTTGTAGAATAGTATACATCATAGGTAGGCAGAGGCACCTATATGACACTAAAGAAAGAAAGGCGGTATGTCCGCTGCCTCTGCAGCAGATATGTTATCTAAAACCTGCTTTTAGCGGCGATTTACCATGGAAGATTTAACGAAACGCCTTGAACTGGCAGCTTTGCTCCACGATATAGGAAAGCTTGTCCTTCGCGCTGAGCGGTTCAAAAAGACACATTCAAAGGCTGGAGCTGAATTTTTGCAGCAATTTGCTGGCCCGGACAACAATGATATTATTCGCGCTGTCTTATATCATCATGCGCGGGACATTCCTGATGATTTGCCCCCTTCTGACATCAGCTATATTGTTTGTGAGGCTGACAATATAGCAGCAGGCAGCGACAGGCGCAGCACCCCATCAGGTTCAGGGCAAGGCTTTTCAGCCAAAATGCCATTGAGCAGCATATTCAATGCCTTTTCTGGCAAGCCTTCTGATAAAAGCCAGTTTTTCTACTTGCGCACATTGAGGAATGATACGGTTCAATATCCGCATCCTAAAGAAAAGGTCTGTGCCGATTCCAATTCATATAACAAGCTCTATTCCAATATAAAGGACAACTTCAAAAAAAAGTCGCCCTTTCTGATGGAAACCAATGAACTTTTATATATCCTGGAAGCTATTTGCAGCTATATACCTTCGAGCACCTCTCTTGCTGAGGTAAGCGACATTTCGCTTTACGACCATTTGCGCCTCACGGCAGCTTATGCCGCAGCGATGTATCAGTATTTTGAAGAAAGCGGCATCACTGACTATCGCAGCGCAACGAGCAGCAAGCAGGCTAAAATATATCGCTCTCAGCCGATGTACTTGCTCGCTTCCGGCGACATCTCCGGCATTCAAAAATTTATCTATTCAATCCCGTCAAAGGGAGCTTTGAAAAGTCTGCGCGGTCGTTCCTTGTACCTCGAAGTCTTATTGGAACATATCGTCGATGAGATTTTAGCCGAGTTATCCTTATCGCGCGCTTCACTTATTTATACAGGCGGCGGTCACTTTTACCTCCTTTTGCCCAATACGCAAAAGGCCAAAACGGTTTTAGAAAAGGCTAAATCAACAATAAACGACTGGCTCATGCATCACTTTGCTGACAGGCTTTACCTTGCTTTAGCATGGACGCCATGCACGGCTGATGAATTTATGGGTGAAGGAACGCGCGATGTTTTTTCGCGTGTAAGCAAGGGATTGTCACAGGAAAAACGGTGCCGTTATTCCCTGGAGCAGCTTGAAAATTTGTTTAATCCAGAAAATAGCATCAATAAAGTTGCCGATGCTTTTCGTGAATGCAGTATTTGCCGGACTTCAGCGGCAAATCTTCTTCCCTATCCCGGCAGCGAGGAGACGCTTGCCTGTCCCGCTTGCACGGGGCTGTTCAAGCTGGGGGAAAGTGCCCTGAAAGGCAATATCTTTTGCATTTTAAAGCAGCCGGAAAAATATGCTGTCCCCCTGCCAGGACTTGGCGGGCGCAGTTATTATCTGGCTGTAAAAGATACTGATAAAGCCGAAGCTATGCGCAATGATTTTTTAAGGCGCATCTATGTAAAAAATGAAAACTTGGCTAGCGGACTTTTGGCAACGCATCTATGGATGGGCGATTATATAGCATATGATGAAGATGGCAAGCTTATGGACTTTGAAGACTTAGCGCATAGCTCAGCAGGACTTATCAGAGGCCGCGGCATAGAGCGAATTGGCGTCTTGCGCGCTGACGTTGATAATTTAGGCGCGGCTTTCTTGGCAGGCTTTGATAAAAAATACGCTACGCTAACGCGTTCGGCGGTCCTTTCACGCCAGCTGGCACTATTTTTTAAGCATTATATCAATAAGCTCTGCCGCAGCGAAGTAAATGGCGAAGGAGAATATGGCTATAAGAGCTTTTCTCTTTTCGGCAATTCAGGCGGCAAAAAAACGCGTGATATTCACATAATTTACTCCGGTGGCGATGATTTGTTCCTTGTCGGCGCATGGCAAGACATCATAGAACTTGCCGTTGACTTATACCATGCCTTTTATCGCTTCAGCAGCGGCAAGCTGCATTTTTCTGCCGGGATAGGATTTTTCCAGTGCAAGCATCCTATCAGCGACATGGCTCGCCTGACAGGCAATCTGGAAAGTATGGCTAAATCAATGCCCGGCAAAAACAGCGTTTCCCTCTTCGGGATGCATGATGATGATTTTCATGCCAATGCCTATACATGGCCAGTATTTATAGACCGCGTCTGCGGTGAAAAGCTGAAATTTCTGCAAGAGCATTTTTCCTTTGACGATAGCGATGATGGGCGCCTTCCCGTGGGAAAGAGCGCATTATACCGCATCTTAAACCTGCTCACAAGCAAAGGCTCGATTCAGCTTGCGCGCTTTGCCTACGCTTTAGCGCGCCTTAGCCCCAAAGGGCAGATGCAAGAAGATGCGAAAAAGCATTACGATGAAATCAGAAAGACATTTTATCACTGGTATAGCAATGCTGAGGACAGGCAGGAGTTCTTGACGGCAATCGAGCTTATCATTTACGGATTACGCGAAAAAGGGGAATCAGATGATGACTGAAAATATTCAAGATATTGCAAAAGAGGCAGAAGATATCATCAAAAGCCTGGAAAAAGACAAGCGTGGCAATATTGTCTTAAAAACAAGCCAGCTCAGAAAATTTTTGACCGCTGTCAATACGGTGACGAACAAAGTCGATGTTTGGCATATGACGCACCTTAAGGAAAAAGCGCTGTCGGAAGAACTTTCTGCTCAAATAAAATACCTTAAAGTAAAGCTTGCTTATCAGTCAGGACGCAGTGATATTGTCAAAGATTTCAGCAATAAATCCAAATTATTTGAGCGCATAAATTGCATCGGCAGCGATTACCAAAAATACAAGCGCTTTTCTAACCTCATGGAAGCACTCGTTGCCTATCACAAATATTATGGCGGAAGGGACAAATAAACATGAATCAGCAAAATGCCTTAAAGGGAAAAATTGATATTCGCGCTAGCTTGAAAGTGGAAAGCGGCCTTCATATAGGCGGCTCATCCGATTTTGCGCCCATAGGCGCTGTTGACAGCCCGTTTATTCGCGATGCTTTGACCAAGGAACCCATTATACCGGGAAGCTCTTTGAAAGGAAAAATCCGTACGCTGCTCGCGCGCAGCATGTCTAAAACCTACCTTCTCAACAAGATTGAGGACGATGACGAAAAAATAGCTCGCCTTTTTGGCTCGGCTTCGAGAAATAATGAAGGCTGCCGTCCTTCTCGCCTGCAATTTTTCGATTTGCGCCTGAAGAGAGAATCGCTAGATTCTTTGAGCAGCTTGGATTTAGATACTTATATTGGCGAAATAAAATGGGAAAATACCATCGACCGCATTTCCGCAACAGCTAATCCGCGCCAGATTGAGCGCGTGCCGGCTGGCGCCGAATTTGCTTTTCGCCTCGTATATAATGTAGAAGATGAAAGGCAACTCGATGAGGACATGAAAATGCTGCAGGAAGGGCTTTTCCTTCTGCAGATGGATTACTTGGGCGGGCATGGCTCGCGCGGTTATGGGCGCGTGTCATTAAATGACTTTTCCCTGCAATATTTCTCTGTGGGAAAAGCTGATACATTGCCGCAAGAAAAACTGGCAGCCATTACTGGCTGGCTGGAAAAACCCTCTCAGGCAAAGGATGAATAAGCCATGAACTATCATCTTTATGCACTGCAATTTGACTCTCCCATCCATTTTGGCAGCGTAGAGCAGGGTGCAGGCATCGAGCACACTGATTTTTCCTTTTCGTCTGATGCTTTCTTTTCCGCGCTCGTCGCCGAATTGTTAAAAGCTAAGCAGGATGAAATGATTGCGCATCTTTTGGATAAAGTGGAAAAGGGTGCCTTGCGCTTTTCCAGCCTTTTGCCGTGGAAAAGGCTGGACGGGAAAATAGCATTTTACCTGCCGCGTCCGCTCTTTGTGCCCGAGCCGGCCAAAAACGTGCAAGAGACTTTCGATTATCAAAGTACCTGCCGAGCCGCAACACAGCTAAAAAAGCAAAAGAAGATAAAATTCATCAGGGCCAGCCGCTTGCAAATGTATTTTTCTGCTCTTATCGGCAAAAAGCCATTTGCGGAAGACAACGACTTTGGCATAGAAACTTTGCGCCAGTGTGCCAATTGCCGTGAGCTCGAGACACTGCCTTATTTTGTTGGGCAATTCGGTTTTAAAAAGCAGGCAGGGCTTTACATCATTCTTGGCGCCAAAGATGACCTTGACGCGCAGATATTTGCTAAGACCTTGGATTTTATCGGCTTATCTGGCCTTGGCGGCAAGAAGAGCTCCGGTTTGGGAAAATTCCATGTGGAATGGAAACAAAAGCTCAGTGATAAAAGCAGCGAAAATGACGATGCCAAGATGCTTTATAAGATGCTCCAGGCGGAAAATGCGCCTTGGCAAATGACGCTAGCTGGCCTCATTCCCGACAAAAGCAATCTGCCCATGGTCAAAGAGGGCTATTACAGCTTGCGCCGCGCCAGCGGTTTTGTGACGACGGCAAGCCTTGGCAAAAAGAAAAACAGCGTCTGCCTTTTAAATGATGGCTCGTGCTTTAAAAGCCGTCTTGAAGGTACGCTTGCCTGCCTGGGCGAAAGCGATGCACACCCGATTTGGCGCTATGGCTATGGCCTATATATCGGCATAATGGGGGACTGACAATGAACCTAATCAAAAAAGAATATGAGCTGAACTGCCTTTCTCCTGTTCATATTGGCGACGGCACGGCTTTAAAGGCATTTGAGTACATTTATGACCCGGAAAATCAGCAGGTCATTTTCGTGCAGGAGGCTGCATGGATTGCCTTTTTGCAAAAGCGCGACCTCATTGATGCTTTTGTCGGCTACATCAATAAGATGGCGGGCAGCCTTTCGCAAAGGGGGCCTTTTAAGGGCAAATACATTTGGGATTGGCTCTGCTATAAAGGAATTTCCAAAAAAGAAATCCGCAGCCTTGCCCTTCGCATGGCCAAGGTGAGTGCCAACGAGCTGTCAAGCAAAGGCCACCTAAATGATGTCCAAACACAGCTTTCTTTGGCTGATGGTCATCCCTATATACCGGGCAGCAGCTTAAAGGGGTCGCTGCGCACGGCAGTTATCAGGCATCTTCTGCGAAAAAATCCCAAGCTAGCGCAATACTACTGGCAGCAGATAAGCGACCTGGACCTTCGCAATCGGCGCGAGCTAAACAGCATAGGGAGAACGACACAGCGCTTAGAATCCGAACTCTTGCATAAGCTCAATTTTTGCAAGGGCGACAATGCCACAAAAAGCGTGATGAAGGGCATTGCCATAAGCGATGCCCTGGCAGAAAAAAAAGATACGCTCATTTTGCAAAAAATCGACATCTCTACCCATGCTGGCCGCTTGGGAAATAATGAAAAGAAACTTCCTTTATACCGTGAATGTATTCCGCCCCAGGAAAAGCTGCATTTTTCCATTACGGCTGATTTCTCCATCCTGAAAGAAATTGGCTTTCAATCATTGGATGAAATACTTTCTTGCTGGCATGAAATGACACAAGATGTATTAAAGCTGCAAAAAAATTCTTTGGGACGCAGCTATTCCCGCCTCTTCCAAGAGATACCGCTTGCCGACGTTTGCCTAGGCGGGGGCTCGGGGCTTCTCTTTAAGAGCATTATCCACTCTTTGGCGCCGGATGAAGAACAGGCGAGAAGATTTATCGCCAAAATGCTCGATGCACAATTTCAAAAGTTCAACTGGATACGCCGCATGACAGAACCTGCACACAACCACGTAAAGCTTGATAGTACCATTTCTCCGCGAACGGTAAAAATAGCCCGCCAGGGGAGCCAAAATTGGCTGCTGGGGCTTTGCCATATTAAGGAAATGTAATTATGCTCAAAACTTTTGAACTAACATTATCCCTGCCAGAAAATGAAAAGGCTAATTACTCCATGGGTTCTATCATGCACGGTGCGCTTATGGAAATGCTTCCGCGCGAGCTCGGCGAGGTTCTGCATCAGCAGGAGATGCGCCCTTACAGCCAGAGCATTGCTTGGGATAGTCTGCGCCAAAAGGCGATTTGGCGCATATGCACACTATCCGATGGCATAGAAACTGCCTTCTTACAAAACTTAAATGAAGGCAAAAATTTGCTCTTGCATAAAAAGGGCTATAATGCCGTTATCGAAAGAGCTGTTTGCCTTCAGCAGACATCTTTTAAAGAGCTGGCTGACGCTGCCTTTGAAGGAGATGTTCCTTCTCATGTCGGCCTTAAATTCATCACGCCCACAGCTTTTAAGCAAGCGGGAGGCTATGTCTTTTTCCCTGATGGACGGCTCATTTTGCAAAACCTTCTTCTGCGCTGGAATGCGCTTTGCGATTTTATGAAGATTGAAGAAGATAATCTCGCCGACAAGCTATCTGGCGGCTTTATTATGACACGCTATCACCTTCTCTCGACTCCATTTTCTCTTGAAGGTCGATATCTGACCGGCTTTGAGGGACAGGCGCATTTTCACCTTGGCGGCAACGATGCAGTACGGCGCCTTGTCGCTCTTCTTATATCCTTTGCTCCCTTTTCAGGCATCGGCATCAAGACGGCGCTTGGCATGGGTGCTGTAGAAAAAATTATTTAGGAGGCATTATCATGTCTGAAGAATATATACTATTTTCTGCCTTGGGAAAAACCGACCCGATACGCGGCTGCCACGACGGTGCCTGCCTGCATATTGTCAGGCATTATCGGCCTAGGCGTGCTGTTCTCTTTTTTACCGACGAGATGAAAAAAAATGAGCGGGCTGACCACCGCTATACCATTCCTTTGCAGCATATCGCGCCCGAAATGGAAATCACATCCATTTTTTCCGACATAAAAGACCCGCACCTTTATGACGCTTTTGCTAAAATCCTGCCTCAAAAGCTCTACGAGCTAAGAGAAGAAAATCCTGCCTCGACTATCCTGATAAATCTGAGTTCAGGGACGCCGCAGATAAAAACAGCCCTGGCTATGCTAGCCATAGAGCTGCCCGGCTGCATCGGCATCCAGGTAGAATCGCCGGAAGGCAAGGCCAATCGGGAACTGCCCTATATTGGCGACGGCATTGAGGCGGCAATTGAGACCAATATTGACAATGAAGACCTGACAAATCGCTGCAAAGAACCGCAGCTGTCCCTTTTCCGCTATTACGCCGACTACCACCGCATATTATCACTTGTAAGCGACTTTGAATACCAGTCGGCTCTGAAATGGGCACAAAAATGCGAAGGTATCCCTGAAGTTGCTTTAAAGCTTTTGCGCCATGCGGCGAGCAGGGCTGACTTATTGCCCGATGAAGCCAAAAAGCATCTGTCCCATTATGACGGAATAGAGCTATTCAAATTCTCCGGCAGCCAAAAAAATCTTCTCGAGTACTTTCTCGTCATGCAGATGGACCAGCAGCGCAGCCATCTTTCTAACCTCATGGTGCGTGTTATCCCCTTCCTCTATGAATTTTTGCTCGAATACAGCAAAGCCAATCTTCCCTTTCCCTTGCAGCGCCTTTGCCAAAAGAAGGCGAATAGGCATTTTTATCTGACGCGCAGCGCCCTAAAGAGCCAGCTGCCCGGCTTTTTAGCTTATCTTGAAAAAAACATGGACTATCAGATGCGCGACTGTGACCTTTCATTCCTTCTCCTTTATCACTACTGCAGCTATGTAGGAGAAGACAAAACCAATAATCCCTCGCTGCATAAGGCTATAAAAGAAAAGCTGGCTAAAATCAGCGATGTGCGCCGCCTGAGAAATGATGCTGCACATGAAATAATGAATGTGACGGAGGATATCTTCCGCCAGCGTCTCAATATGACCTCGCAGGAAATGGTGAGTATTTTCTTTGACATGCTCCGTCTGATTTATGGAGAGGAGATAACACCTTTGCGTGGTACTTACAAAAATATCAACAGGTGGATTGCCGAAGCCATCAAGATTCCCAATTTATAACCGCATTTTACAAAAGACAAAAGCGCAGCAAGCATATGCTGCGCTTTTTTTACAAATCGAGCCAAATCAGAAGATGATGTTGTAAAATAAATGCAGCTTAAATATTATGAATCCAGTTGAGCGGGAAAAAATTGCCACCCCTAGCCACTATTGACAAATGAACAAAAAGTGTTAAAATAAAAATGTGAATGTAAAAAGCCTGTATGAAAAAAATACCTTAGCGAAAATGGTCTTTTCAGCCCAGCAGTGGCGCGCTTTGCCAGCTCCGCGGTTACAACTCATACCCCGCAAGGGGACGGAAAC
>JAHHSR010000033.1 GCA_020025075.1 Pectinatus sp. | reverse complement strand
GCTAATACCTATGTTTTTCCGACTTACAAGCTCCCGACTTCAGTCGGGAGTAGTTTGACGAAAAATACGAAAGGGACCACTATAAAAGATGAGTGGAAATAAAATTAGCATAAAGACGCTTGCTTTAAAAGTATAGTCAATGAACAGACAGAAAAAGGCGCATAAAAACATGCACCTTTTTCTCATCTATATAGCTGAAAATTTATATTCTTTCCTTATAAGCACATAGAAAATGCCAGCATGTATCGCCTTGTTTATTAATATTTCTTTTATTTTCCACAATGCGGGCAAAGCGGATGTATATTCCCATCCTCTAAGAATACATCCGTTATATTCTTAAAGCCGAATTTATGCTCCTCGGCTATAATTTTAAAGCCGGCATTAGCCACATTCGCCATCGTTGTTGATTTCGGCAGTATATATCTCGTGAAGGTGTAATCTTGACCGCAATGGCTGCATTTTGTATTGATGATTTGAAAGCCACATGTATGACAGGTTGCTATATTTTTTTGGTCCCCCCTGCCTAGATTTAACATATCTCCGCAAATCGGACAAGTTTTTCTTTCTGCATCCAAGGCAATCATCTGCTCGAGCAAAATCTTTGTATAGCGCCTATAGGAATTTATATCGTTGAGCCCAATCGGAATGACGCCCACATTGTCTTTTTTCCGCTCTATGGCTGCATTGGCTTTGCCATATGAGAGCAAGGAGCTGAGTACCTTGCCATCCTCCACATTTGAAAACTCATTTGGCCTGGAGGCGATAAGAAGATAAACCTTGTCGTATTTTGCTAAATCAACTTTCGCTTTTATCTGCCTAAGCGTTTCTTTGATATCTTCTGTATTATCTGGCAGCAAGTACTTCCATGGAACGAATAAAGCCTTCTCATATTTTATATCGACATTGGCAAAGGCGGTATATAGCTTTTGCTTTAATTCCGAAGTCCAATTTTTTTGCTTATTTTTTGGCCAGCCGGTCTTTACCCGTTTGATGAAGTTTTCCTGTTCTTTATTATCTAAAACCCTGTCAAATAACAGTGTATCATCAACTAACTTGACACCGAAATATTTTGCCGTAAGTTCAGGCGAAATATTAATTGGCGAACATTTGATTTTAATTGAGCTTTTAATAGACATCTGCGTCGCAAAGCCATCGATGTCCAATCCTTCAATCCAGGCATTTTCCATCACTAGATTCCAGCGGTCAAACGAATAATTTATATTGCCTAATTTGTCATCGACAAATACATCGCCAGGTTGGTCCTCCGACCTAAACTGGAAATAACGCAGGGCAAATATAAACAGTGTTTTACAAAAGAGAGCATACTCGCCCTTTATGTCTTGCGCGGTATCATAAGGGGCAACTTTCTGCCTGTTTTCCAGTAAATTCCACAATTCATAAACATACTTGTAGTACTTATCCATCATGAAGATATTGGTTTTTTTGAGCTTGCCATGAACGGGTTTTGCCTTTTTCAAGGTTCGATACAGAGAAGTTGAGCGGCATTTGCCAAGTTTTTCGAGAATCTCGAAAATATACTTTTGCTGTTCTTCAAGCAAAAGCTGGTTAAAGGCGACTGCCTCATCGTCCATTCCCTTGAGCAATATATCCCTGGCGTGAAAATATATCTTTTGCTCACCGCTTACAGCGTGACCGTCATCTACGTTCATTTGCATATAGCAGTCAATGTTTTCCTCATTGAGCATTTTCATTTCATGGTATAGTTTGTCTACCATGGTCTTTGTGGCAAGATTTTCATAAATTGCACAGTCATCTTCTAGCGTTCTCGCCAACAATCGTTCCGGGATGAGGCCACTTGCCTTTATTCCTTTCCAATGTTCGCTATGGGATGCCAAATGCCTGATGGCTTCCTGGCCGATTCGTGAAACCACAGCCGCAGGCCTTACATCATTGACCTGTTTTAAATGTTGCTTGGGCTTATTGAAGATATGCGGCAGCTTGTCCGTGCATTTGGATATCGCTTCGACATCGTAGTTTTTTGTGATGGAATCGAATTTTCTATTAAAGGTGCAAAGGGGAATTTTTAAATTGTCATCATCAGTCTCGAACGCTTCAAATAAAATCTTTTCGTCCATCTTTCCCTGAATGAGATTATTTTTAAAGGCAGCACCAAAGGCATTGTAATCGAATTTTAGCTCATTGGCATATCTTCTGCAAAGAACATGGATAACAAAAATTTTATCATCAATTTCTAGCTCAATTGAACTCTCATTTACTGGAATAGTGATGCTCCCTTTGTCCACCTTATAAGAATCGCCGTTGACGTAAATCAGCGGTGCTTTGATTTCCCTGCAAGCTAAGTTCCCAGAATTGGGCAGAATATAATTGGTAACCTCAGACGAAAGTACTTTTTTTTCACTTTTCCTGTTGACAAAAGCTACAACCATGCTTACTTTGCTCCTCTTGTCTTCCAGTTGATGAAATCTCTTGCCTGCTCCAAACCATATTTTTCAAAGAGTTTTTTCAGCTTATCAGCTGCTTCATCATTTATGTCTTCATATTCGAGTTTTCTGAGCACTTTATTGGTCAGCTGATAGTCAATTGCTTCATTTTCTAATCTTGTCAGCTCTTCGGCCTTTACCCCCGCATAACTTCCTGCCGCTACATATACGGGAACAAAAGTATTCATTTGGTCTTGGATGCGGTTACCGTATGAAATGCGGAAATAACTCTTGAGGACACTTTCTATTTCCTGCAGTGCCGTGCAATTTTCCGAATCAAAAGAGTAGTTCTTACTCCTTTTTGCTGCCTCAAACATATTCTGAAGTTCTCTATAGGTTATGTACACCGCAGGCATATCATTTTTTAAGCGGCTCCCCTTAGCTCTGTTATTGAAATTGAGGACTTGTGCTCTGTCGTAGACCTTATCCGTTATTTCAAAGGTCGATTCATCTCGGTTTGCCGTTCCGATAAACCAGACATTTTGGGGAATTCTTATGGTATTGCCATTTATGAGGTTTTGCGGCCCCCCAACGATACTCCTCGTCCCAGCGGCATTTTTATACTGTTTATTGGACAAATAGGTGATCAACTTGAGCTTATCGCTTGCAGATATCGCATTCTCATCATCTTCCGAGAGTCTATTGTCCGGATATAATTTTTGAACGATAGCCCTGAGTTCAAGCCCTTCATTGCTCCTATCCCTTGCCAAAGCCTCTACGACTTCATTCGTAATTTCAGTGGGAAGCTGCCTCATGTCCGTATCAACGAGCTTAATAAGCCATTTATCCTTTTTATTCTCCAGAACAGAAAGAAAGTCTGCAAAATAATATTCAATGCGTGAAAGATTCATCTCATCGAGTACAATGAAATAAATCGTATTGTCATATCTCGTACATCCAGCTCGATAAAGATTACAGGTGAATTCCTTGGCTGTAAACTTTTTGCTAAAGTCATTGTAATAGCCCAGAAGCTCATTTCTATCTCGCCAGGAAGATTCAACGGGGACAACATTGATTTCGCCCAAAATGGCCTCGCAGAAAATTTTTGGAAGGCTGGTCTTGCCCGTTCCGGACATACCTTGCAAAATTGTAAATGGTGATGCTGCAAGCCCAGCAATAAAAGCTTTTAAATCCTGTCTACTATAAAATAAAGGTTTTTCCCGTGAAGCCGCATAATTTCTCACATGCTCTACCAGCTGGTACAGATTCTTTATTCGACCGTCATTCTTATTGGCCAGGCGCTCTTCGTAGCGCACATAGCTGTCACCGCTTTCAACTGATTCATCTATATCAATGCTTGTCAACGCGGGGCAAATTTCACCTACGCTGCTTTCCAGCATCTTTTTCGTATTATCCAATTCGCCTCTTAAATGCTCATTTAATGTTCTCAATAAATCCATTTGAGCCTTGAGCTGTTCATATTCCTGAATGCTGTTATTAACCCTCGTCAGTTCAAGTCTGTTAGATGAAACTTCATTGGTCAGGTTGCGAATCTGCATGAGCCAATTATCCTTTGAATCAAATGCTGCCTTCATCTCATTGAGTTCTTCTTCCGTATATCGATTGCACTTATTTTCAAGCTCCTCGATGCGCTTGTAAAGCTGCTCATTCGTCTTTTGCAATTCTTCTGGGGAAATTCCCTCCGTATGAATC
Organism: Pectinatus sp.; assembly: GCA_020025075.1. GTDB lineage: Bacteria > Bacillota > Negativicutes > Selenomonadales > Selenomonadaceae > JAHHSR01. The sequence continues at coordinate 13,733 of JAHHSR010000033.1, read as the reverse complement.
ATACTGAGACGAATCTTGTTGAGTTCCCTTTGCGCTTCTGCATATTCTTTTTGTACTGACTCCAGCAGTTCTTCTCTCATGGTCAGCTGGCTCTTTAAGGACTCTACAACATCCAGATTGGCTGTGTCATAAATTTCTGCCTGTTTTTTCAGACGCCGTTCCTTGCTGGAAAGCAAACTTTCCTTGCTCTCTAGTTCAAATTCCTTATCCTCCATTGCCTCTTCGCGCTCGTCTAAATGCTCTGTACGAGATTTAATGTCTGCAAGAATTTTTTTATTTGCCTTTTCTGCATCTTTTTTTGCCTTATCGATTATTTTTTTTGCCTTTATATTGGCATCATCGATGATTTTTTGCTGTTCTTTATTTGTTTTTTCAGCCTGTTTTTCCAGCTCACTTATGGTTTTCTCGAGTTCAGCATTTGCTTTTTCATTCACTTTTTCTGCCTTATCGATTATTTTTTCTGCCTTTATATTGGCATTATCAATGATTTTTTGCTGTTCTTTATTTGTTTTTTCAACTTGTTTTTTGAGCGCACTTACCATTTTTTCAATTTTGGTATTCAATTCTTTAAGAGCTGCATTTTTACTTATCAGTTCTGTGTTTTCCCTGATGAGTTCCTTATTGTCCTCTTTCATCTGTTCTTCATATTCAGCCCTAAGTTCTTTCATCTCTGCATTCAAGGCCTCATCAATAGCTGCCTTTTTCTCTTCATACTCATTGGCATAATCCTCTTCAAGGAGCTTTTTAAACTCCGCCAAGTCCAACTCGCTATCTTTTTGAATTTGCTTTGCCAATTCGAGGAGATGCTGTTCCTTTTCGGTGAGTTTAATTGACTTAGTCCCAGATGATGCTGAGGCATTGTTAATCGCCGCTTGAGATTTTATCTTATTCTTGCCCTTTTTGCCGCCTTTTGCCACTTATTGTTCCTCCTAGTCTATATACTCAATTAAAAGATTAGTTGCTTTTATGTAATATTCATTAAAGAGTTTAAAATCTTCATCTGGAATTTCTGCTGGCCTTGTTCCATCATTGTGTGCGCCAAATTTATTTCTCTTATTATTTATAAAATCGAGATATTTAATGATGTCAATTCCTCTTGCAAGCAAAAGACGTCTAAACTTTGATTTTTCATTATAATTAGCTTCTGCAACGAGAAAATGATATTTTTCAACTACTGAATGACCATTTCTCTCTTTTTGAAAATGCGAGAGGCAGGAATAATTAAAATACAACCGCCCGCTTCTCATCTTTTTGATTTCAGACCATTGGGCCGAGCAATCTTTAATACCAAATTTGCCAAATAAATCCTCTATTTCCCTTTTAGATTGCACGTTTTTTTTGTACTTTTTTATTATGAAAGCACGGTCTGCCCGGGCGATATAATTGTTCAAAATTAGCTCTATCGCTTTAGTCGCCTCCGTTATGACAACATGCCTTTTTACTTCATTTTTATCGTAAAGCAGCCTATAATTAAATACTTCTTCGTATTTATTCAGACATATTCCTGCAATGCTGCATGAGAGCATTTTAGGAAATTGAATCTTTACATATTGCTCGAAATTATTGCGCTGCATTTCTGGAAAATCTATATAAAACTGCCTAGTCACCATTTCCTCACAAAAGGTTTTTAAGCTGACTTCTTCTTCGTCTTCCAAATAAATACTTCCTTCGTTTTCTATCAGCCTATGAAAGCTTTGCGAATACCACGGCGTTATATTTTCCGGGAATGGCGATTCGATAATATACTTTTCAGGGGCGGCTTTTGCTACGGAAAGTCTGCACCTTATATAGATTTCCCTTGGCTTAGTATTGAGGATTTTTATGCGAGCCTTAGAAAGATTTTTAATCTCTTCTGCCTCAGCCATATTTTGAATTTCTCCGCTGCGCTTCTCCCCAAATTCCTCTGCAACAAATTCCACAATCTGCCGCTCTTTAAACTCCCGCATTTGTTCTTTGGAACTTTTTGTTATGCGGCCATATTTATGAAATGCCCGGCTGACTTTATCCAGAATAGCTACTCTATCGTCGCTTAAAGTGCTCGGCGTTTTTCCATCAAAGGAAATGCAGAGAATATTTTTATATTGCCTCCCCCAAGGCAACGTCCCTTTCTTGAAGAAGGGGAATACTTCGCCGTTTATCCTGCTGATGAACATATTGCCAAAGACCTGCTCTTCAACAAAATCACCGGTCTCTTTTTTCTGTAAATAAGCTTTTCCACACTCTGTAAGCTGTTTTTTTTCAGAGTCATAGTATATCTCAAGATCCTTTACAATCCTATCTGCAATTTCATTACTGATATTTAAAAGAACTGCTATCTTTTTGGGAGTGATTTCCGGAATAGCAAGCAGTTCTAGCACAGCCTCTTCCAAAGCATTCAAAAGCCCATCTGCCACCTTATTGGCCAGACATTCTATGACTTCTACAGGCCAGGCGATGTCATAAGTTTTGTACACATCTGCATCAAGCTTTTGAAATCGTTGGAAGGAATATATTTTTTTATTACTAAACTTACTCAATATAAGATCCTCCCTTCTGGCATCTTCTCATAAAGTCAGCAAGTGCCGGTACGTAAGATACTGTCTCGCTATCGCCTACGGCAACCATCAACTGCTTAGCCCTCGTAAATGAAACGCAAAGGCGACTTAAATCATCAATATGCCCTATTCGATGCCGTCTGTTTTTTATGTCTATTGTGTTAGCTCTTACGCATGAAAGATATACGATATCAAATTCTTTGCCTTGAAAAGCATCAACAGTGCCGATACTCACATATTGCATCTGTTCATCAGTAAGTTCTTGTTCGGCCAATTTTTTAATCAATTCACTTTGCTTCTTATAAAAGGCGATAATGCCAATTGTCTTTTTGGCATTTTGCTTAAATACTTTTCTGACTTCTTCCAGGATTCTTATAGCCTCTTTTTTGCGACATTTGCTACGCCCTCCATCCTCCAAGCCGTAATGATTCTTGTCGAGATTAATCCAGGCAATGGGCTGATTGTTGTACATATCCTTTAGATTAGCCTGCTTCGTTTCAAGCTTGACCTCACTAGAGTCCAGGCGGTATTCAGAGTAAAAATTATCGCTGGCAAATTTTTCAATATCTGGGTGCATGCGATACTGTAATGCCAATCTGGCAGTTCGCTTGACTTTGCTATCAGGATTGTCGAACATCTTATATAGCCTTTCAAATAAGCTTTCTTGTAGTACGCCCAGCTCTTCCATCCGCGTGTCTTTTTCGAATTGCTTTACAACATCGGGATCCAGCATATGCGGCAGCTGCTTATGGTCGCCGACTAGAATTATTTTCTTTCCCATGGATAAAGGGATTAATAAATCAAGCGGGTTAGCTCTTGCCGCTTCGTCCACTACTACCAGGTCATAGATGGTATTATCGGCATTTCTTCCCATTTCCATGGACTGTTGACATGTTGCGGCAACAACATTTGAATATTTACTGATAATTTTTTCTATTTCTTTTTCATCTTGAATTGTGTCAAGGTATTTTTTTAGTACATATGCTATAGCCTCATCCCTATTTTCCAGCCTATTAATCCTCATCTGCTCAAGTTCAGCATCTAGTTCCTTTAAACATTGCTCTATAGCATCAGATAGCGATATTTCCGTATTAACTTTTTCATTCATGCAATATTTTTTCTTTAAATCAGCCACATTCTGAGCATAAGCCTTCATGGCAGCTTTATCTTTGCCCTTGGTGGCAAGAACTGCATCGATGAAGTCCGTATTATTACCATTGTCTATAAGATTTTGCAAAATAGCTTGCTTTAAGGTAAAAATCTGTCGCTTTCCGTTTTCCGCATATGATTGCACCGTTACACGCTGAGCATCAAGAATTCTGATTATTTCTTCTCGTTCATCATCGATAAGTGACTGTACTGCCGTCGTATTTGAACTATTTTTACCTGATTGGCGACTTAAAACATCATTAATAAAATCATTGAGCTCTCTAGATAGTTGCAATCTGCATCCATCTGAGGCCAGTTTGACCAGGTCGATGCCTTCGCTTATTTCCATGCCCCTTTCCTTCCAGGCAAATATCTCATCTCTTAGTGATTTTTTCATATCATCCTTTGCAGAGACGAGCGCATTAACCTCCTCTTGAATAAATGCATTGGTCTTATCCCTCCAAGACCTTATGCTTAAACTCCTCTTATCAGTGCCATTTCGTTTTCCGCCGCGCCTATCTGAAGGCAAGCCATTTCCACTCAAATCTACGATGACGTTTTCTACGGCCTCATGTTGGAAGCTCGTGACGAGAATTTTGGGAATTTGCTTATCGTTATGCTTTTGATAATATTCCTCAAATCGGGCAATAATAGCCTTAATGACGGTTGTTTTCCCTGTGCCAGGCGGCCCTAAAATCAAGGCAATATCAGGAGTATTGAGCGCTACTTTTATGGCATTTCTCTGATCACGATTAAACTCCTTGTCGGGAAACTTTTTTTTGAGCATACTCGTTATTGGTTCTTCAAATATTGTCTGTAAATCAGTTGAAATCCCTTTATCGATAATTGCAGCCAAATTATTAATTGGACACTGTTTGGTGATAATATATTCCTTGGCTTTTTCGCGTCTGGAAAGCCTTATGGCATCGCCGATGACAGAGACAAAAAGATACCCTTGGGGTGGAATGTTTTTTTTACTGTCACTTTCTCTATCTACGATGTATAATTTTCCGTTTTCAATGCGATCAAATACACCTACTGATATTGAGGGAAGTTCATTAATCTGCTGCGAGTTGGTAAAACTGTCAATATCGATTATATCGGAATCATCTGTACAATCAATTTGAGTTCCCTCTGAAAATATATCAATATCCATATGAGAAATATTAAAACAATATTCAAAAACATCTGTTAATTCGCATTTGACACTGGAATATGGAATTATGCCATTTTCCGTCGCTTGCTTAAAGGCAAACAACCTATCGAGCTCATTGTATGCATCCCAAATATCAAAATAAGCACCACCAGAAGTAATTACAGCCATCTTTTGTGCTACTTCACTTGAAATAAAAGCACTATGTGATGAATCAACAAAGCAAATCTTACCCTTAAGAATATAAACTGCATCTTTGTCAGCTTTATCTGCATCGTATCTGACTAGATTTGTTGCCACATAGCCCTTGTTTTCTTGCCTGATATGTAGTTCTCTATCGGCAGATAAAATTGTAAAGCTGGCGCCTTTTCGACCATATCCTTTTATAAATATCCTATTCCCATATTTAAAAGTTTCATTGAGATAAGCAATTGGGTTTTTCTTATCCTTATCTCGCATTCTATTTATGATTTCGTCGCCAATTTTTATCTCGAGTGAACTGAGCTTTCCAAGACTGATTTCATCTTGAAATATTTTTATCTCAATGACATAGTCTAGTTTGTTATTTTCCCTATCGACTACCCAAACCATTGTTGTGGGTATGGTGCCGATAAGAAAAATATTGTCTAATAAAGTCTTTGCCTGATGTGAAGCGATTACATCTGCACATGCTTGCTCGTATTTGACGACATAGGTGCCCCTCACATAATCGTATGTGAGTTCAATCATAGTTCCAGCATCCAATCCTATGTCCCTGCTAAGGCGTATAAAACATTTATTATTTCCGCCCCATATAATATCTTGCGTTTTCATTTGCTACTCCTATCTGATAACGGCGTACCTAAATAGTAGTCCCTGGCTATTTTTAGCTATGGCCTCTTTTTCTAAAATCCCCATATTCTGAAAGAAAATCGTATCACCTCTTTTTATCTCTATAGCCTTATCGAGTATAGGTACCTTTTTTTCACTCTTAGCCTTCTGTAGGTAGAGTTCATTTTTATCGGGATTTAATATATAGAATTTTTTATCCCTATCTTGAATTATAAAGTATTGCTTTATGGGCTTTGTGGATTCCCTCTTGATATAAAAATTTGAAATGTAATTATTGGTAACAGTATTTTTTTCTTCTCTAAGAACAAATACATTTACATCTTTCTCTTTAAATACATCAGTTGGTCCCCTTTTATAAGTTCTTGGCATATAATACATATCTTTGAACTGAATTAACATCGGCTCGTCATTAACGCTCTCGCACCAAGGGCATACATATTGGTTATCTCCATCCATCTCGGCCAAGTGCCAGGCTCCGCAGGTTGAGCACTTCATGACGAGATTTGACGCCTCTAGACAGGCAAGTGAAAACTCCCTGGCTGATGCTCGCTTTATCCTATTTTCTTTACCATCGATGAATGTCTTTCTGAATAATTTTCGAAGATTTTTTGAAGTGACAATGGATATGGGCAGCATTTGAGAAGATTTGTTACCAATTTCATCTGGATCATCTTCATACGGATAAAGGCCCGAATATGCCTGTTTCCGCTGCTCAAGATTTCCATTTTCTACTAAATCGCCTACATACGGGTGCCCTATACGAAGCAGCTCAAATAAAATGACTGCCAATGAATAATCATCCGTAAAAGTATCTGGCATAAACTTCTTGTTCATAATTTCAGGGGCCATGTATCTTGATGTGGCGAATATGTTGTCAAAATTTTTGCCTGGAATATAGATATTATCCATATCAGTTATACAAATAGATGCTAGAGCAGGATTTTCATCTACGAATATATTATTGCCAGAAATATCACTATAAGCTCTATTTAAATCATGTAAGCGCGCAAACTGCATTGCTATTTGGTAGGCTAGAAAAAAACGCCTTCTCAAACCACCTGTCTTTTGGTTGTACCACTCGAAAAAATCAGCCCCTTGTGGGGGAATCAATAATTTATTGAGAGATATAAAATCGGTTTTTTTTTCCATCACATATCCAACATAGGGTGTTTCAATTAATTCAAGCGGCTTTATAAACTGCTTGGGATAATCTTCCGCAATGAGCCACTTTAGCTTATTCAAGTACTTTTTCTGCTGGATTGAATCACCATTTGTATATAGTTTTATCTGAAGTTTATCGCTGGCATCACTATATATAACTCCTTGTGCTGTTTCAGCCAACATATCCGTAAGCACATATTTCTTTCCAGAAATTGTCTGAATAACTGTTCCTTCTAAGTCCTGTAGCATGATGTCTCCCTCTTATGAGTAATAAACTCTTATGGTCTATGTCCTCTGGTTATATTCCTTATAAAACCATTTGCCAAGATACGTTTATCTATGTAAAAAAATAATTTTTCTCACTTTTGCCCTAAAATAATTATTTTAGTTGAATAGAAATCTCATCTTTTTAATTGTCACCTTTTCTTTTAACATTTAGGACATTTTGGGAAATGTAGTTTTTTCTTGCTTAAAAAGTAAAAAATATAATCTATTTATATATTTATATTATGTAGTAAAATGAAACAGTTTGCAAGAAGTATCTTTATAGTTTTCATTTTGGTAATAAATCCTTTTCTTTGTTAAATAACTTGTCAACTGCCAGTATTGCCAAGCAGTATAAAAGTCAGTTAAAATAAAAATATGCACCATATTCTAAACTATTATTTTCTATCCTTAAAATTTTATAAATCGCGCCAAGCGTTTTGAGGTGAATTTTATGACCACACAGAATGATTTAAAGAGTTTGTATCAGACACAGAATTATGCTGCTTTAAGTGCTGTATATGAGCAGATGAAGACAGGAAAAGATTTATCACTATCCGAATGGGATTTCACTTTTATCATGAATGCTCTATATAAGCTCGAACGCTATGAAGATGCTCTTGATTTATATAAAATGTGCAAAAAAAAGTATAAAGATTGTGATAAACTCAATACAAAAATGGGCTGGTGCGTATATCAAAAATATATAAAAGAATCTGAACATCCTGACAAAAATTTTTTAGCCAAAGTCGATTATGTACTCAAGCATACAAAAGACGAAAAATATTCGCCATTTCAGCGCGTAATCGCTGTTGCAGTCAAAAAAATTTTCAATGTCAGTAATCCAGACTATAAGATTGCCAATAAGTATTTGGATTTAATCGATCCACAAAGGCTAGATCGTAATGAAGTACATAGCGAAAAAGGCATGCTCTCTTCCGACTATGAAATGAGAGTAAAGTTTTTAAAGATTTTGCAGATTTTCTCGAAACACAGGGAATGTCTGAAGAAGCTGTGCTTCATCGTCATCTTATAATCTCGATTAAACAAGAAAAGGAACGACAATTGAAAGAGGAGCAGCATTGGAAAATACCAGATGAAATTGCCTCATTGGACAAAGCGAGTACATTGAAAAAACTGTCCCCATTCTGGCGGGAATATCGAGATAAGGATAAGGTATACATAGATGGAACAATCTCTAAGTTGCTTCCATCCGGCAGAGATGACTTTATAGAAGATAAAACCGGCAAGGCGTATTATTTTAATTTCAATGCTGCAAAATGTAATCGCAATAAGCTAGTGATGGGTACCAAGGTTTTATTCGTAATCGGCGAGCGCCTGGATAAAAAGAAAAATGTTTGGAAGAAAAATGCCGTAGAAGTAAAGCTAGGCTAGACTTTTAATGAGGAAGTGATGGCAAGTGGCTAAAAAGAAATTCTATGCCGTTGTAGTGGGATATACTCCTGGCATCTATAAAGATTGGGATAGCTGCAAAAAAAGCATTTGTGGCTGCAGCGGTCAAAAATACAAGGGTTTTTCCACTGAAGAGGAGGCAATTGCCTGGTATCGAGATAATGGTGGCGATATGGCAATAATCGCCGCGTGTGCTCCCAAAAGAGCACTAGCTTGCGAACCTACTAGACCTGCCGCACTAGATGAAGTCATTCCAGAAGAGCCGGAACAAGAACCAGAAGATGAGATTCACCAAAAGAGAATGTGGCTTATCAAAAAGCTAAATGAAAGACTAGAAGATACAAACCGGCTGATAAAAGATTTTGCTCCTGATTTAAAATCTTTTTGCACCAAATATCCTCAATTTGATAAATTGAGCAAGGCACAAAAAAATGCCGTGCAAACGATAAAGGGCAAATCTCTGCTGTTTGCCGTGCCAGGAAGCGGCAAAACCACAGTTCTCATTGCCCGCGCCGGTTATCTTCTCTATGGACAAAAGCAAGTGTCCATAAAAAAGGACATGCTAATGAACTTGACCTTTACTGTCGCCGCTGCCAATGAGATGGCCAAGCGCTTTGAAAGGGAATTTCACGTTTCGCATGATGAACGTCCCGCCTTTAGAACTATTCACAGTTTTTGCTATAGTGAGATAATCCCGCTGTTGCGAACGAAGGGATTAGCCATCCCTCCAAATTTGCTCAATACTGGCAAACAAAAAAATCAGCAAGCCATGTGTGCAGATTTTGATGATTGTATAAGCGATAAAGCAGCTGGTAACAAATTAAAAAAAGCACCTAAATATTGTCCTAACAATGGTATCACTACATATAATCTGTTAAAAGAAGTTTTGCATAAGTTTAAACTTTCGGCACGAGATGATACTTTACGCGAGAGGATAAGCTCAGTAATAACTTCAATCAAAAATCGTCAACTCACGCCCCAGGAATACGAAAACAAGGTTATCACCATCAACAAAAATGAATATTATATAAAAGAGATATTTGAAAGCTATCAAGAAGAATTGGCAAAAAATAGGTGCATGGATTTTGATGACATGCTCCAATATAGTCTACTGGGGTTAAAAGAATATCCCGACGTAGTGAACTACTCCCGCCTATAGAGGCGTGAGCTTCCTGCTTCTACGAGAACAGCACTATAGCTCCGAAAAACTATGGCGACTTACACTCTCTCCACAGGCGTAGATTCCCGCAGTTCCTGCGGTAGTTGTGATTTGTCGGCTAATCTGACTTTGCACATGTTACATCCCGAATGATTACGGAAAATAGAGGATAATCACAAATCCCTTATTCGTACCCGCTGGGAGCTTACTACCTTGGTTATCGGCGATTCAGACTCCGTGAGACCGTAGTACAACAGTCTATAAGATTTCGCAGGTCTTCTCCTTTCTTAGAAGATTTCCGATTCATATTATCACGATTATACTACTAAATATAAGACAAAAGCAATTGTCTGGCTCAATTACTTGCGTAAATTCGCCATACCCGCCTTCATCCCCCACCTAAGAGGTGGAGGACTTCTGGCGGTTTAAGTTAAATCCTTTGAAGAAGCTGCGATGCTGTGCAATGCCGTATCAAGTGCCACATTGAGTTTGGGAGCAGGCGTATTGATAATCGTCGACCATCTTGCTTCCGGCAGGAGATTATATGTCCCATCTGTAAATGTCGCATCATCAAAAAATGCAGCTCTGATATTTTCATCATCTGGATCAAGTCCTCGTTCTATCAATATTTGGCAAAGTGCCTCAATACTATCTTCGTATTTTTCGCCGATAAATCTCAAAAATACAAGCGTCAGCATCATATCCCGCTTTTCAAAAAATGAGCCTGAATTGCGCGCAGCGCGCAAAATATCCCTGCAATTAAACAAAATATTATCTATATTTAGTGCCTTTTCTTCCATTTTCTTTTTTTTGGCCATTGTCAAGCATCCTTTTCTATATTGATTCATTGCGCTCTATTGCACTTTACCTATATAAATGAAAAAGAGCATTGCAGCCATATAGCCATAATGCTCTTTTTTATTCTGCCTTTTCAATTACAATTTAAGGCGCGTCTTCATTCTTTCAACAGCTTCCACTGTCGCCTTGGCATCGCCAAAGGCCGTGAGGCGGAAATACCCTTCGCCCGAAGGGCCAAAGCCGCTGCCCGGCGTACCGACAATATCGGCTTCGTGCAAGAGTTTATCGAAAAATTCCCACGAGCTCATGCCTTCAGGCGTACGCAGCCAGATATAAGGCGCATTGACACCGCCGTAGTACTTCATGCCCATATCAGAAAGACCCTGGCGAATCACCTTGGCATTGTTCATATAATAAGCAATCGTTTCTTTAATCTGCTGCTGGCCTTTTTCGGTGAGGACGGCTTCCGCGGCGCGCTGGATGATGTAGGCCGTGCCATTAAACTTCGTCGTATGGCGTCTGTTCCACATTTCATTGAGAGATTTTTTCGTGCCATCGGGAGTCATGCCAAAGACGGTCTTAGGGACTACCGTGTAGCCGCAGCGCATGCCCGTAAAGCCTGCCGTTTTAGAAAACGAACGGAATTCAATTGCGACATCTCTTGCCCCTTCGATTTCAAAAATCGTATGTGGCACATCTTCTTCTGTGATGTAGTAGGCATAGGCTGCATCATAGAGGATGATGGCCTTTTCCTTTTTGGCATAATCAACCCATGCCTTGAGCTGGACGCGTGAAAGCGTCGTACCCGTAGGGTTGTTGGGGCAGCACAGATAGATAATATCGACATGCTTTTGGGGAATCTGCGGCAAAAAGTCGTTTTCTGCCGTGCAAGGCATATAGACAACCTTATCAAACATGCCCGTCGCTTCATCGAAAAAGCCCGTGCGGCCAGCCATAACATTCGTGTCAAGGTATACGGGATAAACGGGGTCTGTGATGGCGATGGTATTATCGGTGCCAAAAATTTCTTGCAGATTGCCGCAGTCGCTCTTGGCGCCATCGCTTACGAAGATTTCATCAGCAGCCACTTCTGCCTTACGGGGCTTATAAATTGTATTGACAATGGCCTCGCGCAAAAATGCGTAGCCTTGCTCTGGGCCATAGCCACGAAAAGTTGCGGCATCGGCCATTTCGTCGACGGCCTTGTGCAGAGCCTCGATAACGGCAGGCGCCAAAGGGCGCGTGACATCCCCAATGCCAAGACTAATCACATTGGCCTTGGGATTTTCTTCTTTATAAGCGCGCACGCGGCGAGCTACTTCGGCAAACAGGTAATTGCCCTGCAGTTTTAAATAATTTTTGTTAATTGTCGTCATAACTAAAAATCAGCTATCCCCAAAGGATAACCAACTATCATTCACCTCATTTGCAATAATTTATTAATACATTTTTATTATACCATATTGAGAGCTTTTTTTAACTACTCAAATTCGGGGGGCAAAAAGCAAAGTAATTTTTGCCAAAATTTTTAACATAAAAAATCCGGTACCAAAGGTACCGGAAAATAGTTTATTCTTTATCAAGGTCAACAATTTCGCCTGCTGCGCACTTTCTTTCGTAGCGCTTATAGAGCAAGATGGCAATCAAGGTGAAGAAAATCGGCCCGATAATCATCCAGAAAGTATCGCTTGTATCGCCGGTAAGTGCCGGATTGATGATTGTAAAGATATTGGCGAAAATGATTGTAACCGTGACGGCAATAGAAATGACAACGGCAAAAGAAGTGGACTTAACAATTTCAAACGGCTTTTCAATATCCTTGCGACGCTTAAAATAGATGTAGGCAATTGTGATGAAGGCGTACGGTATCGTAGTTGCAACATTGGACATTAAGATGAGCTTGTCATAAAAAGCCGAAGCGCTTGAGCCATCAAACGAGATGAGGGCAATCAAAAAGACAACAATGACGCTTTGGACATTCATCGCATATTGCGGCACACCGTCCTCATTCAGCTCGCCGAGGCGTCCCGGCCAAAAATCCTTTGGCAAACCTTCAATAAGTTGTTTCAAAGGAGCATAGGTAGAGGCAAAAAATGCGCCGACAATAGCCAAAAACATCGAAAGGCCGACAAAGCGCGCCAGCCACATGCCCATCGTGATAGCCGAATCCTGGGCAAGGCCCAAGGAATTACCGATTTCATAGCCGAGGTTTTGCATCACGACATAGGCAATGTTGGCCATATTTACCTTATCGCTTGAGAGGACTTCCTGCCAGTTCGTAAAAGCACCGCACAAAAAGATACCGATAGCATAGCCGACCGTAATGACCAGGGAGGAAATCATGATACCGCGCGGAAAGTTATGCAGCGGATTTTCCGTATCATCGACGAGACCGCCGACAACTTCGATACCGCCATAAGAAAATAGGGCAAAAACTAAAAACGACAAAACGCCCATCATGCTCTGGTAATCGTGATTGGGAGAATGAAGCATCGACTGGGCCGTAATCGGTTCAGCAAAATGGCCACCATGCGAAATGAGCACGAATAATGCGCCGGCAATAAGCACTATATTTAAAAGAGCAACGGCAGTACCGCCAACAGAGGTAAATTTTTCAATCTTATCAAGTCCGCGCGAAGCCGTAGCGGTAACAAAAGCCATCCACAAAATACCTAATATGCCGATTACCTGTACGGAATTCAAATGCAAAAAGCCAAGCGAAAGGTGCCATGTCGCTGTCGTGTCATGTCCGTAAAGCGTCGTCGAGAGCATAATCCACAGGCTGCTTGCTGAGCTTACGAGCCAAATGACATACGAGGCGTACCACATAAACGTGCCGATAAAGGCAAATTCCGTATTTACGGAACGCTCCATCCAGGAAAAGATGCCGCCTTTTTCATTTTTAAAAGCTGCACCATATTCTGCTACCATGAAGGCATACGGAATAAAAAAGAAAATTGCTGCCGCGATATACCAGATGATTGCGCTATAACCCAAAAGATAAAAAGAGCGCGGCATATTGGTAAAACCGAATACGGAAGTAAAAATCATTAAGATAAGAGCAGTCAATGACAATTTACTCTTTTTTGCATTGTTATCCAAATTAATCGTCCTTTCATTTTTATAGTATAAATATGCACCTTGCAATTATCGCATATTTTACATCAATTTACAATATTACTCCACAAATTAATTTATATTACAAAACCAATAATTATGTATTATTTTTTCTTCTAAAAAGGAATTTTTATTATTTATAATAGTATTTAAT
>JAHHSR010000032.1 GCA_020025075.1 Pectinatus sp. | reverse complement strand
GTCGCACCTCGTAAGAGGTGCGTGGATTGAAATCAGCATGGCTGGAAGAAAACGAGGTCCTAAGCATGTCGCACCTCGTAAGAGGTGCGTGGATTGAAATATTGCCAGATTTGCCGACAGGTGAAAAAGGTGTAGTCGCACCTCGTAAGAGGTGCGTGGATTGAAATACAGTTGAGAAAAATGCAATTATGCTGTGCTAAGAAAGTATAAAGAAAGGAAAATATTTATGTTCACTGAAGATGATTATCTGATGATATCAGCTATACAGCATTTTGTTTTTTGCCGAAGACAGTGGGCGTTAATTCATTTGGAAGGACTTTGGGAGGATAATTTTAGAACGATAGAGGGTAATTTTATCCATGAGCGCTGTCATGATGATACCTTTACGGAAAAGAGGGGAAAAAAACTTATTAGCAGAGGCATTAGGGTGTTCTCTTCTGTGCTCGGCGTGACGGGTCAATGTGATGTTGTTGAATTTGAAAAATCTACGAAAGGAGCGCGACTTTTCGGCAGAGATGGCTTGTGGAGCATAACGCCTATTGAATATAAACGGGGAAAGGATAAGGATGATTTATCAGATATATTACAGCTGACCTGCCAGGCAGAATGCTTAACGGAAATGTTTTGTCAGCCCATTCCCTATGGATATTTATATTATGCTGAAATTGGTCGCCGCAAAAAAATCGAATTTACAGCAGAGCTGAAAGAGCAGCTAAGAAACATTCTAAAATTGATGCATGAGATGATTGCTAAAGGACACACACCTAAAGTCAAAACGACAGCTAAATGCAGAGGCTGTTCCATAAAGGATATATGTTTGCCGAAATTAAATGGTAGGGTATCCGTCAAATCCTATTATGGTGAATTTTTGGGAGATGATTGATTTGCGGAAGTTATTGCGCACTCTTTTTGTTAATAGTGAAGAATGTTATTTGTTTCTAGAAAATGAAAATGTAGTTATTAAAAATAATGATAAAATTATAACTAAAATACCTTTATTACAACTGGAAAATATTTTGTATTTTGGTTACAAAGGAGCTAGCCCATCATTGATGGGGGAATGTTCAAAAAGAAATATTGGTTTTTGTTTTCTTACGCCGCAGGGAAGGTTTTTGGCAAGGGTATCTGGTACGGGAAATTCCAATGTTTTGTTGCGGATACGACAGTATCAAGTGGCATCAGATTCGAGCCAATCATTTTCTTTTGCAAGAAATTTTATTGTTGGCAAAATATTTAATGCTCGTTCATATATAGAAAGAATGGTGCGCAATCACGCTTATAGCTTAGATAAAGAAAAATTGGCTGAAGTTAGTGCAGTGCTAGCTATTTTAATAAAAAAGGCAAGGAAATCGTCTGATATTGATTCATTACGAGGTTTTGAGGGAAATGCAGCACAAAAATATTTTTCTGTTTTTTCTGAATTTATATTACAAAATAGAGCAGATTTTCCTTTCAATGGGCGAGAAAAAAGGCCGCCTATCGGTAGTATAAATGCCTTACTTTCCTTTGTTTATACAATTTTAGCACATGATTGCGCCAATGCGCTCGAAAGTGTAGGCTTGGATGCCTATGCTGGTTTTATGCATACCAATCGACCGGGCAGACCATCTTTGGCACTTGATATGATGGAGGAAATGCGTAGTGTTTTGGCAGATAGATTTGTTTTGTATTTAATCAATAATCAAAAAATATTGTCCAAGCATTTTCTGATAAAAGAAAATGGCGCTACTTGGCTAAATGATGATGGCAGAAAAATTTTATTTAAAGCGTGGCAGGAAAAAAAGGATGAGGAAATAATCCATCCTTTTTTGAGGGAAAAGATAAAATGGGGGCTAATGCCTTATGTACAGTCATTGCTTTTAGCAAGAACCTTGCGCGGTGATATAGAAGAATATCCGGTCTTTTTGTGGAGATGAAAATATGCTCATACTAGTCACATATGATGTTAGCACTTTGACGGCAGCGGGGGAAAAACGCCTCAGGCAAGTAGCAAAAATTTGCGCTAAATATGGAAAAAGGGTACAAAATTCAGTTTTTGAGTGCATGGTTAATAACGAAGAATATATTTTGCTCAAACACTGCTTAGAAAAAATAATTGATAGAAAAGTCGACAATATTCGCTTTTATAATCTGGGCAATAAATATCAAGGTCATGTCGAGATAATGGGAATAAAGAGAATTTTTGAGCTAGACGAGCCATTTATTATATAAGAATGCTTATAATAAAAAAATCCGCATGAAGCGGATTTTTTTATGCTTTCTTTTTAGCTGGGTAGAGAATTATTTGGTCGTTTTCTATTTTTACGCTAATTTTATAATCGCGCACGCCTTTATTAAAGAGATTTACCTGAAGTTTCAAAAGAGCGCTTTCGATATCTTTGATTAAGGCAGGTGACAAGGAATCTTTTTTTGCCTTAGAGGTTTCTTTGGTAGAATTTTTTTTGTCAAATTCTTTGGCGATATCGAAAAGTGACTGGTGAGAATTGTCTTCTTTATATCCTTTGAGCATATCGGCATCAGAAAGGCCGCGTTTTATTTTCGGCATAATATTCCTCCTTTTTGTTCCTATTATCCTGCTTTTTATGTTTTTTAGCAAGTGTTCTGCTTTGTGATGGGGAAGATTTTCTTTCAGATGTCCAAAGTACAGGTATTTCTGTTATAATATTAGAAGGATTTTTAGATAAAGGGGGAAGTTCCTTGATTATCTATATGGCTGAGCACGGCCAGTATCTTTCGCCGCAAGAGAGCTTGCGCCGCAATCCTCTAGGCAAGCGCAATTTATATGTCAATATTACAAATCGCTGTACTTGTGATTGTATTTTTTGCGAGCGGCACCTAAAAAAATTGCCGCCCAAGATGAGCCTTTGGCTGGAAAAAGAGCCTTCAGTAGATGAGATTAAGGGTGCTCTTAATAGTGCGCCTTGGCAATATATCGGGGAAACGGTCTTTTGTGGGTTCGGTGAGCCGACAATGCGACTTGACATTTTGCCCGCTTTATTGCGCTATATAAAAAAAATTCAGCCGCAGATGAAGACGCGCCTCAATACTAATGGTCTATCTGATTTAGCTTATGATCGGTCGACAGCAGAAGATTTTGCGGACGGTATTTTAGACGCTGTTTCAATAAGTCTCAATGCGCCAACAGAAGAAGAATATCTTAAAGTAACACGCAGTCGCTTTGGTACAGGTTCATTTGATGCACTTTTGCATTTTGCACAACAATGTAAGCGATATGTAAAAAGTGTTACTTTGACTGTCGTCGACCAGGTATTAGATGAAACTGACATCCAGGCATGTCAAAGGCTTTGTCAAGAGAAGGGGTTAAAATTGCGGGTACGCCCTTATGAACCATAGTAGATAATAGTATCAATAAGGAGGTTGGGACTTTTTCCTTAATCATAGGATGAGGATTTTTTAATTATGAATAAAAAATTATTGGCTACTTTTATTTTGTGCCTAATGCTCTTAGGAACTTTTTTGACCATGCATCCGCAGCAGGTGACGATGAAAATATTGCATAGTGGCTTTTTGGCGGCTACTATTGGTGGCCTGGCGGATTGGTTTGCAATTACGGCATTATTTAAAAAGCCATTGGGAATAACTTATTGCACGAGGATAATTCCACGCAAAAGAAAGGTATTTATTGAAGAAATTGTCAGGTTTGTTGGCAATGACCTCATGAGTCGGGAAAACATTATAGCTAATTTGCAAAAATATGATACAGCGCAAATGCTTATTGCCTATTTGAAAAAATCGAATGGTCAAAAAAGGATTCAAGAGGCTTTTATGCCTTTTATGAAAAAAGCTATTGAAAATATTGATGTTTCAAAGCTTGCGTATGATAAATTGAGTTTTAAGCTGCCTATAAATTCGCTTTTAGCAAAATCGTTGGGAGATTACCTGGATGGTGAAGATTTGCACGGACCGGCTGATAAAGTTGTCGATATTTTGCAGGAATTTTGCGCGAGTGAAGAATTTAAGAATGTTTTAGAAGAAAATATAGCCGCTTTCCTTGCCGATTATGCAGGTGAAAATTCCATGCGCCAGATGGCGATGAACATGTTCGGTATAGATGCGCCGCAGGTGACAAATGAATTTTTGGCTAAAACGGAGCAATATTTTCAATCACTTCATGATGACCCGCAAAAAATGGATGCTTTTGCGGAAGAATTTGTTCGGGAAGGCAAAAATCTTTTGCAATCATTTTCTGTTCAGACGGATGCTAAGGAACAGATTGTTGCCTATTTAATTGAGGTGCCACGCCAGGCAAGCGGAAAAATTAGTAATCTTTGCTGGTCTGGAGTAGAAAATATTTTTGTGAAATTTTTAGGTAGCATGGAAATGCAAAGAACGGTAGATGCTTTTATCAAAAAAACCATAGAAAAATATTTACCGCGGCTCAATGTTTTTGTTTGTGAGATGGTAGAATCTAAGCTAAATAGCTATAGTGAAGAAGAATTTGTCAGCCTTATTGAAGAGAAGATTAGCGATGATTTGCAAATGATTCGCATCAATGGTTCAATTGTTGGCGGGGTAGCGGGTATTTTGCTTTCTGCTTTAGCTTTGCTCGTTTCGGAGGTGCTGCACTGATGCATAAATTTAATATTGCGGACAAGGTGCTTGGTGCCACGTTTGTTCTTTTTGGAGTGGCCCTTTTTGTACAGGTACTGCTACCAGAAAATGTATTTGCGAAAGGCTTCCTATTTTGCAGTGAGGCAGCTTTAGTCGGTGGTATTGCCGATTGGTTTGCCGTAACGGCATTATTTAAAAAACCCTTAGGATTTCCGTGGCATACAGCTCTCTTGCCACGCAAGCGCCGCGTCTTTACTGATAGTTGCGTAAATCTTGTCAAGCATCAGTTTTTTTCGCGCTCCAATGTTCTCAAAAAGATACGAAAGCTGCGTTTATCGGTACGTCTATTCGATTATTGCACTGGGCCAGAAGTCTTAAAAAAAGCGGCTGATTTTCTCATAACTTGTGCAGCAAAGGAATTACCGCACCTTTCTCTTAGTGATTTGCCAAAATCTTTGCTTTTTCAACTCGGTGATGAAGCTTATGCAAAGGATATTTTCACTAAGCGGATATGTGCTTTTTTGGTAGAAGAAAAAAATGTGCGCCCGGCCTTTGACTATTTAGTTGCTTATCTTAATGACTATTTGGCAAGTGAGGCAGGACATGATAAAATAGAAGGCCTTTTAGAAGATTTACAAAGAGAAAAGGCGGGAAATGGTATAGCTTCACTTATGATTTCTCTTGGCAATGCTTTTAATGTGATAAACATAGATGAAGCTACTGAACTATTGCAGGCAAAGCTGCAAAAACTTCTTTCTGACGCTGCTATGGCGCAGGACGGGGATTTAATGGTTTTGCGGCAGAAAATTATTTCTCAGACGATTTTGCTGCTTAGTTCTGAGGAAGCTGAAACTATTTTTTGTGAGATTTGGCAAAGAACCCTAAAAAGTGAGGAATGTGCAAGGGCAATAAATGAATTTATCGAGCAAAATAGGCAAATAGTTATTGCTGATTTTGCTAGTGATGGCCCGCTTTGCGCTAGCCTGAGAAAAGCTATTGGCGTAGCTCTTTTGCAAGCTGCAGATGCGATGAAAAATGATGCCGCTTTAGCAAAAAATGTCGATGAGCTGCTCTGCGATGCGATTAACCGCGCTGCTTTGCAGGCGCAAGATATGATTGAAGGAATTATTAGGCAGGCTATTGGCTCTTTGAGTGATGAACAATTAAATGAGATGGTTTATGGAAAAGTTGAACAAGATTTGAATCGCATTAGGTTAAATGGATCGATTGTCGGCACGGTTATCGGTCTGGGACTTTTTATCGTGATGCATTTTTTTGAATGAGTTTAGTAAAGTGGAAGTTTGCCGGATGACTTGAATAACGATAATAATTTTTATATAATAAATAGCAAATGTTCGTAGTTTTTAGCTTGCGGCTTTGAGCAGCAAGTGCTCATATATGGCAGAGATGGTTTTTCTGCGCCAAAAATATTAAGGGGGGCTTTTTCATGGGAAAAGCGATGATTATTGGCTGCGGTGGCGTTGCTGGCGTTGCCATTCATAAATGTTGTCAAAATAGTGCGGCTTTTGATGAGATAGTCATAGCCAGTCGCACTAAGAGTAAATGCGATAAGCTGAAAGAAAAGCTGCAAGGTGGCAAAACTAAAATTTCTACCGCGCAGGTTGATGCTGATAGCGTAGAGCAGCTTGTTAACCTGATAAACGAGCATAAGCCAGATGTTGTTTTGAACCTAGCGTTGCCTTATCAAGACCTTACGATTATGGATGCTTGCCTAGCGACAAAGACGCATTATGTAGACACGGCAAATTATGAGCCGCTTGATACGGCAAAATTTGAATATAAGTGGCAATGGGCTTATCGTGACAAGTTTAAGGATGCTGGTATTACGGCACTTTTGGGTAGCGGTTTTGACCCTGGCGTGACGGGGGTTTTTAGTGCTTATGCTCTAAAACATCACTTCGATGAAATAAATTACATTGATATTTTGGATTGCAATGGCGGCGACCACGGTTATCCCTTTGCAACGAATTTTAACCCGGAAATTAATATCCGTGAGGTCAGCGCTAATGGCAGCTATTGGGAAGATGGCAAATGGGTTGAAACGAAGCCAATGGAAATAAAGCGCGTTTATGACTTTGAAGGTGTCGGCAAGCGCGATATGTATTTATTACACCATGAAGAACTTGAGTCGCTTGGTCAGAATATTAAAGGAATCAAGCGCATCCGCTTTTTCATGACTTTTGGCGAAAGTTATTTGACACATTTAAGATGTCTGGAAGATGTGGGAATGACCTCTATCGAGCCGATTGAATTTGAAGGCAAAAAAATTGTGCCGTTGCAATTTTTAAAGGCTGTTTTGCCAGACCCGGCTAGCCTTGGTCCGCGTACGGTAGGCAAGACCAATATCGGCTGTATCTTTACGGGCAAGAAAGATGGCAAAGTCAAGCATTATTATCTTTATAATATTTGCGACCATCAGGAATGCTATCGTGAAGTCGGCTCGCAGGCTGTTTCGTACACGACGGGCGTGCCGGCAATGATTGGCGCGATGCTCGTCATGAATGGCACGTGGCAGAAGCCCGGCGTTTATAATGTGGAAGAATTTGACCCCGACCCGTTTATGGAAGCACTCAATAAATGGGGATTGCCTTGGCAGGAAAGTTTCCAGCCGGCTTTAGTTGAATAATAATCTTTGCTGGTCGATAGGCCCTATCGGCCAGCATTTTTTTTAAGGAATGATTAATCTGGAAAAGGAAAAAGTGGCGCAGATTGCGGCTAAATTACCGTCGCCATGTTATTTTGTTTTTGAAGAACTGCTTGAAAAGAACTTACGCCTTCTAGCTAAATTGCAGCAAGATACGGGCTGCAAGGTTTTGCTCGCTCAAAAAGCATTTTCTATGTTTTATTTTTATCCGCTTATTGATAGCTACCTTTCGGGCATGACGGCAAGCGGTCTTTATGAAGCCCGTTTAGCGCATGAATATATGAAAAAGGGTGAAAATCATATTTTTTCGCCTGCTTATCAAGAAAAGGATTTTGACCAGATTGCGGCAATTTGCCAGCATGTAGTTTTTAATTCTTTTAATCAGTGGCACAAGTTCAAAGAGCGTGCCTTGGCGGCCAAATGCCAGTGCGGTTTGCGCATCAATCCTGAATGTTCAACACAAGAGCACAGCATTTATGACCCCTGTGCAGTTGGCTCGCGGCTTGGCATTCGAGCTAAGGATTTTATAGGTCAAGACCTTTGTGGTATTAGCGGTTTGCATTTTCATACACTCTGTGAACAAGATGCTGATGCGCTTTCTGCTACTTTAAAAGCGGTAGAAGAAAAATTTGCGCCCTATTTAAGGCAAATTAAATGGCTGAATTTAGGTGGCGGCCATCATATTACGCGGCAGGGCTATGATTTTGCAAAACTTGAAAATCTCATTATTGGCTTAAAGGATAGATATAATATTGAGGTATATATCGAGCCCGGCGAAGCCGTGGCCTTGAATACGGGATTTTTGGTGGCAATAGTTATTGATATCGTTGAAAATGGTCGAAAAATAGCTATTTTAGATGCTTCGGCGGCTTGCCATATGCCCGATGTCATCGAAATGCCTTACAGGCCGCCCTTGCTCGGCAGCGGAGAGCCGGATGAAAAAAAATACACCTATATTTTGGGTGGCCCGACTTGCCTTGCCGGAGATGTCATAGGCACATATTCTTTTGACCAGCCCTTAAAAGTGGGGGATAAGCTCATTTTTGGAGATATGGCTATTTATTCAATGGTCAAGAATAATACGTTTAACGGCATGCCGCTGCCAGCGATTGCGGCGATAAAAAATGATGAGACGATAGAAATTGTCAAAAAATTTGGTTATGAAGATTTTAAAATGCGGCTTTCTTGAGCTGATATATGCTTTAGGGGTAGTTATTTTTCTTGCTGCACCAGCGGCTGCCTATGATATTGAGGTGCCAACAGTGAGCGCGCCGAGCGTATCTATGCCGCAGATGCCCCAAATACCGCAGCCCAAGGCTCCGCAAGTGCCACAGGTGAAAGAAGTGCGCCAAGCGGTAAGTGATATTTCACAGGATATTGAAAATCATGCACGTGGTAATATGAAAGTTGAGTATAAGGAAGACCCTGCTTATAAAAAGCCAGATGCAAAAATAAACACCAACAACGTGCCGCCAGCTGGCCTAAATGACAAGCCGGTTAATTCTCCGAAAAATTCTAGTGATGAAGGAGAAAATTCGCAAGGCGCCTCAAATGGTATTAAGGTGCATAATACGGTTAAGGTAGAAAAAAATAACCTGCCGCTTAAAAAGGATGCTAAAGAAGAACAGGGGACATATTTAAAAACGCATTTTTTTTCTCTTTTAGCACAGCTTTTTGGTAAAACGGCTTTTATAGCACTTGTCTTATGGCTTATGCAGGTATTTTTGCTGCGTGATTGGCCGGCATGGGCTGATTGCCTTAGTTTTGCTTTTATAGATAGCTTGACGGCGGCACTTTACCTTTCCTTTTTGCATGAGGAAGAAGCAGGATTTGTCTTTGCTGGACGAAATTTTTCTTCCGATGAACTTTTGGCTTTAGGTTCCGGCTTTGCTTTCCTCTGCATTTTGATTTGCAGTCTTTTAAGTGTTTTTTTCTATCTACGAGCAAAAAAAAAGCGGACTATTTGCGATGAATACCGCAATATAGGCCGCTTCAAATAATATTAAGATGCTTAACGCTTAATTATAAATGACGGACAAGGTTTGAAAAATAAAGGCGTTTTCGTCCTTTCTAAAAGCCCACGGATTTACTCGCGGGCGCAGTCAAAATGTTTCCAAAGCTCCTAAGATGACAAGGAGGAAACCGGCGATGATGTCGCTATAAAGGCTGATAAACTTGCCGATGACATGGTCGCTTGCCACCTTGCCGAGGTATAGCAGCACCATGCTGAAAATAAAATTCATCGTGCAGACGAGGTCAATATGCAGCCCCGTAATACTTGAGGCAACACCGACACCGAAGTTGTTCAGGGTAAGGCAAAAGCCGAGAACCAAGGTGTTTTTTAGGCTTATTGTCTTGGGAGGCTGAGGGGGCTCATCGTGATGGCGTAAGCCGTCGATAATAAAGTAAAGCCCCATGGCAATGATGATGAAAGCGCCAAGCAAGTTGGCCGTGCTGCTAGGAAGAAAATTGGCAATGAATTTTCCCAGCAGCATCGACAGATAGGTGCCTATTGTACCAATAATAGCAATGAGAAAGTTTTCCCAAAGCGTTATGCGGCGCTGAGATAATTCATATGAAGCGCCTATGATGAAGTTGTCGAGATTTGCCGAGAGGCTGAAAAGAAAAGCTGATAAAAAACTCATTTTAATTCCCCCATCCTTGACCTCCTGTGGCTTTTGCTGCAGGGGGTTAAGATTTTCGGTACGCGCTTTTTATAATACATTTTTTAAGCATTATTTTCAACAAAAATTATTGTCTAAGAGGCAAGATAAATGAGAAACCGTGCTATAATGGGGAATAATCTTACTAAGACGGGAGAATTTATATGATATCGAACACATATAAAATAATAACATATGGTTGCCAGATGAATGAGAGCGATTCCGAGCGCATGGGTGCGCAGCTGGAAAGCATTGGCTATCGTAAAATAGAAGATTTCAAAGAGGCCCAGGTAATTTTAATCAATACTTGCTGCGTGCGTGAAAGCGCTGAAAATAAAATTTTTGGCAAGATAGGCGAATTAAAGCATATTAAGCAGCAAAATCCAGCTGTAATCCTAGGCGTTACGGGCTGTATGGCGCAAAAGGACGGCGAAGCGCTATTGAAGAAGATGCCGCATCTTGATTTTGTCCTGGGTACTAATAAAATACACGACCTTTGCGGGCTGATAAATAAATTAAAAGCAAAAAGAAAGCATCTTGTCGATTTGGCACCTGCAGACGGTGGCCCCATGGAAGAAGTGATGCCGCCTAAGAGCAGCAGCTGGTCTGTCTGGCTGCCCATAATGTATGGCTGCAATAATTTTTGTACTTATTGCATCGTACCTTATGTGCGCGGCAGGGAGCATAGCCGTCCGCTGGAAGCAATTTTGCAAGAAGCACAGCAATATGCCAAACAAGGTGTTAAGGAAATTACGCTTTTGGGGCAAAACGTCAATTCATATGGCAAGGATATTTCCAAGAGCAGTTTTGCAGAGCTGCTCGCACGCCTAGATGAGATAAAGGGATTGGAAAGAATTCGCTACATGACTTCACATCCACGCGATTTAAGCGATGAAGTTATCAAGGTAATCAAGTATAGCAAGCATATATGTACACATTTTCATTTGCCAGTACAGCATGGCAGCGACAGAATTTTAAAGGCCATGAATAGAGGCTATACGACGGCTTCTTATCGTCATTTAATCGAAAAAATAAGAAGCGAAATTCCCGGCTGTTCGCTGACGACGGATATAATAGTTGGTTTTCCGGGAGAGACGGAAGATGATTTCCAGATGTTAGAGGACTTTATGCGCGAAATACGCTATGATGCGGCTTATACGTTTCTTTATTCCAAGCGTTCTGGTACGCCAGCTGCGAAAATGGAAAATCAGGTGCCGCAGGAAGTAAAAAAACAACGCCTGCAAAAACTGATGGATATGCAAAATGAAATTAGCCTGCAAATAAATGAAGATTTGCGTGGCAAAATCTTAGAAGTAATTGTCGAGGGACCGAGCCGTACTGATGAAAATGTTTATACTGGACGCACGGCGACGAATAAAATTGTCCTTTGGCCAAAACGCGGTACGGAAAAGGCAGGCGACCTTTTGCGCGTGAAAATTGAGCAACCTCAGACATGGGTATTAAAAGGTGAGGCTCTCTATGAGTGAGGTAAAAAAGACGACTAAAGCAGAATTGACGCCGATGATGAAGCAGTATTACGATATGAAAGAAACTGTGCCCGATGCGATTATGTTCTTTCGTCTCGGCGATTTTTATGAGATGTTTGAAGATGATGCCATTTTAGCGGCGCGCGAATTAGAATTGACTTTGACGGCACGCTCAAATATGCCCATGTGTGGTGTGCCGCATCATGCTTATGAAAATTATGTCAATCGGCTTATTGATAAGGGATATAAAGTAGCTATCTGCGAGCAAATTGGTGACCCTAAGGCCAAGGGGCTTACCAAGCGCGAAATAACCAAAATCCTCACGCCGGGTACGGTTTTAAGTGAGTCATCTTTGCCGGGGACGCAAAATAATTATATCGTTCTCTTAGCCGAAATAAAAAATGGCTTAAATCTTGTGGGTGCTGATGTATCAACGGGCGAATTTTTCTGTGGTTTTTATACCGGGGCAGATTTTTTAGCGGCGCTTTGCGATGAGCTTTATCGTCTGCAGCCGCGCGAATGTCTGCTCTATTTTGCCGCTTCTTCATCTAAAAAAGAGGCTCTTTTAGAGTTTTTTCGCTTGCGCTTGCCGCACTGCTTGAAAAACACATTGACAAAGCTGCCAGAAGAAATATCACTAGCGCAAGGTCATTTTGCTGCCTTGTTGCCGGAGCAAAAGGAAATGCAAAGAGCGATAGAAGGGCTTTTGGCTTATTTGCATGAGACGGTTAAAAGCGACTTATCACACTTAAACAGGCTTACCTGTCTGGATACGGCAAATTGCTTGCAGCTTGATAGCTATACGCTTCGCAATCTTGAAATTACGCATAATTTGCGCGATGGCGGTAAAAAAGGGACGCTTTTTGCCGTACTCGACTGTACGGATACGGCTATGGGCAGCCGTCGCCTTGGCAAGTGGCTTGAGGCACCGCTTCTGTCCCTTACGGCGATTGAAAGGCGTCAGCAGGCGATTGAAAATCTCGTCACTGATTTTGCTTTGCGCGATGAGCTGAAAAAATGCCTCAAGAATATCTATGATTTTGAACGCCTTTTGACGCGTGTTGAAGTCGGAAATACCAGTGCGCGCGATATGCTGGCGTTAAAATCATCACTTTTTGCCCTGCCGCTGATTAAAGCGCTTTTGCAAAAGGCGAATGCACCGCTTTTGACAAGTATTGAGACAAAAATTGAGCTATATGCATCGCTTTGCGACCTTTTAGAGCACGCTATTGCCGAAAATCCAGGCTTTTTGTTGCGCGATGGCAATATTATTAAAGATGGCTTTGACGAAGAACTCGATGAATATCGCCATTTAGCAAAAGACAGCCGTCAGCTTTTGCAGCAAATTGAGCAAAGAGAGCGTGAAGAAACGGGCATAAAGTCACTAAAGATATCGTATAATAAGGTATTTGGATACTATATTGAGGTTAGAAAGACGAGTTTAGAGCAGGTACCTGAGCATTACATCAGAAAGCAAACCTTAGCTAATGCCGAACGCTATATTACGCCTGAGCTAAAGGAATTTGAGACGAAAATTTTGGGCGCGCAAGAGAAAATTATCCAAATTGAGTATAATCTCTTTATGCAGGTGCGCGCCGCTGTACAAAAATATATCCCGTCCATTCAGCATACAGCAGCGCAAATTGCTAATCTTGATGCGCTTTGCGCTTTGGCGCAATGTGCTGACCAATATAACTATATTCGCCCGCAGCTTTCTCCAGATGGAATCATCTCCATAAGTGAAGGACGCCATCCGCTTGTTGAGCGCATGCTTAAAGACGAATTGTTTGTCCCCAATGATGCGCAGCTTGATAATGCTAAAAATGAAATTCTCATCATTACGGGACCCAATATGGCCGGTAAGTCGACGTATATGCGCCAGATTGCCCTTTTGACGCTCATGGCGCAAACGGGCAGTTTTATTCCTGCACGCAAGGCGACGATTTCTCCTGTCGACAGGATTTTCACCCGTATCGGGGCAAGTGATGACCTAATCAGCGGCCAAAGTACTTTCATGATGGAAATGAACGAAGTGGCGCATATCTTAAAATATGCAACGGCAAAAAGCCTCATCATCTTAGATGAAATTGGTCGCGGCACGAGTACTTATGATGGCATGAGCATTGCCCGTGCCGTCATTGAATATATTCGCGATAAAGTAAAGGCAAAGACGCTTTTTGCTACGCATTATCATGAATTGACAGATTTAGAAGATGATGCGCATGTCAAAAATTATTGCGTTGCCGTCAAGGAAAAGGGCAGGCAGGTTACTTTTTTGCGTCGCATTATCAAGGGTCGTGCCGATAAGTCATATGGCATTCATGTTGCAAGGCTGGCAGGATTGCCCGAATGTGTGACGGCGCGTGCTGAAAAGATTTTAGATGTTATTGAAAAGGATACGCCAGCGCCAAAGGCGGCATCGCAGCCGACTGAGGAAGAAGCTATAATGTCGCTATTTGATGAGTCGATAAAGAAGCGACTTTTATTGACCGATGTGATGACCTTGACGCCACTTGAAGCATTGAATTTGCTTTACGAATTGCAGCAAAAGGCTAAAGAAGGTGAAGGAGAGCTATGAGCGAGATTCACGTTTTAGATGATGGGACGATTGATAAGATTGCCGCTGGAGAAGTTGTTGAGCGGCCGAGTTCCGTTATTAAAGAGCTTGTAGAAAATGCGATTGATGCCGGAGCGGATAAAATTGAAGTAGAAATTGCCGCGGGCGGTACGAGTTTTATGCGCGTGAGTGATAACGGCAAAGGCATGGCGCCAGAAGATGTGAAGCTTGCTATTTTGCGCCATGCCACGAGCAAGCTTTCAAGCGTGGAAGATTTGACGAAAATTGGTACGCTCGGTTTTCGCGGCGAAGCCCTGCCTTCAATTGCTGCGGTTTCACGCTTTTCTATTACTACGCGCCAAAAGGGCAAGGAGTTCGGCACACGCCTTTTGGTAACCGGCGGCAAAGCAGGAGAAGCAGAGGAATTTGGCTGTAATCTCGGGACAAGTGTCAAGGTTGAAGATTTATTTTTTAATGTGCCGGCACGCAAGAAGTTTTTAAAGACGACGACAACAGAAAGCAATAAAATAAATGAATATATCATCAAGATGGCATTTTCTCACCCTGAAATTGCCGTACGTTTCATCAATAATAATAAATTGGCTGTAAATACGCCCGGCAGCGGCTCGCTTTCTGAGACTATTTACAGCGTTTATGGCAAAAGCGTGCATGATGAGCTGCTCACTATTGATTATTCGCAATCCGAGGTCAGCGTGCATGGCTTTATCACGCGCCCAGCCATAATTAAGTCGAGCCGCAGCTGGCAGACAATTATTGTCAATGGCAGAATTATCACGAGTCGCCTTATCAGCAAGGCGGTTGATAATGCATATCAATCGTTATTGCCCAAGTCCGGTTATCCGCTCATCATTATATCGCTTGCAGTTGAGCCACAGCTTGTTGATATCAATGTTCATCCGCAAAAAGCAGAAGTAAAGTTTGCTGATGAAAATCGCATTTTTAAGGCCGTTTACCACGCTGTACTTGAAAGTATCAGCAAGGATGCAGCGACGAAAAAAAATAATTATGCAGCGCCCGCTTCATACCTTGAACCATCTTGTGCGATAGCACTGGCACCAGCAGAAAAAAAAGAGCAAGTGCAAGAAAAGCAGGAAGAGGAAAAAAAGAACATAAAACCTTTGGAAAGTCATCTCCCTGTAAAAAAACCGCTGCCCCCTCTTCCTGATAAAAAGTCAAACCAGGATTTTCCCAGCTGGCTGCCACCTTTAAAAGGGGAAGCGATAATTTGTGACAAGCCGCTTGAAAAAAAGGCGCAGCAGCCGCAGCTTATTGAGACAGCACCACCGCCCAAAAAAGAAGAGCTTTATGCCACTGCCAATTTAGAGCGCTTAAAAGGTGAGCAGCTTGCTAAAATTGAAGATGAAAATGATGAACTTTCCATCTTGCGTGGCCAGGACCTTATGCCGCTAGGACAGATTGACCTTTGTTATATTATCGCCCAAGGGCGTGATGGTATGTATATAATTGACCAGCATGCAGCGCATGAGCGCATTTTATATGATAAATTGGGGCGCGCAAGGGAAGATGTGGCAGCGCAGCCGCTCCTCATTCATGTCATTTTTGATGTTGAAGGTGAAGAAGCCGAGCTTTTAGAAAGTCATGACGATATTTTACGAGAACTTGGTTTTTATATTGAAATGGCGGGGCCAAATCAGGTACGTTTGACAGCGATGCCGGCTGACATTCCCTCTGAAGAGGCAGAAAAGACATTTCATGACCTCATATTTTCCTTGCAGGAAATGACACGTCCAACACCGCAGCAGATACGCCACGCCTGCCTGGCGACAGCAGCTTGTCGCGCGGCGATTAAAGCGGGCGACAAATTGACCATAGCGCAGATGCGCCTCATTTTAGAGCAGCTTGATGCCGTGCGCCTTCCTTATACTTGCCCGCATGGCCGGCCGACGGCGATAAAGTTTAGTCATAATGATTTAGCCAAAATGTTTAAAAGGATGAAATGATTTGGGAAAGGCCATAATTACGCTGGGGAAAAAGGCAACTGATGCCTGTCGACAAAAGGCATTGACAATTTCTGAAAAGTATGGATTGCCTTTTTTTGAGCGCGGTAAACAATCAATAGAGCAGCTTTGCCAAGAGTATGGCTGTGAGCAGGTACTGGTCATTAAAAAAGGCGGCATCCGTATTCATGGGGCACAAGGTGAATTTTTCTTTCATCCTAATATGGCGCAACTGCGCATAAAAAATCTTGCTGCTGGTGGCAAGGACAAGATGGTGGAGGCAATGGGATTAAAGGCCGGCATGAAAGTCTTAGACTGCACGTTGGGGTTTGCTGCCGATGCGCTCGTGAGTGCATATGTAAGCGGCTGTCGTGTCATAGGCCTTGAAAAGCAGCTTTTGCCTTTTTTGGCTGTTTCAGATGGGCTAAAGACATATCTAGGAGCAGAGCTTTTGCAGAAGCCTTTAAAAAATGTGCAGCCTTTTTGGGCGGATTATCGTCAATATTTAAAGGGGCAGGCAAGCAAGAGCTATGATATTGTCTACTTTGACCCCATGTTTAATCACCCGTTATCCTCTAGCGCCTCGATGCAGCCATTGCGGGCTTTGGCGTCATTTGATAAACTTGATGAAATTGCTATTGCCGAGGCTTGCCGCGTGGCAAAATATCGCGTTGTCGTCAAGGAAAATAGCCGCAGCAAGTTGTTTTTTAAGCCGTTTTTTACAAATTATGTTGGTGGTAAATATAGCCATGTCGGCTATGGCGTTATAGAGCTTTCAGGTGCAAAAAATGCATAAAGCCCCAAAATTCCTTCATCAATACTTACTTTTATATCGCCAGAATAAGCTCTATTGCTCACTGCATAGGGATAGGATTGTTCAAGGCAGGCATTGTTTAGCGTCCAGCGGACATTTTGCAGTGATACGCCCGTGCATCTTGCGCTGAAAGGCAAGAGGGAAAGAGAAAGCGGTGCTTGGGAAAAATTTAAAGTCATCTTCTCGCCGCTCTTTAAAAAGAGCAAGACCTCTTTTTCGTCGGCCGCGCAGACGAAAGGCGCTTTTTGGAAGGCGAGCGAGAAAAGCGTACTGAAAAGATGGTCAAAGCGGCCACCAAAAGCGCCGGTGACAAAAATCGTCGCCTTAGCGCATTTTTTTTCAATAAAAGAGAGGGCTGCCTGTGTATCAGTGAGGTCTTTTTCCTGTGGCAATGCCAAATTTTGCGCTTTGGCAGTACACATGTATTTTTTGGCCTTCTCGCTCATGCTGTCGCCATCACCGATAATAAAAGATGGCTCGAGATTGGCATCAAGGCAGCTGTCAAGGCCATGGTCGGCGCAAAAGAGCATTTTTTCAGGGGCGACTTTTTGCAGCCAGTCAATAGAAGGTGCACGGCCGCCTGTTACGAGAAGAGCTGCGGGCAGTTCTTCTAAATGGGGCAAAATTGCTGTCAGCTGGGGAAGGATAATTTTCATGAGTTTGCGCCTTCGGGCGCAGACCTCCTTTTGGGTATATTTGGGATATTTTTATTTTAGCACCGCATCGCCGTATCTGTCATTTTTTAGAAAAAATAGATGCTATTTATGAAAAAGCAAAGATACTAGTGGTATTTTTTATGGTATATAAAAATTTGCCGTTGGGCAGGTGATGTGGTACACTGTATGTACTTGAAATGTGTGCATTCTTGCGCCAAAATGTCTGAATTGTTTGCAATGGCGCATGAAAGCAGGCATAGAGGGATTCTTTTGTGCAGCAAAAGAGAATGGAGGGCTTTTGATGGTAAAATACAATTATTATGGACATTCTTGTTTTTCTCTTTCCGTTGGTGAGAAAGTGATTCTCGTTGACCCATTTTTCAGCGAAAATCCCATGACTAAAGTTGACCCCGACAGCATTGATTGAAATTGCGCTGCATACTCGTGACTTTAGTCATGAGTATGGCGCAACTATATACAGTCAGTATATACCGAAAGGTGTATATAGAGATGGCTATA
>JAHHSR010000031.1 GCA_020025075.1 Pectinatus sp. | reverse complement strand
CGTGTATCAGACTTCTCAAGAATCCCCCACTTCTATAAGTGGGGGAGGTTCAAAATATATACTATAATCGTTTTATTTCGTTCGCTTCATAGCGCGAGCGTGGATTGAAATTTGTTTATTTTTTTATGCATTAAAAAGGGCTGCCAAAAGGCAGCCTTTTTTAATATATAAAAGACAATTACTTTTTGCAGACTAATTCCTTAAGCTGCTTGACAGCTTCACCGAACTGTTCAAGACCTGAATCAACAATCTGCGGGTTGGCCATGTCGGCACCAGCCTTTTTGAGCTGGTCAAGTGGGAAGTGCTTGTTGCCATCTTTGAGGAAGTTGAAATAAGCATCGAGTGCTTCCTTCTTGCCGGAGAGAATGCGTTTAGAGAGTACAGCTGCTGCTGAAAATCCCGTCGCATACTTATAGACGTAAAAATCGGTATAAAAATGCGGTATTCTCGCCCATTCCAAGGCAATTTCGTCGTCAGCAACAACGCTTTCTCCAAAATAAAGTTTGACAAGGTCATGATAAATTTTTTTGAAATCCTGCGCTGTAAGTGCTTCGCCTGCTTCTGCCTTTTCATGAATTATCTTTTCAAATTCTGCAAACATCGTCTGGCGAATAACGGTGGACTTAAACATTTCTGTGTAGTAATTGAGCAGGTAAACCTTTTCTTCTTCACTCTTGCTATGTTCCATCAGATAATGGATAAGGAGCATTTCATTTGTCGTCGAGGCAACTTCAGCAACAAAAATCGTATATTCAGAGTACAAATACTGATTATTAGCACGAGACAGATAACTGTGCACTGAGTGACCCATTTCATGAATTAGAGTAAATACTGATTCGAGATTATCATTAAAATTCATGAGAATATAAGGAGCTGAATCATAGCAACCGCCCGAATAAGCCCCATTGCGCTTGCCCTCACCCGGATAAACATCTATCCAATTTTCATCAAAGGCTTTCTGGACAATGGAAAGGTATTCTTCGCCCATCGGCTTTAAAGCTTCCTTGACAATCTGCTGCGCTTCTTCAAAGGTAACCTTGCGATCGTAATCAGAGACGTTAGTATAAACGTCATACATATGATATTCATCGACCCCTAAAAGCTGCTTTTTAAGAGCAAAATAATCGTAAATAGCAGGAAAAGCCTTATGAACGCTAGCCAAAAGGGCATCATAAACCTTTAAATCAACATTGTCATCAAAAAGAGCCATTTCGCGCGCTGATTGGAAATTTCTCAGTTTAGCTTCGGTAATTACTCCCTTGACATTGCCAGCCAAGGTAGCAGCAATGGTGTTTTCGACACCGCGATAAGTTGCATAGAACTTTTCAAATGCTTCCTTGCGCAAAGCGCGATTTTTGCTAAAGAGCATTTTAACAAAGCTTGAATGATTTAATTCTTCATCTGTCTGTTCCAGTTTGGGAAACTTCATATCAGCATAAGAGAGCATATAAAAAGCATTGTGGCTTGCCCGAGCAACATCACGATAAGAGGAAATAATATATTCTTGCTCCTTGCTGAGCCGATGCTGCTTTTCACGCAAGACGCGTTCAAAGAACAAAGAGTAAAATTCATAGCGCTGGTCTTTCTTTAGTTCTGTCCACTGTTCCGGCGTCAATTGCAAAAGGCACGGCGGCAAGAAGGAAAAGCTTGCTCCCACTTCATTGGTCAATATTTCCATTTCACTAGCCAATTTCTGACTCTTGGCTACCTTGCTATTTTCATCGCGTTTCATTTCTGCATAACTAGCAAGCCTATCCATATTGCGGCAAATCTTCGTGCGCAGTTCCATTATTTCGTAAATATGCTTTTCTGGCGCTTTTTTGAGTTTATCAAGTTCTTTTAATCCCTCTTTGACTGCAATAATCGTCTTTTTTACATCTTCATCAGATGCGAAAATTTTTGATAAATCCCAATGATATGACTTTGCCATCGCCAATCTCCCCCTCAATTATTTTTCTGAATAAAAACAAAAATGAGATAATTTTTTATAAAAATATTATATGAAAATAAGGCAGGTCGCGCCGTAAGCGCAACCCGCCCAATCGTTAAGCGCGTTCGATATAATTACCTGTACGCGTATCAATGCGTAATTTATCACCCTGGTTGACAAAAAGAGGCACACGAACTTCATAACCTGTTTCTACCGTAGCCATTTTTGTAGCGCCCGTAGCTGTATCACCCTTGACACTCGGTTCACATTCCGTAACTTCCAAGACGACGGAATTAGGCAGGGAAATGCCAATAATCTTTTCCTTGAACAGCTGCAAATTGATATCCATATTTTCCTTGAGGAAATTCAGAGCATCGCCAAGCTGCGCCTTGCTCAGTTCAATCTGTTCATAGGTTTCATTGTCCATGAAAGTATACATGCCATCGCTTTCATACAAGAACTGCATCTGCTTTGTTTCCAGATGAGCTGCCGGCAACTTTTCATTGGGGTTGAACGTGCGTTCGACAACAGCGCCTGTCTGCACATTCTTAATTTTCGTGCGGACGAATGCTGCACCTTTGCCCGGCTTTACATGTTGGAAATCAACAATCTGCCATACTCCGTTATCAATTTCCAAAGTAAGGCCTGTACGAAAATCACTGCTCGAAATCATAAAAAGAAAACCTCCATCAATATCCATACATCTTCCAGCATACTGACGAAGATGTACTTTCATAAATTTATATCAAGCGGCAAAAATACCAACTCTTTACCCTTGCGAACGCCTCACCCAGAGAATTTAAATATCGAGTTCTATTAAATCCTTCCTTGCCTGTGTGAGAGGCTTGCCACCATCTTTGGTCACGAGAACCGTATCTTCAATTCTCAGGCCGCCATATCCTTTGATATAGACGCCCGGTTCAACCGTGACAAGCATATTTTCCTCGACCATAATCTTTTCTGCCGAAGGAGAAAGGCGCGGCAATTCATGAATTTCAAGACCGACTCCATGACCAAGGCCGTGGCCATATGCTCCTTCATGGTGTGCTTCAATGTAATCGAGAATAAATTTGCGAGAAGGTGCATCAATGACTTTGCCGTTTTCGCCACATTTGATATCGGCAATACCCATAAGATGAGCTTTTAAAACCATATCATATAGTTCCTTCTGCTTTTCAGTCGCCTTGCCCATGCATATGGTACGCGTAATATCAGAATGGTAGCCAGCATAAACAGCGCCGAAATCCATTGTAACAAATTCGCCAGCTTTTATCAACTTTTCTGAAGCAATGCCATGCGGCAAACTTCCTCTTTCGCCCGAAGCAACAATAGTCGTAAAGGCCGGTCTTTCGCTGCCATGCTTGCGCATGAAGTCTTCCATTTCCGCTGCGACGTCAATTTCCGAAATGCCAGGGCGAATAAAGCCTAAAATATGGTCAAAAGCCATATCGCTTATTGCAATGGCCTTTTTTATGAGTTCTATTTCGCCCGGTTCCTTAATGGCGCGCAAGCCATCGAGTGAAAGTGGGACATTGATTTTCACATGCGGCAATAATTCCTGCAAGGCAGCATGGTCATCAAAAATCAGGGCATTGCCTTCAAAAGCAAGACGCTTGATTTTTTCCGTTTCTACAAGCTCGGCTATCTTCTTCCAAAGCCCCTGCTTTTGTTCGACAATTTGATATTTTGTCTGCTGTTCAGCCTGTTCCGTATAGCGAGAGTCTGTGATGAGATATTCCTTATCTGGCGTAATCAAAAGTGCTGTGCTATCACCGCGAAAGCCGCTGAAATAGTGAACATTTACTTCCTTGGTGACCAAGATGGCGCAAGCTCCTTTTTCCGTAAACAGCTTGCGCAAGCGCGATAATCTGTCATTTTTCATTTTGCCTGACCTCCACTATTTTTTGATGATGTAATCTAGTGCCAGTGCATAGCTATATTTGCCAAAGCCGAGAATCTGTCCTTCGGTGACAGCAGCAATTACGGAAGTATTGCGAAATTCTTCACGTTTATGAATATTCGAAAGGTGCACTTCAATAACGGGCACCCCAACAGCTGCAATGGCATCGCGCAAAGCAATGCTATAATGCGTCAAGGCAGCAGCATTGAGAATAATATATTCATAATGCCCTGGCGCTTTTTGAATGGCCTCTACCAGTTCACCTTCATAATTACTCTGCAAAAAATCTATCTGAATGCCTGCCTTTTCCGCTTGAGATTTTAACATTGCATTAATATCAAAGAGCGTTTCGCGGCCATAAATTTTTGGCTCGCGCTGCCCGAGCAAATTAAGATTGGGGCCATGGAGCACTAAAACACGTTTCATTTACATCACCTATCTCGTTCGAACTGGATGAACCGTTCGTAACTGTCTATATTGTATCACAATTTTCCTGGCAGAGTAACAAATTTTCAAACAACTTTTTGATACCCTACGCCAATATCGCAAGGCCATCAAAAACCTAATTACTGCCTATACATGAAACATCATTAATTTCACACATTCTCATTTACAAAAGACTGCCAGCCTTTTATTTAATCGCTGCACAAATTGAGCTGGGTCTTATATCCCGCCCGTGGGTATAAGGCCATTTCCTATAACTATTTATGCTTTGCCCGGCGCAAAAGCGTATGTTCTTCGACCGGCTTATCCACCTTTATTCTTATTCGCTGCTGCGGATGCGGCGCCACCAAAATGGCTTCACCGGTTGCGTCATCGTACATCTGCTCAATTTTTTGCTCAAAAGATACCTGCCTTGGCTGAAAGAACTCTATCGTCTGGCCGCATTTTAAATTATTGCGCTGCTCGACATGCGCAAAGCCACCTTCGGCATCATACGAAAGAACCACACCGACGAATTCAGCATCTTGTGCATAGCTTGCCGTTTCGTAGACGTGGTCAGATGCCGTCAAAGAACCCTTGAAAAAACCCGCTGTATAAGGACGATGCGAAACCTTCTCCAAATCAGCCTGCCATTTTGGCAGATTGGCAGCAAATTTTTCTTTATCTTCGTAATAAGCGTCTATTGCCTCACGATAAGTTTTAACAACGCCGGCCACGTAATAAACGCTCTTCATACGCCCTTCAATCTTCAAACTATCAATGCCCATATCTAAGATGTGCCCAAGATATGGCAACAGGCAAAGGTCCTTAGAATTAAAGATATATGCGCCATTTTCATCTTCTTCAATCGGAAAATATTCATGGGGGCGCTTTTCCTCGACCAAAGAGTACTTCCAGCGACAAGCCTGCGCGCAAGCGCCGCGATTTGAATCCCGCCCCGTCATATAATTGCTCATCACACAGCGCCCTGAATAGGACATGCACATAGCGCCATGAATAAACATCTCAAGTTCAATTGGTGATTTCTCCCTAATTGTCGCAATTTCCTTCTCGCTAAGCTCCCGCGCCAAAACAACGCGTTCAGCGCCTATCTTGCGCCAAAATTCAACTGCCTGCCAATTTACCGTGTTGGCCTGTGTACTGACATGAAGCGGCAAATCAGGCACACACTCACGCGCTATACTGAAAACGCCAGGGTCTGAAACAATGATGGCATCCGCTTTAAAGGCAGAAATCTCTTCTAAGTACTGCGGCAACCCGCTAAGGTCATCATTGTGAGCGAAGATATTAACCGTCACATAGACCTTTTTTCCCGAGGAATGAGCAAAATCAATCGCCTCTTTCATTTCTTCCGGCGAAAAATTACCGCTATAAGAGCGCAGCCCAAAGCGCTTACCACCTAAATAAACCGCATCAGCACCATAAAGAAGTGCTGTCTTTAATTTGCTCATATCGCCTGCCGGCGCCAAAAGCTCAGTCTTTTTCATCTAAATGCGGGCACAATGCGCTGACCTTTTAGGTCGATAAAAAATGCCCGCTCCCCCTTTCAGATATACTATATTTCATCACGGAACAATATTTTAATTTTGCGCAGGAGCCATTTTTTAAATGGCTATCTTTAACTAGCTTCCTTAAACAGAAATTCTTATAAAAGATACAGCTAAATGGCTAAACTAAAGAAGATTGGTCTTTTTCACAGCTTTTCCGACAAGAAATAGCAAGCCCATCACCTTTTGCATAAATCTTCGTCAAAAATCCTTCTTCTTCTCCGACCATATCCAGATACTCACGCAACCTTTTAACAATTGTGCGGTAACGGCGGGGCGCCTTTTCTTCGCCTAATACGTAGCCGCGAAAAAGAACATTATCAGCCGCAACGATGCCAGTGGGAGAAAGATAGGGCAATATAGCCCGCAAATAGCGTGGATACTGTCCTTTAGCTGCATCAATAAAGGCAAAATCGCATTTAAAATCATCTGCATATGCCTCTATATCAGAAAGATGTAATTCCACTCTGCTTAAAACTCCCGCCCGCTTCAAAAACTCCTGCGCCAGATTTTGCCGCGCAGCATCGATTTCAAAGCTTACAATTTTTGCAGCAGGCGCAGCCATTGCCAAGAGCAATGTCGAATAGCCAATCGCCGTGCCAATTTCCAAAATGAAATGCGGCTGCCTTTTTTCGACTGCTTTACATAAAAGCTGCGCCGCCTCCGGCCGAATTATCGGCACGTTATCCCTTGCTGCCAGCTGCTGCATTTCTTCGATGATTTTTCTTTTTTCTTCTGCAATTATCACTGTATTTGTTTTAAAACCTCTAAATGTTCACTATATGTCCTGCTATAATGGTTATGGCCTTCACTGTCTGCAACAAAATAAAGATAGTCGTTGGCCTCAGGATAAAGGACGGCCTTTATTGATGCCAGGCCCGGATTATCTACCGCTCCTGGTGGCAGGCCATAATGGATATAGGTATTATAAGGCGAAGCTATTTTCGTATCATTTATCGAGAGATTTTCTTTTCGCTTCGGCAGGATGTACTGTATTGTCGTATCTGACTGCAAAGGCATATTTATCCGCAAACGGTTGAAAAATACCTGTGCAATGATTGGACGGTCGGACTCGTATTTTGCCTCCGCT
Organism: Pectinatus sp.; assembly: GCA_020025075.1. Classification (GTDB taxonomy): domain Bacteria; phylum Bacillota; class Negativicutes; order Selenomonadales; family Selenomonadaceae; genus JAHHSR01. Next base: position 11,131 of record JAHHSR010000031.1, on the reverse strand, counting down.
TCAACCAAGGACGCCAAAATCACGAGTTCTCTTATCGAAAGATGCTCCTCTTTGGCTCGCTCACGCAAAGCCGGAGTCAGTTCTCGGTTAAACTGCTCTACCATGACTTTCATAACGGCCTGAGGAGAAGAATTCGTCATAAATTCATAGGTATCCGGGAATAAGAACCCCTCTACACTATATTTGACATCTTTATTATCAGTTTTCATATAATCATAGGGCGCATATGTCTTGGCCGCTTCCAAAAAATCCGCTTTGGAAACGACGCCTTTTGCTGCTAAAATATCTGCTATCTGACGCACAGTATAGCCTTCCGGTATTGTCACGCGTACTTGCCCGAGCTGCGGACCATTCTCTAAAATCTTGATGGCTTCATTTGCGGTCATTCCCTCATAAAAAATATAGCGGCCTGCCCGAATTTTTTCATCAAGCCCTTCAAAGCGTGCCAAAGCGCGAAAATACAATTCTGAACTGATTACGCCATTTTTCTGCAAGGCCATTGCCACGCTATCCGTGCTCATGCCCGGCGAAATATCAACAATGACCTTATTGCCTGGCCGCTGGCCGAAGAAAAAAAACAGACAGATAATGAAAAAGAGGACAAGCGCCGCCCCAATGGAGCGCCATTTTTTTTCTCTAAGCCAGCTCACTGCCTTTTTCACCGTCTCAAAGAACTTTTCAAATGCGTTTTTCACCGTTTATCCCAGGCCAGCTTCATGCCAGCTATCCTTTCTAGTTTATTGCCGCATCCTCGCGCTGAATCTGCGCAAAACATTTTTCGCAAAGTGCCACATATTTATCCGTCGAGCCAATATCTATTGACGAAGTAATCGTATCGTTTATCTTATAGCTTATATATGCCGTCTCACCGCACTTGACACAGACAGCATGCAGCTTATCGACATATTTGGCGATACAAGCCAGCTCCGGCACAACACTACCAAAAGGTTTGCCGGAAGAGTACATATCTAGGCCCGTTGCTATAATGACCTTATTTTTTTGCATGAGTTTTCTTATCACCTCGACAATCGAATGGTCAAAAAATTGCACCTCATCAATGCCGACTATTTTCGTTTCCTCGAGTACTCCATCTAATAATTCTTGCGCACTTGAAACTACTTGTGCCTTTTCCTTGACTAAGTCATGCGTGCAAACCTCATATTTATCATAGCGCGTATCAATGCTCGGCTTAAAAACCTGACATTTTTGCCCTGCAATAGCCGCACGGCGCAAACGCCGTAAAAGCTCCTCTGTCTTTCCCGAATACATTGACCCAAAAATCAGTTCAAGATGTCCCAACTTTTCTTCCCCTTTTTGTTCCTGACTACTAAAGAACTTTCATTTATAATTTTTGCATATATTTTCTGCCCATTTATCTTTGCCCGTCCTAAAATCAGGCTATCTTAGTTGCTCTTTCGGCAAAATTTAATAAAACTTTCAGCAATCTTTGATAATTTTTGGTTCTTCATGATGAACCAAATTTTTTCCATCAAAAACTGCTCCCCACTAATTTTAACATATTTTATATCATCGCCGAAATCATCATATGCATTCATCGGTAAAATACCTATACCTTTTTGCGCACGCGCCCAGCAAAGGCACGATAAGCGCGATGTGCATATTCCTGTAATGCGCGGAATGACGAGCATCTGCTGACACGCCTTCAAAAAATCATCAAGGCAATCGCGCATAATGCAAATGGGAATTTTTTGCAACTGCTCCAGCTGCACTTCATCTTGTGTAAAGCGAATTCTCCTATCAGATTTTGAATACACGGCACCCAAAAAATTGCGCGAAAGATTTAAAATGGTAAATGACTGCATAGGAGAAACCGGTGCATTGGAAACGGCAATCTCACTTATGCCGTGCAATAAATGCTCCGCCTGCGCATGTGAGGAAACTTCTTGCAGCTCAAAATTTGTATTAGGGTGCTCCGCGATAAATGGCAATAAATACTTTTGCATAATGCCAACACAAAGCGACGGTGAGGCGCTGATGCGCAAAATGCCACATCGACCATTATTGAGGCTGAGCATTTCACGCGAGAGATTTTCTTCTAAGCTGCAAATATATTTGGCTTTTTCATAAAAAATGCGCCCAGCTTCTGTTATCTCTAAATGCCTGATGCCGGGCTTGGTTTTGATGAGCTGAGCATTGTACTTTTCCTGCAAATTCTTAATTTGAATACTCAACGCGGGCTGTGCCAAATGCAACCGATGCGCAGCTTCCGTCAATGAGCCAGACTCGACGACTGCAATGAATTTTTTGTAAATTTCCAAGTCCATATTTTTGCTCCAATTCCACAAAATATACCCTAGATGGGCTGCGTAAACCATTGTTGCCAAAAGTTATTAATATAAATTATATTAAAGGTAGTATTGATATAACATATGCTATATTAAACTGCTCATCAATTATAGCACATAAAAAGCCTGCTAACTAGAAAAATACGCTTTTCCTTTGAGAATATAACAATTTTCCTGATTGAAATACCACTTTATGGTATAATGAGTATATTATACAAAATATTAAAGGACGTGAATTACATTTGGATATACCCGAGATTTGCCTGCCAGTTGTAATATTGTTGATTTTAATGGCCATAAGCTCTTTTTGCCGCTTTTTAAAAACGGCTCTTTTAGAAAATCACAAAAGTCATCTGGCAGAACTTACTGACGACTTTGCACCTCCTTATGACAGGCTGGAAAATCTAATCGATTTTTCCGATGGCCTCACGACAGCTTTAACAGCCGTTACTGCTTGCTGCCGCCTCAGCTGGGGCATTTTAGTCGGCTTTTTTATCATACCGTATGCCAACTGTTTATGGCAAAAAGACGACGTACCCTTTTCTTATAGCACTTATTTTATCTTTACCGCCTGCTCGCTCCTTTTCTTGCTCTTTGACCTTCTCCTCAATGTTTATCTGCCTAAAAAAATTGCCCAGATTAAACCGGAGGAATATCTTGTCAAATACAGCACACTTTTATTGCAGCTAAATACTGTCATTGTTCCCCTCTTTGGCTTTTTTTCTTACTGTACGAATCTTTTCTTGATGGTTATTGGCATTAATATGCATCGCAGCGAAAATGTAACGGAAGAAGAAGTAAAAGACCTCATCGAAAAAGGAACTGAGGAGGGAACCTTTGAAAAAACAGAGCAGGATATGGTCGACCGCATCTTCCACATGAGCGACCAGACCGCTTATGCACTCATGACGCCACGCACGCAGCTTGCCTGGATTGACCTTGAGGACGATTTAAAAACAAATCTTGAACTCATAAAAAAAGAAAATGAGAGTATTTTTCTTGCCGGCAATGGCAGTCTCGACGAATTCAGCGGCATCATTTATGCCAGGGAACTTTTAAGGGCCTTTATTGACCACGATAATATTGAGCTTGTTAAATTTATCCATAAACCGATGTTCATTCCTCGCTCCATGAAAACTTTTGATATATTGGAAAAGTTTCGCAGCAACGATGTACATGAAGCCATTGTTGTCGATGAATACGGCGGCATTGTCGGACTTATCACCCTAAGCGATATTACCGATGAAATCATCGGCGATATTGCCATCGATGACGAAGATGAAAATCTGCCCATCATTCAACGCGATGAAAATTCTTGGTATGTAGACGGTCTTTGCAGCGTTGATGACTTCAAAGAAAGATTTGATATCGAGTTTTTGCCCGGTGAAAAAAAAGGCCACTACCAGACCATGGGTGGATTTTTGATGTCATACTTCGGCTACATTCCCCACACATCAGAAAAAAAAGACTGGGAAAATTTTTCCTTCGAGGTTGCCGATATGGACCGCAATCGCATCGACAAGATTCTGCTTACTGTCAATTAATAACAGGGGGTATTATGCCCCCTTTGAAAGACTTTTAAGAATTTAACAAATTGGTTGTCATTAATAGATGGAAGGTATATAATATAGGCAGATTTTGCTTAAGCAATTAAGCGATAATCGCCAATCTTAAAAAGATGGAGGAATTGTGACATGCCTACAAAGAAAGAAAAGGACAAAGAAAAAGAACTCTCTATCTGGGAAAAGTACACCGATGCTGAAAGACAGGACTTACAGAAATTGACGGATAATTACCGCCATTTTCTCGATGTCGGCAAAACAGAACGCGAATGCATCAAAGAAATCATCCGCCAGGCCGAAGCAGACGGATACAAAGACTTAAAAGAAGTCATCAAAAATAAGGAAAAGCTCCGTCCGGGCAGCAAAGTATATTGCTCTTGGATGAAAAAATCCATTGCCATGTTCCACATTGGCACGGAATCCTTGGAAAATGGCCTCTCCATTCTTGGCGCCCATATCGACAGCCCACGTCTTGACGTCAAACAGGTTCCTCTTTATGAAGATGGCAAGCTCGCCTTCATGGATACCCACTACTATGGCGGTGTCAAAAAATATCAGTGGACAGCTCTGCCGCTAGCAATTCACGGCATCGTTGCCAAAAAAGATGGCGAAATAATTGATGTCAATATCGGCGAAGCTGAAGATGACCCCGTATTTTGCATTACCGACCTTCTCATCCATCTCTCACAAGAACAGTCCCAAAAGAAACTCGCCGAAGCCATTCCTGGCGAAGACCTTGATATTCTCGTCGGCTCCTATCCTCTCAAGGATACGGAAAAGGATGCCGTCAAGGCCAATGTCGTTGAAATCCTCAAAAACAAATACAAATTCGAAGAAGACGACCTTCTTTCGGCTGAACTCGAAATTGTTCCGGCTGGCAAAGCAAGAGAACTCGGCTTCGACCGCAGCATGATTTTAGCTTATGGCCAGGATGACCGTGTTTGCGCTTATACCTCGCTCGTTGCCATGCTCGAAATGAAAAACCCGAAAAAAACGGCTTGCTGCCTGCTTGTCGATAAAGAAGAAATCGGCAGCGTTGGCGCAACGGGCATGCAATCAAAATTCTTTGAAAATGCCCTGTTCGAAATCATTCATTTGCTCGGCGGCTATAATGAATTGACGCTTTCGCGCTGCCTTGCTAACTCGAAAATGCTCTCGTCCGACGTTACGGCTGCCTTCGACCCGAAATATGCCTCTGCTTTCGACAAGAAAAACGTCGCTTATTTCGGCAAAGGCATGTCCTTCAATAAGTATACTGGCCATCATGGCAAAGCTGGTTCCAACGATGCCAACGCAGAATATGTCAGCGAAATTCGCCGCATGATGGAAAAACACAATGTCGGCATTCAATTCTCCGAACTCGGCCGCGTTGACCTCGGTGGCGGTGGCACAATCGCCTATATTCTTGCCCTTTATGGCATGCAGGTTATTGATAGCGGTGTAGGTGTCATCAATATGCATGCTCCTTGGGAAATTACCAGCAAGATAGACGTCTATGAAACGAAAAAAGGCTATGCTGCCTTCTTGAAAGAAGCATAATATTGCCTTCATATCCTGCAAAAAGACCTTTACGGCAACGTAAAGGTCTTTTTTTGCATAAAAAAAGAGGGATAAATCCCTCCTTTTTATCAATTCATTTTTAATGCAGCCTGCACAAAGCCTTTAAAGAGCGGATGCGGTCTGTTGGGACGCGATTTCAATTCCGGATGGAACTGTGAGGCTACAAACCACGGATGGTCTTTTAACTCAATGATTTCAACCAGGCTATTGTCGGGCAGCGTACCAGCAATGACCAGGCCTTTGGCCATGAGCTTTTGACGGTAATCGTTGTTGAATTCATAGCGATGGCGATGGCGTTCCTGAATGATTTCCTCGCCGTAGACTTCTCTCGCCTTCGTGCCTTCAACCAGCTTGCAAGGATAAGCGCCTAAGCGCATCGTACCGCCTTTATCTTCAACGTCGACCTGAGATTGCATGAGGTCGATAACGGGATATTTGGTATCCTTGCTAAATTCTGTGCTATGTGCATCTTCCATGCCGCAGACATTGCGGGCAAATTCAATCGTCGCGCACTGCATGCCAAGGCAAAGGCCGAGGAAAGGAATCTTGTTTTCGCGCGCATAGCGAATAGCAGCAATCTTGCCTTCAATACCGCGGTCACCAAAGCCGCCTGGTACCAAAATTCCCTTGCAGCCAGCAAAGACTTCTGCTAAATCCGTATCTGGTTTTTCGATTTCTTCGGCATTAACCCAGTGAATTTTTACATCCGTGCCATTTTCAATACCTGCATGATGCAAGGCTTCTGTGACAGAAATATAGGCATCAGGCAATTCGACGTATTTGCCAACGACAGCCACCTTTATTTTTTGCGTCGGATTCTTAATCTTATAGACCATGCGTTCCCATTCATCCATGTTGGCCGGGCTATAATCCATATTGAGCTTTTCAAGGACAATCTTATCGAGGCCTTCTTGCTGCATAATTAAAGGTACTTCATAGATAGTAGAAGCCGTCTTATTTTCAATTACAGCGCTGGCATCGACATCGCAAAAGAGCGCAAGCTTTTTCTTCAATTCAGAGCTTATCGTCTTTTCCGTGCGGCAGACGAGAATATCTGGCTGAATGCCAATGCTGCGCAATTCTTTGACGCTGTGCTGAGTAGGTTTTGTCTTTAATTCTCCGGCAGCAGAAATATAAGGAACAAGCGTAACATGGATATAGAGGACATCATTTTTGCCGACTTCTTTTTTGACTTGACGAATTGCTTCTAAAAACGGCTGGCTTTCAATATCGCCAACTGTTCCGCCAATTTCCGTAATCACGACGTCAGCTCCATCAGAAGCGGCAACATCATAAACGCGCTGCTTAATGGCATTTGTAATATGCGGTATTACCTGAACCGTGTTGCCAAGATAATCGCCACGGCGTTCTTTATTTAAAACCGACCAATAAATCTTGCCTGTCGTAATATTTGAGGCGCGTGTCAAGTTAATGTCGATAAAGCGTTCATAATGACCGAGGTCGAGGTCTGTTTCTGCGCCATCGTCGGTAACAAATACTTCACCATGCTGATAAGGACTCATCGTGCCCGGGTCAATATTGATGTACGGGTCAAATTTCTGAATCGTTACCTTGATGCCGCGACTCTTCAAAAGGCGGCCGAGCGATGCTGCTGTTATGCCTTTACCCAATGAAGATACGACCCCGCCTGTTACGAAAATATACTTTGCCATTTTATCCTCCATACCTAAATTAAATATTTGCTATTACAAGACAATATCCGCTTGCGAAGAAGCGGATATTGTCTATCAATGCGCTGATTCCTGTATATCCTCCAGAAGCCTCATGCGGCGCTGGGCACTTTTGCTGCTCGCTGTCGAAGAAGAGGTACTCTGCGAAGCAGCCTTGACATCTTGAGGAATCCATTCCGTCAGCTTCCAGATGCCTTCTCCTGCATGATGAAAGCGACTATCCATATTGATAAGCGTATAAATTTCAGCAATTGCCGTCGAAAGAGATTGAACCGGCTTATTTTTTAAATCTATAACCTGCATGACGAGGTCCTTGTAAAACATCCCCTCGCCCTTCTTGTTAAGTACATAATAAGCGATATCAACTTCCGCGCTATTAGCAAAATCCATTATTTCAATCCTTCCTGATATTCTTACATTTTTTCTGGGGCACTGACACCCAAAATCTTTAGCGCATGGCGCAAGGTATAGTCCGTCGCAGCAGATAACGCCAAACGAGCCTGCGCCAAAGGCGCATCGACACCAATGATGCGGCATTTATTATAAAAACTATGAAAATCACTAGCCAAAGAATAAAGCAGATTAGCTATTCTGTGCGGCGCATAATCACGCGCTGCCGTCTTCACTTCGTCTGGATAAGACAAAATGCGCTTAATTAAATCTACTTCCGACTGGTCCTTTAAAAGCGTCAAATCCACCGTGTCAAGGTCGTAGCTTATGCCCGCTTCTTTAGCTTGACGGAAAATACTGCAAATGCGCGCATGAGCATATTGAATATAATATACCGGGTTTTCATTTGATTCACTTTTGGCTAAATCAAGGTCAAAATCCAGCTGGCTGTCAAGCGAGCGCATGATGAAAAAATAGCGTGCCGCATCGCAGCCGACTTCTTCAATCAATTCGGCTAAGGTAACGCTTTGGCCGGTGCGCTTGGACATCTTGAAGAGTTCGCCATTACGATAAAGGCTTACCATCTGCAAGAGCAATATATCGAGCTTTTCACTGTCATAGCCCAAGGCCTGCATTGATGCCTTGACGCGACAGACGTAGCCATGATGGTCGGCGCCCCAGATGTTAATCATTTTATCATAACCGCGTTCGAATTTATCTTTGTGATAAGCGATATCGGCAGCAAGATAGGTTGGCACACCGTTGTCGCGGATGATGACGCGGTCTTTGTCATCGCCATAGTCGGTTGATTTAAGCCAGATTGCACCGTCTTTTTTATAGGCGGTACCTTTATCCAAAAGCTCTTGGCAGGCTGCCTGGACAGCTTCCGGGTGCAAGGTGCGTTCACTAAACCAGCGGTCAAAATGCACATTGAATGCATCGAGGTCTTCTTTTAAGGCAGCAAGTTTTTCCTTGAGGGCAAGTTCTTTAAAAACAGAAAGGCGTTCATCAGAGGAAAGCTTTAAGTATTTATCGCCGTCCTTATCGATAATCCGCTGCGCTGTTTCAATTATATCGTGGCCATGATAGCCATTTTCTGGAAATTCTACCTTTTCGCCCAAAAGCTCAAGATAACGCGCATTGACAGAAGCGGCAAGATTGTTAATCTGATTGCCCGCATCGTTTATATAATATTCACTATCGACCTTTTCACCCGCTGCGCGCAAAAGATTAACGAGCGCACTGCCATAAGCTGCGCCGCGGCCATGCCCGACATGAAGCGGGCCTGTGGGGTTAGCGCTTACGTATTCAACCTGAATCTTGCGCGGCTTTTCTAAAACAGTATTGCCATACGATTCCTTTAAAGCAAGCGCCTTTTTCAGTTCTCTATAAATAATATCAGATTGCAAATAAAAATTAATAAAGCCTGGGCCTGCAATTTCCGACCTATCAAGCCAGTCGGCTTCTATATTGGCAATGATTATTTCAGCGATACGGCGCGGTGCCATGTGGAAAAGGCGCGCTGATTGCATAGCCACATTGCTGGAAAAATCACCATATTCTTTTTTGGGCGGTACTTCAAGCATTATTTCTGGCAGCTGGCCGGCAGCAAAGACTCCATCAGTAATCCCTTTTTGCAATGCCTTTTTTATTGCTTCAACGAGAAAATCTTTTATTTCCAATTTACAACCCCCATTATAAAACTCAAGGCGACATGAACTCAATCAAAAGTTCATTGTCGCTTTGCCATTGACCATTTAAGAATAATTTATAACGCAAAAAAACGTTTCCCGCAGCTAAAGCAGCCCTGTGCTCTATTTTGAGCTTGGTAGTTAACACTTCCATTTTAAAGCTAGCGCCTTTTAGACGATATGCTCCAGCACTTTTTCTTCCTTTTGCGAAAAGCTGCTCATGTGAAATGGCACCACGGCGCACAATATGCAAAGCTCCTTCTTCGAGCTTTAAGAGCGTCTTCGTCTGCCCATCAGCTTCATAATAAGAAATATAGGCAATATTGTTTTTCCAATAATATTGCCCATGTGCTTGATGCTCTACATTTGTCTTCTCTCCGGATGAGCCGATTTGCGTTCCTTTGAGCCTGATAATAACCTCTTGCATAACAACTCCGTATATACAAACATATAAACTATTATAGCGTACTGCATAAAAAATGCCAATAAAATTTTAAAATTCTTTTTTATTCTTCCCCTAAAAACAAATAAAAACAAAAAGAACGGCAAAAGCCGCTCTTTTTGTTTAAGCCATTTCCATTTCAGCGTTGTATTTTTTTATCATCTTTATAGGGCGATACGACTCTTTTGCCTGACGCAAGCCGGCTATTCCCATATCTTCCTCACGGTTAATGAAGGTCAAGTTGCTCCACTCATGCGCAACAAATTCACGGTTAATGAAAGTGTAGGCGCCATTTATTTCTGGGTCAGCTTTTTCTACATGAACAACCGCCGTATCAGAATTGAGCTGCTCGCCAAAAGAAAAAGCAATGATGCGCTTATCGACAACGACAGCACCGCCTTTTAGCTGCAAGGCAGCAAAATTATTAAGCGCCTCAATAACTGCATCACGCTCAGCCGGAATAAAGGGGTCGTCTGGCAAATCCTTGCTTCTTACCTTATACCAGCTATTCACATTAAGCTTGCAAGCCGTAATATTATCGGGCGTAATGGACACATATTGCGCTTCTGGATAATTTTTAAGGAAATTATTGAGGTGATTTTTTTTGGAATGGTATTTTTTGCCGCGCAGCCCGATTAAATCTTCACTTGTATAAACATAATCAAAATTATCGCGGTCTTCAACGACATTAAACTTGGCCGCCGAATAATTGCGCAATATTTCTGCCACCCATTCCTCTATGCCGTAAAAAATTAAAGGCTTGCCCAATGACTTAAAATGTTCTATCCAAACGCCAATTGCCTCCGGCATCTTTTCTTCTGAGCATAGCGGCTGCAAAGCAAATTCATCCGTTTCCCAGTGCGCTTTAAGATAAATTACGCCATCTTTTTCGCACCAGCCGAGACGATAAAAATTACGCCACATAAAAAGATTGGTAAAGTTAAAATGAGAACTTTGATAATCGCGTGCCCGAAAATATTTATCAAATATCGGTTTATCTTCTAAGGTCATTTCTTTGAAATTAATAATAACACCTTCTAAATTTACATTATTGACAATGTGTTCATTATAGCAATAAATTTAATAAATATCAACACATAATATTTATTAATTAATATTATATAACAATTACTCATTATCTAAAAAATAAAAGCAGCCATCATTTCTCAAAAATTATATCCCAGCATTTTAAATTAGAAATTTAATATAAGCGAGTTAATATTAATTAATGTCATAAGAAAACCGCTCGATAAAAATCAAGCGGCGCAAATCTCATATTCTTTTTCTCAAATAAAAAATAAAAAAGCCGACGATGAAAAATCACCTTCGACATATCTTCATAAAATATGGTGGGCCCCGCAGGACTCGAACCTGCGACCAACCGGTTATGAGCCGGTGGCTCTAACCAACTGAGCTAGAGGCCCATGCAATAAAAATGGCTCCTCGAGTAGGACTCGAACCTACGACCAATCGGTTAACAGCCGATTGC
>JAHHSR010000030.1 GCA_020025075.1 Pectinatus sp. | reverse complement strand
CTCATTACCCTTCATCAGCATAAGTAAAAATTTTACCAAAATTAGCTAATTTTTCATTTTTTATCGCCAAATGGCAGCGTAAGTCAATAAATAAAGAAATGAGGGATATATTATGGAGCATTTTGACAAAGAGGATGAGTTCGAGAAGGCATTTATCGCCATGCTGCAACGGTATGGCTGGGAGAAAAAGGTGCTCACTAATCCGACGGAAAACGATTTGATACAAAATTGGGCCGATATTCTCTATGAAAATAACAGAGATATCGACCGCCTCAATGATTGTCCCTTAAACAAAGAAGAAATGGATGAGCTTTTAGAGCAAATCACTACTTTGCGCACACCACTGGCCATCAATAGCTTTATCAATGGCAAAACTGTATCCATAATTAGGAAAAACCCTCAAGATAAGCTCCACTATGGCAAAGAAGTGAGCCTCAAGATTTACGACCGGCAGGAAATTGCCGCCGGTCAAAGCCGCTATCAGATTGTCGAGCAACCGCGTTTTGCAAGGCGCGATAAGATTTTGCCAAACCGTCGCGGTGATGTGATGCTCTTGATAAATGGCATGCCCGTCTTTCACATCGAGCTGAAAAAATCGGGCATTTCTGTCATGGAAGCAGCACATCAAATTGAAAAATATGCACATGAGAATATCTTTACAGGCATTTTTGCCCTTGTACAAATATTTGTAGCCATGAATCCAGAAGAGGCATTATACTTTGCTAATCCCGGACCAGAAGGAAGATTTAACCCCGACTTTTATTTTCATTGGGCGGATTTTAATAATGAACCGATTAACAGCTGGAAGAAAGTGGCAGAAAAACTGCTATCAATACCAATGGCACATACGATGATTGGCTTTTATACAGTGGCTGATAGCTCCGACGGTATACTCAAGGTTATGCGCAGTTATCAGTATTATGCTGCAAACAGGATTTCCGACCGCGTCTCCAAGCACGATTGGCAAGACGGTGGTCAGATGGGCGGCTATATCTGGCATACGACGGGCTCCGGTAAGACGATGACCTCATTTAAATCAGCTCAGCTGATTGCTAGCTCCAAAGATGCCGATAAGGTCGTCTTCTTGATGGACCGCATCGAGCTCGGCACACAGTCGCTCAAGGAGTATCGCGCCTTTGCCGATGATGCCGGCGACGTGCAGGACACGGAAGATACGATTATGCTCATTTCTAAGCTAAAGAGCAATGACCCTCAAAATACCTTGATTGTATCCTCTATCCAAAAGATGAGCAAGATAAAGGAAGACGCCGCCATCAAGATGCGCGCCAAGGACCTTGAGAGCATTCAAAATAAGCGCCTCGTCTTTATAATTGACGAATGTCATCGCTCGACATTTGGCGATATGCTGGCGACAATAAAAAAGACTTTTCCCAAGGCATTGTTCTTTGGCTTTACGGGCACGCCGGTCTTTAGCGAAAACAAGAAGGCGATAAATACTACGGCAGATATATTCGGCGATGAGCTGCACCGCTACAGTATTGCCGACGGTATAAGGGATAAGAATGTGCTCGGCTTTGACCCGACAATGGTCATGGTCTACAAGGACCGCGATTTGCGCCAAAGTGTCGCCCTCGATGAGGCAAATGCCAAAAGTGTTAAAGAGGCCGTCAGCGACCCGGCTAAAAGCAAGAAGTACTATCATTTCATATCCGCCGCTGAAGTGCCCATGGCTTGCACCGATGGTAGTTGCAAGGGGATTGAGGATTACATTGCCAAGGATGCTTGGCTAAATGATAAGTATGAGGATGCAGTCGTTAGTGATATTTGTGAAAATTGGCCTACTTTGAGCAGGAATAGCAAGTTTCATGCCATTTTCGCCACGAGCAGCATACCCGAAGCCGTCAGGTATTTTCGTAAATTCCGCCAAAATTATCCTGCTTTAAAGGTTGTGGGGCTTTTTGATGCCAATATTGACAACAAGGGCGGTGAAAAGTCGCTAGAAAAAGAAGATGGTCTCAAAGAGATGCTTGAGTATTATAATGATACTTTCGAGCAAAATTTTGATATGAGTTGTTACGCCAAATTCAAAAAGGATGTCGCCGCCCGCCTGGCGCACAAATCGCCCTATGTCCACCTTAATAGGAAAAAGCAGCTTGACCTGCTCATTGTCGTCAACCAGATGCTCACAGGCTTTGACTCCAAATGGGTTAATACGCTGTATCTTGATAAAGTGCTCAATTATCAAAACCTCATTCAAGCTTTTTCTCGCACGAATCGTCTTTTTAATATCAACGAAAAGCCCTTTGGCTCCATTCGCTACTATCGCCAACCGCACAAGATGAAGCAAAATATCGAAAATGCCGTGCAACTTTATTCAGGCGACCGGCCGCAGGGACTCTTTGCTGACCATTTGGCTGAAAACGTTCAGCATATGAATGAGACATTTGCTGACATGGTGAAGCTTTTCAAGGCGGCAAAAATTGAAGCAATTGAAGCAATGGATTGTTTGCCCACTGACACGGCGGCTAAAGCTAAATTTGCACGTCTTTTCCGGTCATTTTCGACATTTTTACAAGCAGCGCTGATACAGGGCTTTCGATGGGAGAAAAAGGCTTATAGTTTTGAAGATGAGAATGGTAAGGATGAAAAATCGGTCTCTCTCTTTGTCGATGAGAAGGAATATATTATCCTTTTACAGCGCTATAAGGAACTGCGCACTTCGAGTGAAGGGCCGGGCCCAGATTCGGAAGTCTCTTTTGACATCGACCCGTATCTGACGGAGCAGAGCACAGGTATAATAGACGATGATTACATGAATTCGCGCTTTGAAAAATGGAAAAAGCAGCTCGATAATCCCGCTGTTCCTGCTGCGGAACTGGCCATGACGCTTGAAGAACTGCACAAATCCTTTGCCTTTCTTTCTCAAGAGGAACAAAAATATGCCAATCTCTTTCTGCATGATGTCCAGACGGGCGACGCTAAGCTACAAGAGGAAAAGAAGTTTCGGGAATACATTGTAGAGTATGAAACGAAGGAAAAAAATAGCCAGATAGACGAAATCTGCACGATACTTGGTTGCAATCGCGAAAAGCTGCTTGACCTCATTAACGATAATACAACGGAAGAAAACTTAAATGAGTTTGGCAGATTTAATGAGCTTTTAAATACGGTGGATATGCAAAAGGCAATGCAATATTTTGAGGCGATGAAAAAAAGTGTCACTAAATTTTTTCTCAAGCGAAATGTCAGCGAGCTGCTGCGAAAATTTATCCTTTCGGGCGGCATGGATATTAAAAGTATGAAAGAAAGCGATAAGAAATAGCATATTTTATCTTCCCATCGGCGTGACAAGGAGAAGATTATGCTAAACGACAGTAAACACACAGATTATCTGAAAGATTACTATCGCAACTGGATATTTGTTTATAAAGAAGGTGCTATCAAAGATGTTACGTTAGCCAAGTATCATATGAGCCTAGCTTGGCTAGAGCGCCTCGCCCCCGATTTACGCCTTTGTGATGTTACGCGTATTTCTTATCAGCAGATTATCAATGAATATGCCAAAACGCACGAACGCCAGACAACGATGGATTTTCATCACCAGCTCAAGGGGGCAATCTTAGATGCCGTCGATGAAGGGCTTATTGCGCGAGACCCGACGCGCAAGGTGATTATCAAGGGCAAGACACCAGCACAAAAGAAGATAAAATATCTCAACCAGTTTGAGATGCATACGCTTTTAAAGAGCCTGAAATTAGGAGAAAATGCCAGTTGGGACTGGTTTATTCTGCTCGTCGCTAAGACGGGCATGCGCTTTTCGGAGGCCTTGGCTATCACGCCGCGCGATTTTGATTTTGCCCATCAGATTATTTCTGTCAGCAAGACGTGGAACTATAAGAGCGGAGGCGGTTTCGCTCCAACAAAAAATAAGTCTTCTGTACGCAAGATTCAGATTGATTGGCAGGTTGTAATGCAGTTTGCCGCCTTGGTAAAAGATTTACCGCCCGACAGGCCAATTTTTGTGAAAGAAAATGCCAAAATTTATAATTCGACAATCAACGATATATTGGAACGCTATTGTCAAAGACTAAAAATTCCGGTCATCTCAGTGCACGGCCTTCGTCATACACACGCCTCAATATTACTTTTTGCCGGCGTTTCGATAGCGAGTGTTGCCAGGCGGCTTGGCCACGCCAGTATGACGACAACGCAGAAGACATACTTGCATATCATACAGGAACTGGAAAATCAAGATATCGACCTCATTATGCGGTCTTTGTCTAACCTAATGTAAAAATAATTGCGCCGATGGGAAAAGGCACTTTATAGTGCCTTTTTTCGCTTTGAATGTACTATGCTAAAATGCATCTATATCTTGCTTTATCATTTTAGTATAATAAAAATGGCTTATAACGGAAAAATTAAACAAGGAGCAGTGAATATGCGCGGCGTAAAAATATATCTGTCTGATGGTACCTATCGAGGTACTGTCACAATGAGCAGTGATTCTTCTAAGATAGCAGCCATCAGGGTTGAAAAAGAAAAAATACAAGATTATGAAAACGAGTTGGACGGGCCGGGCATCTACTTGCTTTTATCTGATACAAATAGCGTTTATGTTGGCCAGACGGGACTTGATACAATCAAGAAAAGAATTATGAACACCCATTCTGGCGATATCGACGCGACATGGCATACGGTATTTGCTTTCAAGTTTCCCAATGCCACCATCGGCACCAATGAGCTGCTGTTTATTGAAAACGCCTTATGTGAATATGTGCATGAGCATTTTCGTTGCCTTACGACTACGCCAACTAGACAAAATTGCAATAAGAGGTATAGAAAGCAGCATTATCATTTGGAAAGTGTTCAGATTCATACCTGTGAAAATTATATAGAGGATATTGAGTTTTACATCTCAATTATTCCTGAGTCGATTTTTCCGGAAGCGAAAATTGGCGGAAAGAGTAGTTTAGCAGTAAAACAAGTGAAAATACTGCATCTTGCTGGGAAAAAAGTTTCTGCAACTGGCTATATTGATCAATATATGTCCATAATATTGAAGGGGCATTGGATGTTTCTCTAACACAAAAATTCAATGCATCCTTCTGTACATCACGTATTTTTATTAATTTACACAGTAAATATACCAAGCATTGGTATGCATCTTGTGACGCTTTGATGGTTGGTAAGCAATCACATAATTTATTCAAAATCTGTTGATCATTTCCACGGCGAACGGCATTGGTCTTACTTAATTCAGGAAAACGTGCAGGTTTATTTAAGAAAGGTTCATTAGAGCCACCGAGTGCCTTTTTTAAGGTTTCCATTTCAAATGGAACGATTACTTTATGGCAGATGGTTCTTGCATCATAAGCACCAGGTAAAGTAGATTTTTTTTGAAGGCAGAGTGGGTTGATGGCTTCATCCGTTGCTTTTGCGAGCAGGGCGGTAAATAATACATATTTATAGGTTAGATGCGTATTATCAATGACATAGTCAATGAAATCTTTATGGTTGCACAGTGTGTTTGGGTTATAGCTTGCTGTTACATAGGCTTCTTGTAATTTTTTTGAAGCCTCGTCTTTCATTCCCATGATTTATCATTCCTTTTTGTATAAATGAATTTTTCTTTTGTGAGAATCATATCCAATGCTGGTATAAAAATCTGACTGCAATAGAGTAATAGGGCTTCCATTTTTTTCATTTCTTTTCTATTCATTCTTTTGATATGTCAATTGTCTTGTAGAACCACTTGTAACTTTGCAAGAAAACAACATCTTCAAAAGGCAGGATGTTTTGCCGGTCTAAGACAAAATTAAATACATTTTGGCCGTCCACATTCCAATGCCTAGAAGTTGAATCAATTGTGCCAATGTAGCTTCATCTGTTATAATAGCTAATTGAGAAAAATCAAGTGTTTCTACCAAAACTGTTGTAGCGCATTTTTTATATATTTTGCCTTGACTATTGAAGTGCTGATGCTTTTCACATCATCTAAAGAAAGTGCATCTATACACTTAACCCTTGCGTAGGGTTTCGAGATGGAATAAATTTAATCACCAGCTTTTACAGAGAGTATCTGTTCAATATTATGCCGGATTATGGAAGCTTAAATACAAATAACCCAAATGGAAAAAACAGCCGTAAAGCATCATTTCACGGCATAATTTACACACGAAAAGGAGTTTGGAAATAGTGATTAAAATACTTTTCCTCTGCCATGGCAATATCTGCCGCTCGACCATGGCAGAGTTTGTCATGAAGGATTTAATAAAAAAAGCGGGGCTTTCTGATGAAATATTCGTCGCCTCTGCCGCTTGCCGCCGCGATGAAATCGGTGCTGACACCTATTATGCCACCAAGGACAAGCTGCGCGAAAAGGGTATTCCCTTTACGCCGCGCCATGCCGTACAGGTTACGCTTTCCGATTACGAAAAATACAACTGCCTCATCGGCATGGACGATGAAAACAGATACGACCTGCTGCGCTTAACTGATGGCGACCCGCTCGGCAAGGTACACCTGCTCTTGGACTTTACCCACGAAGACCGCCCAGTGGCCGACCCGTGGTATACGCGCGACTTCGAGGCAACATATGATGATGTATTGAGGGGATGCAAGGCTTTATTGCAAACCATAACCGCACCTGATATATAGGTCTTTTGCGGGTCAATAGTTCCCCATATTGCGACAAAACCTCCTTATTATAATTTTGCAGTCGACAAACCGCAACAATTATAATAGGGAGGTTTTTTATAAAGATATATTGCACGAACCTTTTTAAGCTTTTAATCTGCTAAATCAACAATAAAAATCTGTCAGCATAATGCTGTTGGGATAATCAGTAAACCACATATATTCGCCTGGTGCCACAGCGTAACCGCACTCTCCTCCCGCTGCCGGAACACGACCAAAGCCATATTCCGAGCAAAATCCATAGAGGTCATTTGTGCAGTTGAATCCCGTTCTGTCAAAACGGCGATTGCCATTCTTATAGATTTTAATTATCCAGACGCACTGATGGCGCATCACCAAATCCAAACCTAGTTTTTTATATTCCCATACTTTCAGATTATTCCATTCATAGGAATGCCTGATAGAGCTCGGCTTGCCGTATTTAGCCAAGACCTCCTTTTCCGGCATATCAATATATATACCGCCAACTGATTCAAAATACTGCACCGTCGGAGTTCTCGTAAGCAAGGTTCCTTTATTGGAATTAAAATTGTCGCCATTTAAAATAATGTGGGAATGATAGCTGCCATCTCGCAGATTTTCGCAAATGAGCGGCAAGTCACGATATCCATCTGATTCAACGATGCGAAGCAGGCAACTGAAATCAGAACTGCCGCCCGCAAGATTATAAATGCCAACAACAGGACATCCATTTACGGTATTTCCTTCAAAATCCAAAACAACGCTGCCATTCGCATTATACCATTTCCCCTGCATCTTATCTAAGATGCTCTGCACAGGATTGTAAGAAGCCAGTGCAGATGAACTAAAGAATAAGACCGCTAATGCGGTTAAAATCCAAAGTGCCCCTTTTTTCCTATATTCCATACATGCTCCTTCCAAAAATTTCAAATACTTTTATTATACAAAAAACGCATGAATGTTCAAGCAAGCTGCTCTTTTAAGCTCAAAACATTGTCAGGCATGCGATAATTCTCAGGATAATTGAGCTGAATTTGCGGAATGTATGAGACGTACATGCATATAGAGACCCCGCTGGCACAAGAGGCGAGTATCTCGACATATTTTTTCCTCTTTTTTGGCGATAATGACATTTAATCCCCCCTCATAGTTTCCATCAGACTGATATAATATCACAATGGCCTCTTATCCAAAAGCCCTTTTGCCCCAAGTCTGTTATTTCCAATTAGCTACAGGCTCATAAATTAAGTCTTGCCCATTATATTAATTGTTACAGGCATTAACGGCATATATCTTATTTTGTATTAGGTATAGGCAGATTATATTTTTCGTGATGATATTAGCTGATACTTATTTTACTGGTATGGCTCCTTGCTATACTCTCTTCCATAATTCTATTGCCGGTGCTTGTTTCTACAATATGACACTGAAAATATGTCTTTGGGGCAGTTTTGAAGTTGTCCGCACAAAATAAACTTTCTAAGCTTCTTGGCAGCAAAAAAGTACCGCCTGTATTTAGGCGGTACTTTTTTCGTCCCCTTGCGGGGTATGAGTTGTAACGCGCATTGATGCTAAACTGTTTCCCCAAGATTCATGTTTCCGTCCCCTTGCGGGGTATGAGTTGTAACGAATATGTTGTGATTTATTCCTTTGGTGATGATGTTTCCGTCCCCTTGCGGGGTATGAGTTGTAACTTACGGACGGCCAGCCGTTTGACGAGGGCTTGTTGTTTCCGTCCCCTTGCGGGGTATGAGTTGTAACGAATTTGATACTGCTCGTAATTATGCTGACACGGGTTTCCGTCCCCTTGCGGGGTATGAGTTGTAACTCTGTGACAATTTAATGTTGTGCAGATGAGCCAAGTTTCCGTCCCCTTGCGGGGTATGAGTTGTAACTGCCTTCTATTCGCAAGCATGGTATGTATGCTACGTTTCCGTCCCCTTGCGGGGTATGAGTTGTAACTGCGGAGCTGGCAAAGCGCGCCACTGCTGGGCTGAAAAGGCTATTTTCGCTAAGGTATTTTTTTCATACAGGCTTTTTCTATTCACATTTTTATTTTAGCACTTTTTGTTCATTTGTCAATAGTGGCTAGGGGGGGCAATTTTTTCCTGCTCAACCAGATTCATAATATTTAAGCTGCTTTTATTTTACAATATCATCTTCTGATTTGGTTCAATTTGTAAAAAAAGCTGAGCTTTTAAGCTCAGCTTTTTGTATTCAGCAACTTATTATTTTTACGAGAATATGCTGCAGATTGCCTGCCGGCGGATTATTCTTTTAGTGCAAGCTCTTTTTTTATCTCATAAAGCAGGCTGCTTTCGGCACGGTGCAGGCTCAAGATGGCAATGTCTTCCGCTTAATCCGTTTTACAGCATCTTTTTGACAAAATTAGCGGCGATATTTTGCAATGCCCTGCCATCTTTATAGACGAAAGCCTATGGCTTGCTGCCGTGTATATCATTGATGTATTTTTCCTTGTGCACTGGCACGATACCGCTGATGAGCCGGGCGATTTCCGAGGTGCTGGGGCAATTTTTATATAGAGCCAGGCGGCATTCGGCATGCTCATCAAGCCTATCAGATAACACACCATGCCCGCTTCAACACTCCAGTCTTGCCAGTGCGCACCTTATCAAATGTTTCTAAAAGTGCTCTTACTTCTGGTATTGAATGGAATTATTGTTTGCAAGAAAAGCGAGACCAACAAAGTTATCGTGAATTTTTAATGACATTTTTAGATTTATATGAGAATCATTCCATAGTCATTGATGATTATGAATTAGAAAAATACGCTAAAAACTGGCATAGACCAGCGCCATTACAACTTTTAGAAAATACTGATATACAAAATGAAAAGAAAATTACTTCGCTTTTTCAGCCGCGCGGCGCTCAGATTGAGGCACTTTATGCTTTGCGACAAAATCGCGCCGAAGGGGCTAAGCGTGCTTTGATAAAAGCAGCAACTGGTATTGGAAAGACGTATCTGGCAGCTTTTGATTCAAAAGAATATGCACATGTTTTGTTTGTTGCTCATCGGGAAGAGATTTTGCGTCAGGCAGCTAAGAGCTTTTATAATGTTCGCCACGATGAAAATTATGGTTTTTTTGCTGGTCAGCGTAAAGATTTGAAAAAAAATCTTCTTTTTGCTTCTGTTGCCACTTTAGGACAAGAAAAGTATTTAAGTAAAGATTATTATCCGTCGGATTACTTTGATTATATCGTAATTGATGAATTCCACCACGCTGTAAATACTAGCTATAAAAATATCCTTAGTTATTTTAAACCACGTTTTTTGCTTGGATTGACAGCAACCCCAGAACGTTTAGATGGCCAAAATATCTATGAAATATATGATTATAACGTTCCTTACGAAATATCTTTATATGAGGCAATTAATAAATGACTTTTAACGCCATTTCATTATTATGGCATTTATGATGAGACAGATTATGGAGATTTGCGCCTTGTTAATGGCCAATATACAGGCAAGCAATTAGATGGTAAATATCTTAATAATAAAAAACGTTCCAGTCTTATTATCAAGCATTATAAGAAATATCATTCACAGCGTGCGCTTGGCTTTTGCGCAACTCAAGAACATGCCTGCAAGATGGCCGCTCTTTTTTCGCAAAGTGGAATTTCTTCTGTTGCTGTTTGCAGCAATAAAGTTTCTGAATATACATTAGGACGTGATGAGGCGCTTAAAAAGCTCAATGAAGGTGAAATAAAGGTAATCTTTGCTGTCGATATTTTTAACGAAGGCGTCGATATACCAGGGCTTGATATGGTAATGTTTTTGCGTCCAACACAATCACCAACTGTTTTTTTGCAGCAATTGGGAAGGGGCTTGCGCCGCTCTTATAAGAAAAATTTTTTAAATGTGCTTGATTTTATAGGCAATTATGAAAAGGCAGGGCTCGTTATAGGTTATCTTACACGCCAAAACAGTGTTTTGGGGCATGGACACACTCCTGTTGGAGAATTAGAATATCCTGATGGTTGTGAGGTCGATTTTGACATACATCTCATTGATTTATTTGAACGCATATCCAAACAAAAACTCAAACTACATGAAAAAATTAAAGAAGAATTTTGGCGTATCAAAAAACTAGTTGAACATGTTCCTTCACGTGTCGAGTTGTTTACATATATGGAAAGTGACATTTATGAACTTTGCCTAAAAAATCATCGTGAAAATCCATTTTCGCATTATCTGTCATATCTTGCGCAGCAAGGATTGCTGAATAGAGAAGAACAGGAGATATTTTCGTCAATAGTGCGGGATTTTATTTTTGAGATAGAAAATACCAATATGACTCGCATTTATAAGATGCCCGTGCTATATACGTTTTATAATAGTGGCAATATCCGCTTGAGTATAACGGAAAAACAAGCAATTGCAGTATGGAAGAAATTTTTTTCACATGGCATCAATTGGAAAGACCTATCATTAGTAAAAAGTTATACAGAATTGCCTGATATAGCTGATAGTAAACATTTAAATCTAATTAAAAAAATGCCTGTAGAACATCTTAAAAATGGCCAAATGTTTGTCGAAAAAACGGGGTTTTTGTTATCTATGCGAGATGAAATGATGCCTTTTTTATCAAATACTTCTTTTAAGAAACACTTTTTTGATGTTCTTCAATATCGCACATTGGACTATTATCAGCGTCGCTATATACGAAAAAAAGCTCTGAGATAATAGTCAGAAAAAGCATGCAGATGATGGTCCTGCATGCTTTTATTTATTCTATGCTATACGATTTTATAAGATAAGATGCAGTTGCCACAATAATGTTATATGTCTAAAAAAGAAAGTATTTTCTTCGCCTTTATGAAATATGCAGCAATCTGCCTATAATACCATTTGTGATATTTATCAATGTATTTAATAGAAAAATTTTTCTTATTTTTGAGATAACTTAACAATCTTTTTTTATTTAATAGCTATACATGGAATAAAAAAATGTTGTATAATTGGAACTAGCATGTCTGATTATATTTCGGGTGCTCGCTATGACCTTCTGACCGATATGGCGAAAAATGCTTTTTCACGTTATCGGAATACATATTGGGATATGACGTACCGTTGCTTTTCTTTTGGTAGGGAAAAACCTGCTATATCGTTTTAGAGAGATTTTGCGGCTTGACCGCACATTGCCATGGCAATGCGGCTGTTGCAAGACTTTTCACGCTTTGTGAAAGTATGGCAAGAGCTGAATGATATGTTCTCACAAAGCCAAGACTGGTTAATTACAGGAGGAATTGCTAAGAAAATGGCATTAATCGTAAAGAAATTTGGTGGCAGTTCCGTGAGCAGCGCGGAAAAAATCATCAACATCGCCAAGCGTATTTTATCGGAAAAGCAGCCTGACGATAAAATTGTCGTCGTAGTTTCTGCAATGGGGGATACAACCGATGAACTCATCAATCTCGCCTCGCAGATTAACGCTGACCCGTATAAGTACAAGCGTGAAATGGATATGCTTTTGACAACTGGCGAACAGGTATCCATCTCCCTTATGGCCATGGCTTTTAAGACCTTAGGACAAGAAGCCATTTCCCTCACCGGCCCTTTGGCCGGCATCAGGACAGATGCAGTTCATACGAAAGGCAAGATTTTGGATATCACGCCTAAGCGCGTGATTAAGGAATTGGATAGTGGCAAGGTTGTCATAATCGCCGGTTTTCAAGGCTGTGATGAATTAGGTGACCCCGTTACTTTGGGACGTGGTGGTTCCGATACTTCAGCCGTTGCTATCGCTGGCGCTTTAAAGGCCGATTTTTGTGAAATCTTTACTGATGTCGATGGCGTTTATACCGCCGACCCGCGCATTAGCAAGAACGCGCGTAAAATGCAGGAGATAACTTATCATGAAATGCTTGAGATGGCTCGCTTAGGTTCATGCGTGATGCAGCCGCGCTCCGTGGAGATGGGCAAGCTCTTGGGAATTCCGATTCATGTTCGCTCCACATTCACAATGGATACAGGAACGATTATTAGAGAGGAATATACGATGGAAGAGAAGGGTTTTGTAATAAGGGGCGTCAGCCATGACGAAAAAGTTGTCAAAATAGCAATTTTGGGCATCGCTAATGATACCGATATGGAGCACATGGTCTTTGCTTCGCTTGCGGAAGAAAATATTGATGTCGATATGATTGTCAAGAGCATCCACAATATCGAAAAGAATGTGGCTGACCTTGTGTTCACCGTAGCAGAAAGCGATTTCCCGCTTGCTTCTGAAATTGTCAAGAAGCTGGCTGAAAGAGTTGGCGCAAGAGAAGTTGTTGTTGACCGTGACGTAGCGAAAGTTTCCGTAGTTGGCGTCGGCATGCTCGGTAATCCTGGCATCGCTGCGCGCATGTTCGGTGCGCTTTCTGGCACTCAAATTGGTATGGACGTTATCAGTACCTCTGAAATTAGTATTTCTTGCCTCGTCAAGCAAGACCTGTTTAAAAAGGCGGTCAACGCCATTCATGATGAATTTTTCCCAGTCGAATAACAGGATTCTGGCGCAGGCAGAGAGTTTTTCCTGCCGTGCCTATAATAACCGGTTCAATAATATTTTACTAATATTATTTATATATTTCGGGAGGAAAAAATGTTTCTCGTAAAGAAAAAAACGGAGTTCTATGATTTATTCATTCAAAGCGCCGACTATTTTCACAAAGGCGCGCTGATTATTAATGAAGTCATGCGTGATTACAGCGATGCAGATGAAAAAATGCGCGTCATCACCGACTTGGAGCATGCTGCCGATGATATTAATGATAAAATTATCGACAAGCTCAATCACACCTTCATTACGCCGATAGACCGTGAAGACATCTATGCGATTGCCAACGGACTCGATGATGGTGTTGATTTTCTGCAAGGTACGCTTCAGCGCACCATTATGTATCGAATTAAAGAAATTCGCCCAACAGCACTTAAGATGTCTGAGCTGCTTATTGAGGCGACTGTTGAAATTAAAGAAGCATTTTCTCTTTTGCACAAGCTGCAACACCGCGAGAAGAAGATTCTCGAGCATACGGCTAATGTCTGCAAGATTGAAAGCAGGGGCGATAAACTTTACCGCGAAGAAGTAGCAAGGCTTTTTTCTTCGGAACATGACCCCGTAGAAATCATCAAGTGGAAGGATATTTTAGAATATCTTGAAGATACGCTTGACCACTGTGAAACAGTAGCAGATATTATCAGGGGCGTGGTAATGAAGTATGCATGAGCTGCAAATATTGATAATTCTAATCATTATTTTGGCGTTGATGTTTGATTTCATCAATGGTTTTCATGATACTGCTAATGCTATTGCAACTTCTGTCTCCACGCGTGCGATGGGGCCGCGTACAGCAATTGTCATGGCGGCATTTTTGAATTTTTGTGGTGCCATGTATAGCACGGGCGTTGCTCATACGATAGGCAGTGACATTGTCAAATCAGCCGCCCATGTAGATGAGCGGATTTTGATTGCAGCGCTTTTTAGTTCAATTTTATGGAATCTTTTTACATGGTGGCTAGCCTTGCCAAGCAGTTCATCACATGCTTTGGTAGGCGGCATCATTGGCTCCGTCCTCATCTCAAAAGGGGCTGTGGGACTTAATTTTTTTGGTATTGGCAAAATCGTTCTATCTCTCGTTTTATCGCCGATTATTGGTGCCGTAACCGGCTGCATTATCATGACGGTTTTATTTTTCGTTTTTGGCCGTCTTAATCCATCCTCAATAAACCATAAGTTTAAGAAGATGCAAATCGTTTCTGCCGCCATGATGGCCTTTTCGCATGGTTCAAATGATGCCCAAAAATCAATGGGTATTATAACGCTTGCTCTTTTGAGCGGCGGTTATATTGCTGTTTTTGACGTGCCTATTTACGTCAAGATTATGGCGGCTACGGCTATGGGGTGCGGTACAGCTTTTGGCGGCTGGAAAATCATTAAAACAGTCGGTAGTAAAATCTTTAAGCTGGAGCCTATTTCTGGCTTTGCCGCAGACCTTAACTCGTCACTTATCATCTTTTCCGCTACACTGATGTCCTTACCTGTCAGTACGACACATGTCGTTTCAGGCTCCATCATGGGGGTTGGCGCTGCCAAACGCGTTACAGCTGTACGCTGGGGCGTTGCCAAGCAGATGGCTGTGGCTTGGGTCTTGACTATACCAGCGACGGCGCTTGTCGCTTCGATAATTTATAGCTTTTTGCAGATAGTATTTTAACCTAACTTACAGAAGTTACTCTGCCTTTTAGGTGGAGGTAAGAAATATCGTGGTCGTATAGGAGCCTGCGGAAAGATTATAAGCGCTATGGCCTTTTGAAGCTGTACTGCTTTTCCATAGAAGCAGGAGCTTCCGCCTATAAAGGGGAGTGCGTTCATCGCTTATCGCTTTTATAGGCGGAGTATTCTCGCCACGGACAATAAAATATGATAAAATATAAAAGTCTAAAAAGGTAAAAACTGATTTAGGCTTTTATTTTATTATTAAGGGGTGTAAAAATGGGACAAATTTTTAACGAATCAATTGCAGCACTCTTAAAAAAAGAAGCGAAAGATCATGATGTGCCAATTGTGGCTGTCAAGGCTGACAATGCCCTTTGTGATTTGCAGATAAAAAACGCCAGTTACCGTTCTTTGCAGCTGGTGGACATGAATGATTCGCAAGGCCCCGGCATTTATCGTCGCAGTGTCATTTTCCTCTTTATGACCGCCTTAAATAAGCTTTATCCAAACCTGCGCGCCGTAGCAGAGCATGCTTTAAATAACGGCATGTATTGTCGCATTCTATCAAAAAATGGTGACAAGGCTGTTTTTGATAAAAATTTGCTTGAAAAGCAAATGCGCTGTCTCGTCGATTCATGCCTGCCAATTGAACGACGCGTATTTTCACGCGAAGAGGCTATCGAGATTTTTCGCCGCAATGGACAGACCTCAAAATCAAATTTGTTTCAATCTTCGGATAAAAATAATGTCAGCATTTATTTTTGCGCTGGCTATAGCGATTATCTTTATGGCCCGATGCTGCCTAATACCAAAGACCTTGGAACTTTTGCCATTGATGAATACGATGAAGGGGTCATTGTTCGCACGCCGCATAAGGGCATGATTTTGCCGCCGGCCATACGTCAAGAAAAGCTCGCCGCATTATTTAAGGAAGCGGAAAGATGGGCAGGTATTTTACACTGCGACTATGTTGATAATCTAAATGATTATATAGCTAATGAAAAGGTAGGCGAGCTAATTCGCATCTCAGAGGCGCTGCACGAAAAGAAAATCGCTCAGATTGCCGACCAGATAGTGAAGAATATGCCCACATTGCGCGTCGTGTTCATTGCCGGACCATCTTCTTCGGGCAAGACCACTTTTGCTCAGCGCTTGCGCATACAGCTTTTGGTTAATGGGGCAAGGCCGATTTCCATTTCGACGGACAATTATTTTGTCAGCCGTCAATACACTCCCCTTAACGAAAAAGGCGAATATGATTTTGAAGCCTTTGAGGCAATAGATAAAGACCTTTTGACCAAGCAGATACAAGACCTTTTAGATGGCAAGCCTGTTCGCTTGCCAATATATAATTTCTTTACAGGCGAACGTGAATGGGAAGAAAAAGAGATAAGCCTAGAGGAAAGCCAGCCCATTATTGTTGAAGGCATTCATGGGCTTAATCCGCGCCTGACGAGTGCTCTCCCTAAAGAAAGAATTTTCAAGATTTATGTGAGTGCCCTGACACAGCTTGGCATCGACCCGCATAATTATATTCCAACCACGGGAGCGCGACTTATCCGCCGTATTGTACGTGATTACCAATTCCGCGGCTATTCAGCGCTTCACACAATTCAGCAGTGGCCAAAAGTCAGGGCGGGGGAAGAAAAAAATATCTTTCCTTATCAGGAAAATGCCGACGCCATGTTCAATTCAGCCATGATTTACGAGCTGGCCGTCTTGAAAAAATATGCCTATCCCCTTTTAAAGAAAATTAGCAGTAATATTCCAGAATATACGCAGGCTCGTCAACTAATGGAATTTCTCAGCTATTTCGATGATATTTATTTTGAAGACGACATACCGAACAACTCTCTTTTGCGAGAATTTATCGGCAAGTCCTGTTTCTTTTAAGATTTTTTGAATGGAGCGATAGATGTGGAAACAGATATAAGCCGTAAGGTCATTCCCATCGTCAAATATTTTTTACCGGCAGCGCTTATCTTGGCGCTGCTCGTCAATGGCGCCGTCTGGCTCTATTGGCGCTATAATTCATATACGATTCTTTATGATGCCAAGGTAGCAGGCAGTTTTGTCCATGTTAAAACGATGACGAATGGCAAATTGACAAAAATTCTTGTCAAAAATGGCCAAAGCGTCAAAGCAGGCGAAGAAATTGCCGAGGTTAATCCACAGGTAACAAAAAAGGATTTAGAACAGCTGCAAAAAGCCGTAGAACAGGCCCAAAGTCAATATGACCAATTAAAAGCCTTGAATCAGCCTGCTGCATCTCCCGAAGTTCATACGGTGCAGCGTGCGACAGCCCCTTCACCGCAGGCACAGGCTGCCTACCAGGCAGCCTTAGCTCGGCAGCAAAAGATGGAAGAGCTTTATAAGGAAGGCGCAGTAAGCCGCAAGGAGTATGACCAATCTGTCGCTGCTGCGTCATCAGCACGAGCAGCATTGAATACGACTACCGAGGAAGTCGTGCGCGTGCCCGCTGCTGCGCCTTCTGTTTCGAGTGGTGTTACGGCCAATGATTTGTCCATTGCCGCAGCGCGCGTAAAGCAGGCACAAACGGCGCTTGAAGAGGCGCAAAAAAATGATGGCGTGACAAAAATTTATGCCCCCGTTGCAGGAACGATATATTTTAATAATATAAAAAATGGCCTTTCCCTGAAAGCGGGCGATGACCTCTTTGAAATAGCAACTTCTAGCGACCTCTGGATTGATGCTAAAATTACTTCTGCCGCAGCCGGCAAAATAAAGCAGGGGGCTTATGCTGCTTGTACTTTCGACGGCCGTACAGTAGGTGGTACGGTAGCACAGATTGCTCCTGTGGAAAAATCAAATCTCATGCAGCTGAAAATTACGCTGCCCTCTGCTGATTTAGCAGGGCTCAAGCCCAACATGCTCGGTACGGTAAAAATAGCAACGAAAAGTTGAGAAGATATGGTGATGATATTTGCTTTTAAAACGACTTGAGGCTTATGGATTTAAATCATTTGCCGACCGCACGGAAATAGAATTTGATAAAGGCATTACAGCTATTGTCGGTCCCAATGGCACGGGAAAGAGCAATATCACCGATGCCATACGCTGGGTTTTAGGGGAGCAGAATGTGCGCAGCTTGCGTGCAGATAAGACAGAGGATGTAATCTTTACCGGCAGCTCGCAAAGGCGTGCCCTCAATGCTGCTGAAGTATGCTTAACTTTTGATTGAAATTGCGCCGTATACTCGTGACTTTAGTCGTGAGTAAGCCGCAACTATATACAGTCAGTATATACCGAAAGGTGTATATAGAGATGGCTATAA
>JAHHSR010000003.1 GCA_020025075.1 Pectinatus sp. | reverse complement strand
GTGCTGTTCTCGTAGAAGCAGGAAGCTCACGCCTCTATAGGCGGGAGTAGTTCACCCCAAGAAACTAGATAAAATGCACAGTAGTACATGCTAAAAAATGCCGGACGCCCGTCCGGCATTTTTTGTCTATTTTTCTAGCAGCGTTCTCTGCGCGCCCTAGACAAAGAGAGCAAAAATTCACGCAAGAGCTTCAAGGCTACTGAGGTCGAAATGCCGCCCAAGTCGCAGGACGGGCTCAGCTCAACCATATCTGCTCCAACCACATTCAGATAAGAAACGACCTGCATGGCAAGGCGCAAATCATTAAAATCAACGCCGCCAGCTTCTGGCGTACCTGTACCCGGAAAAATAGACGGGTCAAGCACATCTAAATCGACCGTAAAGTAGATGGGCTTGCCTTCAAGTCCGAT
Source organism: Pectinatus sp. (assembly GCA_020025075.1). Classification (GTDB taxonomy): domain Bacteria; phylum Bacillota; class Negativicutes; order Selenomonadales; family Selenomonadaceae; genus JAHHSR01. The sequence continues at coordinate 63,477 of JAHHSR010000003.1, read as the reverse complement.
AAGGGTTTCTTCTAAAGCATCAAAATCGAACTTATACATCGTGACATGGTCGCGTGCCCAATTCATTTCTTCCTTGTCGCCGCTTCTGATACCGAACTGGAATATTCTGCCGTCGCCGACAAGGTCATGACAGCGGCGCAAAACGGTTGCATGAGAATATTTCGTGCCAAAAAATTCATTGCGCAAATCAGCATGGGCGTCAAAATGGACAATGTTAAGGTCGGGATATTTTTCGGCCATCGCCTGTACGGCGCCCAACGTGACAAGATGTTCTCCACCGAGCATCAAGGGCACTTTGCCATCGTCTAGAATGTTTTTTGTATAATCCTTGATAATGCCCAAAGTCTTTTGCGTATCGCCAAATGATACTTTCAGGTCACCACCATCGAAAACCGACGCATCATCTTCTAAGTCAAGGTCCAGATAGGGGCTATACGATTCCATCGCATAAGGTGATTCCGTCCGCATTTTTCCCGGTGCAAAACGTGCGCCCGGACGAAATGAAGTCGTCGAATCAAAAGGAGCGCCAAAGACAACTATATCTGCCTCATCATACTTTTTATCACAGCCCAAAATCGTTTCCACATGCTTATTCAACTTCATTAATAATCGCCTCCACATAATTTGGCAGCGCAAATGCGCCAGCGTGAACTTTAGGATTATAATAACGCGTCTTCAAGCCCAGCTTTTTCCATTCTTTCCAATTGGCATCGATAATCGGATGATATTTTTTTGAAGCAAAGCCAAAGAGCCAGTGGCCAGAAGGATAAGTTGGAATATGCGCCTGATAGATACGACTTATTGGAAATGAATCGTATATTCTCTTATGTGCCCGCTGCATGGCGTATGCGTCTTCTTTATAAAAAGGACTTTCATGCTGATTGACCATAATCCCGTCCGGCTTTAGCGCCTTATAGCAGTTGCCATAAAACTCTTTGGTAAATAATCCTTCACCGGGGCCAAACGGGTCCGTCGAATCGACGATAATCAAATCGTACTGATTTTCACAGCGGCGAATGTATTTCAAGCCGTCTTCGAAATGACATTGCAGGCGCTTGTCAGAAAAGCTCGCTGCAGTTTGCGGTAAAAATTGGCGACAGGCTTTGACAACCGCTTCATCTATTTCCACAAGGTCGACATGCCTTACTGTCTCATAGCGCAATACCTCGCGTGCTGTCCCGCCATCGCCGCCGCCAATAATCAGAACATTTTCGGCTTTTGGCAAAACAGACAGGGGCACGTGGGCAATCATTTCATGATAAATAAACTCATCTTTTTCCGTGAGCATCAAAAAACCGTCCAAAACCAATATTCTGCCAAATTCACAAGAATCAAAAATATCTATTCTCTGAAAATCGCTCTGCTCCGAATAGAGCTGACGGTCAACCTTGACAGAAAATCTCACATTTTCGGTGTGGCTTTCGGTAAACCATAAATCCATATTGCTCGCCTCGCTGCATATCTATTTTTTCACGACATTCAAGTAGTTAATTTCCATATCCTCCGGCCCGGTAAGCTGACAGCCTTTTTCGCGCGCATAGCAGATATATTCCATAATCTGTGGTGTTACAAGCTCACCCGGTGCCAAAATGGGAATGCCCGGCGGATAGCACATGACAAATTCCGTGCATACACGCCCTACCGCTTCTTTTAAAGGCACCTTTTCTTCTGCATCCATGTAAAAGGCATCTTGGGGCGGCAAAATTACCTTGGGGCTGATGTACTCCGCCTCGAGCATACCGACAGTATCTTTTTTATAAATGCGGCGTATTTCCGAGAGGGCGCTCACGAGGCGCTCCATATCGCGCGGCCGGTCTCCCACAGACACATAGGCTAAGAGATTGGCCAAATCGCCAAATTCCGTCTGAATGTCATACTCATCGCGCAAAATATCATAGACCTCAATACCCGCCAACCCAATAGACCGCGTATAAATTGATAGTTTCGTGATGTCAAAGTCGTAAACGGAATCGCCATTGACGATTTCTTTGGAATAGGCATAATAATCGCCTATCTGATTAATCTCCGAACGCGCATACTCGACGAGCTCAATTACTGCATTAATAATTTCCTCGCCTTTTAAAGCTAAGTTGCGCCGCGAAATATCGAGGCTGACCATCAAAAGGTAAGAACCGCTCGTCGTCTGCGTCAAATTGATAATCTGGCGCACATACCCTTCTGAGATTCTATCGTTAATCAAAAGCAGTGAGCTTTGCGTCAAAGAGCCGCCCGATTTGTGCATGCTCACAGCTGCCATATCGGCTCCGGCATGCATGGCTGCCGGCGGCAAAGCATCACTAAAATAAAAATGCGTGCCGTGCGCCTCATCCGCTAAGACGAGCATGCCGGAAGCATGGGCTGCTTCAATAATCTCTTTCAAATTAGAACAAATCCCATAATACGTCGGATTATTGACGAGCACGGCCTTAGCATCAGGATTTTCTTCGATGGCGCGCTTGACGTCATCAACGCTCATGCCAAGAGAAATGCCGAGCCGCTTGTCCATCTGGGGATTGATGTAAATGGGAATTGCCCCGCATAAGATGAGCGCATTAATCGCACTGCGATGCACATTGCGCGGCAAAATTATTTTGTCGCCGCGCTTGCAAGCGGTAAGAACCATCGCCTGCACAGCAGATGTCGTGCCGCCCACCATCAAAAAGGCGTGTTTGACGCCAAATGCCTCTGCTGCTAAAATTTCCGCATCTTTAATCACTGAAACGGGATGGCAGAGATTATCAAGTGGTTTCATCGAGTTGACATCGACGGACAGGCACTTTTCTCCCAGAAAATCCGTCAAAATCTTGTTGCCGCGGCCGCGCTTATGCCCTGGCACGTCGAAGGGGACAATGCGCATCTGCTTTAATTTTTGCAAAGCCTCCAATATCGGCACATCATTTTGCGTCAGCTTTTTCAATTTCCCGCCTCCTAAAAAACATTGATACCGCTAAAAATTTCAATCATTTCCCGCCGCAGGCTGTTCATGATAGAAAGGCGCGTCTTGGGAGGGATTTCATAGATATCGGTATTGAAAAGATAATTGCTCAAATCGCACTCTTTAATGAGCATTTTCGTATGAAAGAGATTGGCCTGATAGATATTAATATCAATGGCATCATATGATTCAAGCGTTTTAGCATCAATATAGTCTTGAATCGATGTAATATGATGGTCCATGAACAATTTTTTGCCGCTCACATCGCGCGTAAAACCGCGCACGCGATAGTCCATTGTAATGATATCTGAGTCAAAATTGCCAATCAAATAATTCAAGGTATTCAGCGGCGTTATCTCACCGCAAGTAGAAACGTCTATATCCACGCGAAAAGTAGCAATGCAGTTATCCGGGTGATATTCCGGATACGTATGTACCGTAACATGGCTCTTATCAAGATGGACAACGACAGAATTTCCCACCTCTGCCGTATCGACATAAGCCTCGCGCGAATTATTCTTATTGGCAATGAGCATTGTCACACTCGCGCCTTGGGGGTCATAATCCTGCTTGGCGACATTGAGTACCTTGGCATCAATCATCTCCGTGACACACGTCAATATCTTTGTAAGACGCTCTGAATTATACTGTTCTCCGATATATTTTATATAATCGCGCTGTTCGCGCTGCGTTTTTGCATAGCAAACATCATAAATATTGAAACTAAGTGTTTTGGTAAGATTATTAAAGCCATATAACTTCAATTTGTCAGCCAATTTCCCGACCTCGCTTTTGCCAAAAAATAAAGACTCAAATAAACTTGCAATATGTCGTTTACCTGAGTCCGCAACAGATTGCTCTGTCTCAAGTGTCAAAGTGCACGGCAAAATTTGCCATATTTTCAATCGTCTCGCGGTCAAGCCAGCGGACAATTTTTCGAAACTGAAAATTCATAATACAATCCATCCTTGATATTGTATCACAAAACGGCATATAATGCCATGTAATTATGAACGGGCATTGCCATCTTCAATCAGGCGAAAAAAACAGGCAAAAAAGATGATTATCGCCGAATATGACACTTTATTTTTCTCTCCCACTTTCTCAGGGCGACAAAAATATAAAAAGCCCAGCTCACCTTCAACTTAAATTCCCACTTGGCCTGATGATTTGGAATCGGCACGCGCGGCAGGCGCAATAGGTCAATTTTTCCCAGCGGCACATCTTCGAAGATAGCAAAAGCGGCTTTGACTTTATTCTGTTTTAATATATCCACTGTCTTTTCCTGTCAGACGTTCACGAAAGGCCGCTACACCTTGCGCAGTTCTCCTATGAACTTCTTTAGCTTTCACTAAAGCACAGACTATATCTTATCCTTCAGCTTTACCTGCTAAGGCCTCATCTGCTTCCGCAGCCAAATGCTTGCCGCGTACTCCCCTCGGGAGGGATAGTCGTTGAACTTTCTCCTGTTCGGAGCTTAGCTGCTGGTTGCCCAATCTCTTGCATTTTCTGGCCTTCACGCCTACCTTTACTTCAAGATTGCGTTGTGGCTGCAAAAGCTCTAAGGGGTTTCCAGCAATTCAGATGCTGTCCTGTACGGCTTTTGGGCCGTATCTACATATATATTTCTATATACGCTGACTATTTGCTCACCCTGCCAAAGACGCGCGCAGGGCTCACTTTTAATCAAATTTTCCATATGGATAACAAAAAAAATCAAAATTGCGCCCTAAATTCACTTTGAAGATATTTTGGGCACGCCGCACTTCATCCTTCACCCGCTCTTTAGTACAGGCATTTAAAAATGGGTGCGTGCAAGTGTGAAGTGCCACTTCCAAACCGCAAGACAGCCAAGCCGAAAGCTGCTGCCAGTCCATCATCTTCGCCGGTGCCTTGCCAAAATTCTCCCATGTATTATCCTTTCCCACCCAGTCGGCAATGGGAAAGACCACAGCCGAAAAGCCATATTGCTGCAAAATAGGCAGCGCCGTCGTAAAATTATCCAAATAACCATCATCAAAGGTAAGGAGAACAGGCTTTGATGGCAAAGGCTGGCGCTCCTTGTAATGGGTGTAAAGCTGTGCCAGCGTAACAGTATGAAACCCATTTTGGAAAAGATACTGCATTTGCCAGGCAAATTTTTCTTCTGGCAAACTATTGCGGTCGCCCGGCACAGAGGCAATGCGATGATACATTAAAATCGGCACAATCTTTTTGCCATGACGATAAAAAGTCAAAATTGCTAAGGCGGCCAAGACCGCTATTCCCACTAGTATCTCCATTTAGCGTAAAAACCGAAAAACGACGTACATAACCAGCGCCGAAAGGACTGCAATCGAAATAAACGGCAACGCGACAAAAATGAAAAATGCCACAAAAGAAAGTAGCGCTGCTCCGACAACGAGCTTAGTTACCCAGCCGCCCTTTAAAAGGCTCTTCTTAAAAAATCTCTCTTTCCTTCTTTCAAAGCGATAATCAGAAGAACCTGCCGCCTCGTCAATGGTCGTGCCGGAATAATATTCCTTTTCCAAAGGCGACAAGACCGAAACCGTATTTTCACTGCCGCAATAAGGACATTTTTTCTGCTCACCAATTTCACGCTGGCAATTTTGACAAATCATTTTTCTACCTCGCTTTCTTGCTCGTCTATCGCCTCGACAATGGACGCAAAATCGGCGCGGCTTTCCGCCTCATTAAAGAGGCGGCGCAGAGATGCTCCGCCCGTAAGGCCGCGCGTATACCATGTAGCATGCTTGCGCATTTCTCTTGAGCCTATATAAGCACCTTTTGTTTCAATAAGCATATCAAGATGCTCCATAATCGTTTCTTTACGCTGCTTTAAGGAAGGATAGCCAGAAAGTTCTTCTCCCTTCTTTAAATAATGCGAAAATATCTTAAAAATCCATGGATTTCCCTGCGCCGCGCGCCCAATCATGACCGCATCACAGGCCGTTTCCGAAAAAATCCGCGCAAGGTCACGGCACGTTCTTACATCTCCGTTGCCGATGACGGGAATCTTGACCGCTTTTTTAACCGCGGCAATTACCTGCCAGTCGGCCTGCCCACTATAAAACTGCTCACGCGTCCTGCCGTGTACGGCTATGGCATCCATGCCCGCATCCTCAGCAAGGCGTGCCATTTCCACCACATTGATATGTTCACTATCCCAGCCCATGCGCATTTTTACCGTGACGGGAAGTTTGACGGCCTTTTTAACGGCAGCCATGATGGCATGAGCACGAGGCGGGTCCTTTAAAAGAGCTGAGCCTTCATCATTTTTAACAATTTTGGGTGCAGGACAGCCCATGTTAATATCGATAATATCGGCAACGCCGAGCGATTCAACATATTTTGCTGCTTCCGCCAAGCCCTCAGGCTCATTGCCAAAAAGCTGTATGGCAAGCGGCCTTTCGCGCGCATCTACCTTGAGCATCTTCAAAGTGTGCTCATTGCGAAAATGAATGCCCTTCTCGCTGACCATTTCTGAATACAAAAGGCCGCAGCCCATACGCCGTGCCAAAATGCGATAGGCCATATCCGTAACGCCGGCCATGGGCGCCAAAAATACCGGCATGTCAATGGCAACCTTGCCTATTTTGAGCGGTTCCTTTTTCTTAGCTGTTTCGTTCATAAAGCACCCTAAGCCCCGTCAAAGTCAAAAAGTGGTCCGTCTTGTCGATGGTGCGGGACTCGCGCGCAATGAGATTGGCCAGTCCGCCCGTTGCGACGACTTTCATTTCCTGTTTCATTTCCTGCTTTATCTTATTGACAATGCCATCTATTTGTCCCACGGCACCAAAGATTATGCCGGCTTGAATCCCCGCTATCGTATTATGGCAAATGGTCGTCTTTGGCGTTACAAGTTCAATGCGGGGCAGCTTGGCCGTCCTCTGAAACAGCGCTTCCATCGAGATGCTGATGCCCGGCGCAATAGCACCGCCCAAAAAGTCGCCCTTTTCATTAACAACGTCAAAAGTTGTCGCTGTGCCGATATCGATGACAATGAGCGGGCCGCCGAACTGCTCGTGCGCGCCAATGACATTTACGATGCGGTCGGCGCCAATATCGCGCGGATTTTCATATTTAAGCTTAATCCCCGTCTTGATGCCGGGACCAACAATGAGCGGCTTGACCTTAAAATAGCGCTCACACATCTTTACTATTGGCACCACAAGAGGCGGAACAACCGACGAAATGATAATAGCCGTAATATCATTCATAGAGATGCCCTGAAACCGAAAGAGCTCATTGATGAGCATGCCATATTCATCGCCCGTCTTTTGCCTATCCGTCGAAATACGCCAATGGTGCAGCAGCTTTTTCCCTTCGTAAGTTCCCAAAACAATGTTGCTATTGCCAATATCAAAAACTAAAAGCATTTTTTCTCCTCCGCTTGCTTTATTTATCACTTGACCTGACGGATACATCGCCAGCAAGCACCCTTCTGATGCCCTGCGGCGTCTTGACCAGCAGTGCGCCAAAATCATCAAGGGCGCACGCCTCGCCATAAAATACCTCATCGATGCCGATGACCTTTATTTTTTGCCCTAAGGTAATGGAATAGCGCTGCCATTTTTCCATTACCTCGCCAAAGCCCTGCTCACATACCTTAACATAATTTTGCTCAAATTTAGCCAAAATCGCTGCCAAGAGCTGCTGGCGACAAATATGGCTTTTTGTTATCTGTTCTAAAGATGTGGCGATATTCTCTAATTCTGAGGGAAATTCCTCTTTTTTCGTGCTGACATTAATGCCAAAACCGACGACCACATAATTTATGCGGTCCATCTCAGCATTCATTTCCGTCAATATGCCGACGAGTTTTTTCCCTTCATACAAAATATCATTGGGCCATTTAATGCCCACCTTTACGCCGGTCTGCTCCTTTATTGCTTCGGCAATTGCCACCGCTGCAAGCAGCGTGCACTTAGGCGCCCCCTGCGGCAAAAATGGCGGGCGCAAAATCAAAGAAGCCCATATTCCCTTTGCCGCTGGCGAATACCAGCCGCGCGAAAGCCGCCCCCGGCCGCTTCCTTGCTCCTCACAGATGACGAGCGTACCTTCCGGAGACCCTTCTATAGCCATTTTCTTGGCAACATCATTTGTCGAGCCCATAAGCTGGCCATACCTTATCTTCTTGCCAAATGACTGCGTACTCAAAAGCGGCACAATTTCTTCGGGCAAGAGCAAATCGGGCGCATTTACAATGCGATAGCCATTGCGCGACTTGCTGTCTATCTCGTATCCATCATCTTTTAAAGAGCAAATATGCTTCCAGACTGCCGTGCGCGATACATTCAGGCGACGTGCTAAATCCGCGCCCGAAACATATTTTTCACCCGCCTGGCGCAAGATTGCTAAAATTTCAGAACGCAATTTATTTCATCTCCACCATAATTTCCCTCATGATTTTTCATTATTTCATCCTTATCCGAAATAATCTTAGTTTATAATAACCTATCAATTTTATTTTAGCAAGAATTTGCGCTGGCAAAATTAAATCAATCTTGTTATAATATGATTTGAATATTTATATTTCAGGAAGGAGAAATATCCTACCAGATGAAGTTTTCCGTATGCAAGAAAATACTCCTGCTGTTTTTTTTATGTCTTTTGCCACTTTGCCTAGCAGGCCCACGACTTGCCCTGCCACACACTTTGGCACACACGCCCGACAACCCGGGTATCATTGTGCTCAACTATCATAAAATAGACAACATGAACATCTCGCTTTCCGTCACGCCTTCTGATTTTGACCGCCAGATGAAATACCTAAAGGATAATCACTACAATATTATTACGCCGGATATGCTCTATAACCACCTCACCAAGGGAACAGCCCTGCCGGCAAAGCCTGTTCTCATCACCTTCGATGACGGCTATGAAGATAATTACAAAAATGCCTATCCCATCTTGAAAAAGTACGGCTTTACCGCCACTATTTTCGTCGTTACAGGACTTGTCGGCAAATATCCCAATTATCTTACTTGGGCACAGTGCCGCGAACTGAAAAAGGAAGGCTTTTTCATCGAGTCCCACACAGTCTCGCACAAATCTTTGACGGAACTCACGAGTGAACAGATAAAGGCTGAAGTCGTGCAGTCGAAAAAAACCTTGGATGAGAAGCTGCACCAAAACACCTATTATTTTGCCTACCCTACCGGTACATATAACCTTTATATTGCGCAGATTTTAAAAGACGCCGGCTATCGCGGCGCATTTACAATAAAGTACGGCACCGTTGATAATTCAAGCAACCTTTTCGCCTTAGAACGCGTGCCAGTCTTCCATACAGGAAATACTTTCCACTCCTTCTACCAAAGACTTCTCTACCTGCCTGTCTTTGAAAAGCTTGGCTGGGTAAAAGGATAAAAGTAACGCCACGTTAAAACGTGGCGTTATTTTTATGCCTTAAAGTGCTATAATAAAAATGTACTGACAATTTTAAAAGGAGGCATTTATGTGAAAAAAGTTCTACGCTATCTTATTATGTTCTTCTGTCTTTTCTTTTGTTCCAGCCTCACCTGCCTGGCAGCTACGCCAAATGAGGTTCAGCTCTTCATCCTGCACACGAATGATACGCATTGCCGTATCTTGCCAGGCGATGACCGCGGCCGTTCCATTGGCTTTGCCGAAATTGCCGCGGCGGTAAAAAAAATTCGCCTGGAAAATCCCGACACGCTTTTTCTGGATGCCGGCGATACTTTCCACGGGCAGCCGCTCATCAATATCAGCAGAGGGCAAAATCTCGTGCCGATTATCAATGCTATGGGCTATAATGCCATGTCCCCCGGCAATCACGATTTTGACTATGGCTCCAAGCAGCTGCAAAAGCTCGCACCCCAGCTTAACTTTTCCGTCTTGAGCGCCAATGTGGTAGATGCCAAAACAGGCAAATTGCTTTTTGCCCCTTATAAAATTTTTGACTTAAATGGTCTCAAAGTTGGCGTTTTCGGCCTCACCACACCAGAAACGGCTTTTAAGTCAAACCCGTCCGGCGTCAAAAATGTCCATTTTCTAAATCCCATCACGGTCGCTAAAAAAATGGTACGCGAATTGCGTCCTAAGTGTGACATCATCGTCGCCATTATGCACATGGGGGTTGACCCAAATTCCCGCTTTACCAGTAAAAAGATTGCGCAAAATGTCAAGGGGATTAACGTCATCATCGATGGACACAGCCATACCGTTTTAGAGCATGGCATCCGCGTCGGCAATACCTTGATTGCCCAGACGGGCTACTATGACCACTACTTAGGGCTCGTCAAATTGACGATAAAAGGCGATAAGGTCGTATCTAGCAGCGCCCAGCTTTTAGACAATGCTCAATTAAAAGCCATCGCCAGCACCCCCGATGCTAAAGTCACAGCGGAAATAAAGACCCTACAGCAAAAAAATAAGCCTTATTTTGAAAGCTTTGTTGCCCAAAGCAATACTTTCTTGCCTAGCAGCAACGAAATGGTCAGAACGAGAGAGACCAAGCTCGGCAATCTCGTTGCCGACGCCATTCGCTATGATACAAATTCCGATGTCGCATTTGTCAATGGCGGCTCTATCCGCAGCTCGCTCGCCAAAGGTCCCGTAACTAAGGGCGAAGCACTTGCCATCTTGCCATTTGGCAACACGATAAAGAAAGTATCCGTTTCTGGTCAAACGCTTCTGAGCGTACTTGAACACTCCGTAGCTAAATATCCCATTTCCTTTGGCGGCTTTTTACAAGTAAGCGGCGTCACATTCAGCTTTGACCCGCAAAAAGCGCCCGGTAGCCGCGTCAGCAACGTCTACGTCGATGGCAAGCCGTTAAAATTGCAAAAGAGCTATTCCATGAGCGCCACGGACTTCATGCTCGTGGGCGGCGATGGCTATACAATGCTCAAGGGCGCCAAATTAATCGGCGAGTACGGTTCCTGTGAAGAGGCACTCATCAAATATCTGCAAAAAGAAGGCATTCACGGCATCGATAAGGCCCGCATTGATGTCTTAGGTGCTAAAAGTACCAAAATTGCCGCTTAGTATGCACAAAAAAGGCAGCCTTAAAGGCTGCCTTTTTTATTGTCATTTTTTCTGCTGATACATATTGACAATCATTTCTACCGCACCCTTGCTGAGCGACATACGGCGACAAATTTCCTCTATATCAAGCCCTTCGTCTAAAAGGGCGAAAATCTGTTTAGCCGTATCGGAAGGCTCGACATCTACCTCTCTTTGGGGCACAGGAGGCTTTATCGGCTTTTGCTGTGCCGGCTGCTCAGAAACTATATCCACATGTGCCTTTTGCGACGGCTCCTTCGGCGGCGTATCCTCCAGGCGCTTCTCCACGGACTGCAGAAGGGATGAAAAATCTTTCTGGCTATCATCTGCAAGGTCGCGGTTGGCGTATTCCGCCAAAAAAGCATTGTATTTCTTGAGCTTATCAATGGTTCTTTCTGCCTCTTGTGTCGCCTGCTCGAGGCGGTCAATCTCGCGTCCAATCTTCATGAGGATTTCATTTCCCGTTCGCTCCAGCTGAGCCTGAAGTTCCTCTCCCGCCGAAGAAACTTGCTGGCGCTCATAGCGGCGCGGCTTTGGCAATACACTTTCCGTCCTGCTTTTTAAAAACAAAATGAAAATGGCGCCAATGATAATCAAAAGACCTAGTATCTCCGTAAACATTTTTCCCCTCCGACTAATAATGCCCCGCTGCCAAAATGCGGCCAAGCGCGCATATAATGTTAGAGGCTTATATCAATATTGTGACCGCGAATAGCGTCCATAAGCTTTTGCGGCGTTTCTTCTTCTTCCAAAGCAGCTGTAGCTTTTTCTTTTTGGCGCTGCTTTTTTTGGCGCTGCCTTTGCCTTTTTTCATCGCCTTTTATCTTCGGATTATCAACATCATCGCGGCCATTAACCTCCAACAGCTTTTCTTCGGCGTTTTTTTGCAGCTTCTCATTGCCAGCATCTTGAGCGATATTGACCTGCTGCTGCATATTTGTCTGCATGTGCCCAACTTCCGTAGTCTGAGGCAACATGACTTGTAAATTGCTAAGCGGTGTAACAGGCATAAACTCATCTCCCTTTAATATGGGGCTATTTTGACCATTTCTGAAGCCGTATCGGCAATAAAGCTTGTATGCTGAAACCTATTTTGCACAGTATAAAAATAAGGCTGCACCACAATGCGCACGCCAGCAAAGACAATATCTGAGACGCGAATCCGCGCGCGGCTGAGCTTGTCTATTTCATCTTCCAGCTGCTTTTTCTCTTTTTCTTCCCTTTCAATCTGCCCGGCTAAAGAAAACTGCATTTTCTTTAGCTGAATTGCCTTTTTCTCGAGGTCCGGCAGATGATTTTTATTGAGCATCTGCAAGGCACTGCTAATCTTTTCAAGCTCCTGCTTTTCGCGCAATATCTTTTCTTTCAAAACATCATATTTGCTCTTAATGACGGGATTTTCTCCCACAATAGCTCTTGTAATGACATTGGCGGGATTACCTAAGAACTTGACATCGAGCAGGAGTCCCGCTGTCGCCGTGCCGCCAACAATCTGGCCTTTTCCCTTAATGGCTATAATATTGCGGCCAGCATTAATCTTAGAGTGCAGTACGACGTCATTGACAAAAATATCGCGATGCGCAATGACATCACCGTTTTCGATAAATGATACATAAATATCTTCTTTGGCACGCACGCTGCCATTGCGCGCGCCCAAGATACCACCCGAGATATAGACATTGCGCGCCTCAATCGTACCACTCACCGTGCCGTTAACCTTGACATCGCCATCCGTCTTAACATAAAAGCCATCTGCCACATTGCCATTGACAATAACCATGCCGTTAAAGTTGATATTTCCCGTCGATAAGTCGACACTGCCCTCTAATTCGAGCTTAGGGTCAACAGAAATTGTTTTGCCGTCCTCAACGGCTTGGCCATCAATAACTGCAATGAGCTTATTGTCATCAATAATTGCCGTATTCTTTCCCTTGATGAGAGGAATGGGCTTGCCGGGCTTAGGCGATACAACTTGTCCAAAGACATTGGTACCTTCCGTACCCTTTGTCTGCAAGATTCTTTCCGCCAGCAAATCTCCCTTGGAAACAGTAAAGAACAAATTGAGATTTTTAAAATCTACCCGGCCATATTCAAGCTCGCTTGGATGATTGCGACGCGAAAAATCTATATGCTGCTTAATATAGGCATCTTGCCCATTGACCTGCGCTTTGCCACGTGCCACTGTACGGGAAAGCGAAGGACAAGTCAAAAATTGCTCAATTTCATCCGGCATGATGCCGTAGACAACCTTATTTTGGGCGAGTAAATCATCAATCATCTTTCTGTCGAGCTCATCTATATTTTCTGGCAATTTTTCAAAAGAAAGCGTCACTTCCATCTTATCGCGGCTAATCGTCAGACCAGGAAGCGGAAGCGGCAGCTCCTCAGCTTTTTCTCCTGCAGCAAGCTCGATGCGCTCGCCGCTATGTTCGCGCAAAATCTTTATGACATCCGTAACTTTAAAGTCCGGTGCCTCATGCTTTTTCAAAAGAGCGCAGACAAGTGTCACATCACTGAAAGGGCTGCCATTCTCCTCGGGCGGATATGCAGTCAGGTAAACAGCATCCGACTCAAACTCGAGCAGATACCCTTCCTGCTTACTGCCAATTGTCAGATTGGACATAATCCCATTCCTCCCATGCACCTCTTTATGTAAATTAAAAGAAATCAGCTCGCACTCTTTCCAGATAGCCGCGCAGGCAAAAAACAGCCTTTTTATGCAGCTGACTAATCCGCGCTTCTGACAAATTCATTACCAAGCTGATTTCCTTAAACGTAAGATGCTCCGAATAATACATTGAAATAATTAATTTTTCTTTATCCGACAATTTATTGATGGCCTCGGCGAGCTTTTCCTGCACAAATTTCTTATCAAGATTTTTTTCTGGCTGCTCACAATCAGCCTGCACAACTAGATATTCAAGGCCTACATATTCTTCTAGCGGCGTCATCGCCGCCATGCTCATATTGAGCTCAAGTTCATGCAAAGAGCGGACGGAAATCTGCAGTGCTTCGGCAAGTTCCGACTTTGCCGGTGTCCTTCCAAGACTTGCCTCAAGGCTCGTATAAGCCTTCTCATAAGCCTTAATCCGCTTTCTAAGCGACACGGAAAGCCAGTCATTAGAGCGCAGATAATCAAGTACTGCGCCGCGGATACGGCTAAAAGCATACGATTCAAATTTTACGCCAGCTGAAAGGTCAAAGCGCTGCAACGCATCCATGAGACCAAAAAAACCGCTGCTGAGCAAATCATCGCGTGAAATATGATTGGGAAGATTATAAGACATCTTCCCCACCACGCTGCTAACGAGCGGCAAATAGTGCTCAAGAAGGCAATTACGCGTCGTCAAGTCATTGTTTTTTTTATAATCCTGCCACAGCTTTTGCACAGCGACATCGTCTAGCTGCTCGCCAGCAGAAAAAGACATTGTGCAACCCCCTTTTTAGCTCGAAACAGATACTAGCTATTTTCTGCCCCCTGCTGCCCATTTTGGTTTGGCACTTCTTCTGGTGCAGGTGCTTCAACGTCTTCAGCCGGTGCCTCCGAGGAAGCTGCAGCTTGAAAATCTTTCTTTTCCAGCCCTGCTTCTTTTTCATCTGCCGCCACCGATTTTTTAGCGCGCGCCGCAAGGCGCCGCTTGAGCGTATCCTCGAGCAAATACGGCACCAAAAAAGCGCAGATGGCTAAGAAAGAAGCACAGCTGAAAAAAACGGTTCCGCAAAAAAATACCAAAAGATGCTTCAATATCGCCTGAACAGACAGTTCATGTGCATTGCCGACAAAGAAAACAAGTGTATAGCCGAATAATCCAAAAAAGATGGATATGACAAATATCTGCAAAAAACTTCTTTTAATGGCACTTTCTAATTTTTCCTCAATATTCATCATACCCATTTCTCCAGTCATTAAATAGTTTTTTCGCCTTTATTGACAGTCTTTACCTTATAAAGACCTGTTGAAAGGTCAATTTCTACCGTTCGGCCATAAGTGCCGCCCAAGTCTTCGCTGACTATCCTGATACCGCACTGCTGTAAGGCTTTCTTGGCATTTTCGCAATTTCTGGCGCCTACTGTCATTATCGGCGAGGGATTAGAAAATTGAAACATCTGTGCCCCGCCCGCCAGCTTTGCCTGCAAATGGCTGCGTGAAGCACCAAAAGCCACAACTTTTTCCACTAAAAGCGGAATGCCCGTATCAGCAAATTTGGCTGGATTTTCACTAGCATAGGCTTCCTTGCTATTTGGCAGTAAGACGTGAACAAGCCCACCTATTTTCGTCACGGGGTCATATAGGGAAATGCCGATACATGAACCAAGCCCATAGCTTATAATGCGACTCGGGGCCTTTCCCACCTTATAATCTGCGATGCCTACTTTCAACAAATCTTCCATATTATTTCACTCCTATCGCATTTAAAATTATCTGGAGTGAGCCTGGATCCGGCACTAAGAAAAATTGTCCATTGATGCCATCATCCTCAGATAAAAACTGAGTTTCAATAACTAGTGCATGGTCTCCCATCTCGCCTAATTGAGCGATGATTATGTTCAAGATAGCGCCTGCCATATCTACGGCCATAGACGGTATAGAAGGCAAGAGGGTCAATTTGGTGTAATAAGATAGTGCGTTTAAATAGGCGCCTGCCAAAATATTGCCAATTTCCATGATGGCCGATTGATCCATCTCAGTGAGCTCGTCAATATTCTCTTTTTGCACGCCAACTAACCTTTCGGAAAGGTAAAGGGCGCTTTCTTTTGTCATGAGGAACAAAACGCTGCCTGGCGCCTTGCCATAAACGCGCAAGAAGATGCCCGCCACCATGCGGTCAGGACCGCCAACAAGGTCTGGAATGTCGCCAAGGGGAACTACCGAAACCTTGGGCACATTCATATCAATCTTCTTATTAATCAGCTGTGAAAGCGCCGTTGCCGAATTGCCTGCGCCGATATTACCGATTTCACGAATGGCATCAAGCTGCATATCGGACAGATTCAATAGACTTTCCAAGATTACTCACCTCATTTGTTATCGTTACAAAAGCCCAAAATCTCCGATAAGTTAAGCAAAATTATCAAGCGGTTATTTAAATTGCCAATTCCTGTAATGAAGTGATTCTGCTCTGTATGCGCTTCAGAATCGGTCGAGGTCAGCTGCTTGGCATTAGTAATGTTATCACTGCTAATTGTCAATACTTCCGTTACGGCATCGACAATCATGCCGACCGTAATATCTTCCAGCTTAACGACAATAATGCGCGTAGCATCAGAATATTCTTCCGGCGGCAGACCAATCCTCTTCTTGATGTCGATGACGGGCAACACGCTGCCGCGCAAGTTCATAACGCCCTTTATGAAATCAGGCGTAAACGGAACGCGCGTTATGTCCGTCAACCTTTTTATTTCTTCGACATTCAAAATACTCATGCCATATTCTTCACGCTTTAACTTAAAAGCAACAATCTGTACTTCATTTACCGGTGCATCTTTCTGTCCCACGATATCATTCCTCCTGTGATTACTGCATTAAAGTGGCTACATCCAGAATCAGGGCTATCTGGCCATTGCCTAATACTGTCGCACCAGAAATGACTTTGATGCCTGACAAGAGCTTGCCCAAGGCCTTGATGACTATTTCCTGCTGACCGATGAGCTTATCGACCATAATGCCGCATTTCTTGTTGCCTATGTGGACAATTACCACATAGATTTCCTCGCTTGCCTTGTCATCGACACGAGGAACGTTAAGCGCTTGATCCAAGCGGACAATCGGGATTATTTCACCGCGAATGACGATGGTTTCCTTGTTCTGAATGGTCTTGATATCATCATGTGTAATGTTAATTGTACTATCAATAGAAGCGAGAGGAATAGCATAAATTTCCGTCTGCACTTCAACGAGAAGAGCCTGTATGATAGCTAGGGTGAGCGGCAGTTTAATCTTGAAGACGCTGCCTTCATCCTTCTTGGTTTCTACGTCAATAACGCCGCCTAAAGCTTCTATTGTCGTCTTGACGACGTCCATGCCGACGCCGCGGCCGGAAACGTCAGTGATAACATCTGATGTCGAAAAGCCCGGCAAGAAGATGATGCGGATTGCTTCAGCATCCGTCATATTGTCGGCATCTTCTTGGGTGATAATGCCTTTTTCAAGTGCTTTACCCTTGACTATATCAGGGTCAATGCCCGCACCATCATCAGTAACCATGATGATAACACTATTGCCTTCATGACGAGCGATGAGTCCTACCTGGCCTACCGCCGGC
Source organism: Pectinatus sp. (assembly GCA_020025075.1). Taxonomy (GTDB): domain Bacteria; phylum Bacillota; class Negativicutes; order Selenomonadales; family Selenomonadaceae; genus JAHHSR01. The sequence continues at coordinate 46,248 of JAHHSR010000003.1, read as the reverse complement.
TTACCTTTGGCTACGCGTTCATCGGGATGTTCGACGCCATGGTCCATGGAGTTACGAATCAAGTGAACCAGCGGGTCGCCGATTTCATCAATTACGGTGCGGTCTAATTCAGTATCTTCACCTTCGATGGTCAGGTTGACTTCCTTATTAAGTTCCTTAGCCAAATCTCGTACGACGCGCGGGAAGCGGTTAAATACCTGTCCGACCGGAACCATTCTAACTTTCATGACGATAGACTGCAAATCGCCCGTGACGCGGTCCATCTGTTCTACCGTTTCAACTAATTCCGGAATGCGGTGCGTGCTGCCAATCTGCTCAAGGCGTGTCTTGTTAATGACAAGCTCGCCGACGAGATTCATGAGCGCATCGAGCTTTTCAATACCAACACGTACGGTTTGAGCGGCTTTATTTTCATGATGTGCCGCAGACGCAGGCTTTTTAGCTGGTGCCGGCTTAGTTGAAACAGGCTTAGAAGCAGCCACAGGAGCGGGAGGAGCTGCCGCCAGTGCAGCTGCAGGGGCAGGAGCGGGTGCTGCTGGTGCCGCAGCTGCAGGCGTAGCGCCTACTACCTTTTCGCCTGGCTCTACATGAGAAATATCTACGCTGGCAATTTCAGAAATGCCCAGTAGCGTTTCTTCAACTTTCTTTTCATCTGCATCAGTGATGAAAATCAGCTTAAAGGAAAAGTCAAATTTTTCCTGTTCCAGGTCTTCTGCCGAAGGGTCTGATTTTATGACATTACCTAAATCATCGAGGGCCGACATGACCATGTAAGCACGCACCGTCTTCAAAACGCAAGTATCGGCAAGCGTAACCTTTATGTATAAAATGTTCATGCCAGAATCTTTAGCTTTTTTCAGAACATCTTCATCAACATCATCTAAGCTGATACCAGGGTCTGCTGCAGGAGCTGGCGTCGAGGCAGCGCCGCTATCAGCGGCTGGCGCCGAAGAGCCGCCGTTAACAATGTCATTTAGCTTAGTAATAAGGTCTTGGACATCAACGGCATCTTCCGACTCACCATTACTTATATTATCGACCATCTGCTGCAAGGAGTCGACACATTTAAAAAGAACATCTATGACATCTTCGTCAGCCTTCAGTTTCTCATTGCGAATGAGGTCGAGAACATTTTCCATGTCATGCGTCAATTCGGCAACCGTGGTATACCCCATCGTAGCAGACATGCCCTTTAAGGTATGAGCGCTGCGAAAGATTTCGTTTATTGCATCGGAATCTTCGGGGTCTTTTTCTAAGTCAAGGAGACGGTCATTGAGCGACTGCAAATGATCTTGCGATTCTTCTAAAAACATCTCCATGTATTGGTTTGTATCCATTTCACATTCCCCCAAAACTTTTAATTTCTTTTAACCGCACAGACCATTGCGCCGGCAATCTGATCTAAAGGCAAGACCTCATCAGCAAGGCCAAGTTCGACAACAGAACGCGGCATTCCATAAACAACACAAGACTCCTTGTTCTCTGCTATCGAGTAGCCTCCGGCTGCCTTGACCTTTTTCATTCCTTCCGTGCCATCGCTGCCCATGCCCGTCAAGATGACTGCCACTAAATTGCGACCAAAGACGCTTGCTGACTCAAAAAGCGGATTTACGGAAGGACGGTGATTGCCAATCGGAGGTGATTGGTCAAGAGTAATCAGTGTCTCTGAAAGGCTCTTGCGCACGCGCATATGATAATTGCCCGGCGCTATATAGACATGTCCAGGTTTTACGGGCTCGCCATTTTCTGCCTCTTTTACGGTAACTTTAGAAAGCTCGTTGAGCCGGCGCGCTAGCGACTGCGTAAAGCCAGCCGGCATGTGCTGCACGACAACGACGCCACAGGGCAAATTCGCTGGCAGGCGCGGTATGATATGCTGCAAAGCCTTTGGCCCGCCCGTCGAAGTGCCTATGGCAATGAGCTTATGAGAAGCTGCTAGCCCAAATCCTCCTGACGGCGAAAAAACTTCCTGTCGCCATGCCGGCTGAGAAGCGGCAGCTTTTGGTGGTTCCATCTTTGGCAAAGAGGTAAATTGGCTTTTGATATTAGCCTTTACCGCCATATAGCATTTATTGATAATCTCATCGCTAATGCTATCTATGGTACAGATGCTGCCGCCAGGCTTGCTCACAAATTCCACAGCGCCAAGCTCTAAAGCCTTTATCGTTTCTTCACTGCCAGCATCGGTCATGCTGCTGAGCATGACGACTGGAAGCGGCGACTCGCGCATAATTATCTTTAAAGCCTCCAAGCCATTCATGACCGGCATATTTACATCCAATGTCAGCACATCTGGCTTAAGCTGTTTCACCTTGGCAACAGCGTCAACGCCATTTATTGCGGTGCCAGCTACTTCAAAATCAGGGCGTGATGCAAACAAATCAGACAATACTTTACGCATAAATGCTGAATCATCTGCAATCAATACACGTATCAAACTCATTCACCTCTACTTTATTATAACACCCTTATTAATCATAATCCTTTGCTGCGTAAATAAATATTTGACAAGTTTATTTTGAATTTGAGGCGAAAAGTCCACAAATTGTACGCCAATCAAATATTTTCCCTGTTTTTCTACATATTGGCAGCGCTTAACTTCAGCAAATGTCGATATCCGTCCGACGGAAGGAATAACATTGGTCTTAATGATGACGCGCTTGCCCTCAGCAATCATATCATTGCTAAAAAAGCCCAAGCCTCCGCCGCTCACATCACTGCTTTGCAGGTGGATGGGGCGCTGCATGCTGCCATCACTGTTTTCTATCGTCACTTCAATCGGCATTTTCAAAGCCACGCGTACAAATTCCCTTTCTTGCGTGCGCACCAGCGTTTCAGGCGCATCGACAATCCAAGCAGGCAAGGGAATATTTTCTATGCGATGATAAACCGTGCGGAAATTATAAACGCAATTCGGCGCAATAATTCTAGCATTTATAGGGCTTCCCGTCAAAGGGATAATTGGACGCAATTTTTCATCGACGGGGAGGGCAAGGCATATTGTGCCATTATCCCTTATATCCTCGATACGGCTGGCATAATTTACCACTTCATCATTTTTATGCGCCAGCGTATCAATATTCACTTCTACGCGCTGCCCTATCTTGATAACGCCCTTAGCGGCGACTTTGTTGAGCATGCCCGATAAATTATCTATCTTCATAATCAATCAAAGAAAATCAAACGCTCTAAAAATCCTCTCCAGCCACGCTTGACTTTCGTATTTCCTCCCTTCAAAATGGACAGCGCTATGGCTTTTATGCACTTGGCGGCAATCGTATCTGGATAAGATTGCAGAAGGGGCCTTTGGCACTTTATGGCGTTGACCATGTTGCGGTCATCATAAACAATGCCAAGAGGCTTAATCGGTATATGCAAGAAACGCTCTACCGTTGAGGTCAAGCGCGCTAAAACTTCCTGTCCTTCAGGCTCATCATAAGCCCTATTGACAACAAGCCTGACATTGGGCTGCTGCACGCGAGCGCTATATGCCTTGACCACGGCATAGGCATCGGTAAGGGCCGTAGGTTCCGGCGTCGTTACCAAAATGACCTCATCGGCAGCCACCAAAAAATCAATGACATTGCGACCAACGCCTGCTCCCGTATCGACGAGGACAATATCGGCAAGCTGCTCGCAAAAGTACAGCGTATTAACGAGCTTTATCCTCTCCTGCGGCAGAAGGTCGGTCAGCTGCTCAAAGCCTGAACCGCCTGATATATACTTTATTCCCTCGGGGCCTTCCAAGATAACATCGCCAAGGGACACCCCTTCATAGAGTAAATCAAGCATTGTCCGCTTTGATGTAGAGCCAAAAAGCACTTCTACGTTGGCAAGCCCCAAATCAGCATCAATAATCAAGACGCGCTTCCCCATGCGCGTCAAGGCAATGGCCATATTGACGGTCAGATTTGTCTTTCCCACCCCGCCTTTGCCGCTCGTCACGGCAATAATACGCGGCGCAGCGCCACTCTTAGAATGTACCGGCGCTTCAAAGGGCTGAAACTGTAGCGTCTTTTCCGCCACCTGATTTTTATTTTTGATTATATTGCGCAGCCTCGCTGCCTGGTCATGCATATTCATCGCAAAAGCAGCTCAGCTAAATTATCGGCACTGGCGGGGAAAATATCATCAGGTACGCTCTGCCCATTGGTGAAATAAGAAAGTGTAATCGGATATTTCAAGAGCAAATTTAAAATCATGCCTATGCAGCACGTTTCATCTGTCTTCGTAAAAATTATCTTATCAGGCGCGCAAAAAGAAAATTTGCGGATGATATCAATTAAATCTTTATACTTCGTCGTCGCACTCAAAACGAGGTGCTTTTCAATGCCTTCGTTAACAGACAAAAGGTCATGCAATTCATTGAGCTGGTAGTCATTATGCTGGCTGCGGCCAGCCGTATCAATGAGGATAAGCTGTTTGTCACGGTGCCTGTCAATAGCCTTTTTGAGCTCATTGGGCGCATAGACGACCTCAAGTGGCAAGCCGATGATGTCAGAATACGTCTTTAACTGGTCGACAGCCGAAATGCGATATGTATCAGCAGTAATTAAGACAGCGCGCAGGCCTTGCTCCAAGACGAAGCGCGAGGCAATTTTTGCCAATGTCGTCGTCTTGCCAACACCAGTAGCGCCTATAAGTGCTACCATTTTTGGTTTTCCCTGCTCAATTTCAATGCCGCAAGAGCCATTCATGCGACTTTTGATAAATTCCGTAAGAAGTTCCTTCGCCTCAAGGCTTTCCTTGGGCAAAAGGCCTTTTTCCTGTCCAAGGGCAGCGAGCACTTCATCGATAAAGATATCCTCAACTTCCTGCTTTACGAGTGCATCTTTCAGCGTAGTAATACTCAACTCTTCATTTTTTGCCGCCTTGTCATGCACCATATGCTCAAGCATGATTTTCATCTGGTCAAGCTCATGCTGCAGCTGCTTGATATGCTTTTCCTGCTCGGCTTCCTTAGCCGTTACAGAAGACTTTTCTTCACTGAGCTTGGCAGCATCAAGTGGCGCAAAAGCTTCTTCCGGTGCAGCTTTTTCTGCCTCTTGCAGCAGCTGCTCCTCTTTTTTGTCCTGCTCTTTTTGCTCTTCAAGCGGCGGCAAAGCAGAAGATGATTTATAATTATTGAGCACCTGCCGTGGCACGACGGGCTTAGCCTGTGGCAAAAATTCTTTTTCTTTTTCCTGCGGCTCAAGCGGCGGCAATGGCGGCAAAAGCCGTTGCCGCGGCGGCGTATCTTCAATGGCTGCTGTCACTTCGACGACATGCTTGCTGCCATAGCCGAGAAAGCCACCCTTTTTATATTTCTTTGTATGTAAGATAACCGCATCAGGACCAAATTCTTCCTTGACTTTGTCCATAGCCTCTTTTGTAGTCTCTTCTCGAAAAACTTTAATTCGCAATTATATCTTCACCACCCCGAGTATCTGTATTTCAACACTTTGCTCGATTTCTGCCTGTGATAAGACAATAATGCCTGGTATGGAGCGCTCTGCCATCTTGCGGAAATATCCTCTGATGCCGGGACTCGTGAGAACGATAGGCTGATAGCCCATGCCAGTTATATTTTCCAATTCTCCATTTACTGCCGCAATAATGCTCTTTATCGTTTCCGGGTCAAGGCTCAGGTAGGAGCCATGCTCCGTACGCTGAATGGCACCGGCAATCTTGTTTTCAATTCCTGCATCTAAGGAGATGCAAGAAAGAATGTTATTTTGAACATACTGGCTGGTAATCTGGCGTGAAAGGGCATGGCGCACATATTCCGTCAAAATGTCGATGTCCTTTGTCATGCGAGCATAATCGGAGAGTACTTCAAATATAGTTCCCATATCGCGGATGGAAACGCGTTCGTGCAATAAAGATGCCAAAATCTTTTGCACTTCTCCCACGGTAAGAAGATCGGGCACCACTTCTTCGACCACGGACGGTTCCGTCTTTTTGAGATTGTCGATAAGATTCTGCGTTTCTTGACGGCCGAGAATTTCATCGGCATGCGATTTTATGATTTCCGTCAAATGTGTGGCTAAAACAGAAACGGCATCGACCACGGTATAACCATTTAACTCCGCCTGCTCTCTTTGCACCTCGGTAATCCATAAGGCCGGCAGGCCAAAAGCCGGCTCTACTGTTTGAATGCCATCAATTTCCTCGACAACAGTTCCAGAGTTCATGGCCAAATAATGGTCTAATAATAATTCTCCCTTTGCTATTTCAATTCCTTTTAATTTGATGATGTAAGCATTGGGCTTTATTTGAATATTATCGCGAATGCGTATTGTCGGCACGACAAGACCAAATTCCAAAGCACATTGGCGCCTAATCATGACAATGCGTTCTAAAAGGTCACCGCCTTGCCCCGAGTCGACGAGGGGAATCAAGCTATAGCCAATTTCCAATTCCATCGGGTCGACTTGCAGCAAGGAAACAATATTTTCGGGTTTTTTGATGTCCTCTTTTTCCTTTTCCTGCTGCTTAATATCCTCGACAGCAAGCGTCTGCTGTTTAGCCTGCTTCAATCCGTAACCGATTAAAAGGGCAAAAAGTGCCAAAGCCAAAAATGGGGGAGCTGGCAAGCCCGGCACGATAGACAAAAAAGTCAGAACCGTCCCGGCAATGAAAAACACGCGGGGATTGCGGAAAATCTGACCGACCAAATCCTGCCCAAGATTCGATTTTGAAGCTGCACGCGTGACAATGATACCCGTTGCCGTAGATACCAAAAGGGCCGGTATCTGATTGACAAGGCCTTCACCTACCGTGAGCAGCGTATATTCTTGCAGGGCCTGCGCTATGCTCAAGTTGCGCTGCACCATGCCAATAATAAAGCCACCAAAAATATTGATGATGATAATTATAATAGCGGCAATAGCATCGCCTTTGACAAACTTACTAGCACCGTCCATCGCGCCATAAAAGTCTGCCTCCATCTGTATTTTTTCACGACGACGGCGCGCTTCTGCATCGCTTATCGCCCCTTGATTGAGGTCGGCGTCAATTGCCATCTGCTTACCAGGCATTGCGTCCAAAGTAAAGCGGGCCGATACTTCGGCAACGCGTTCAGCGCCTTTGGTAATGACGACGAACTGAATAATAATCAATATGACAAAAACGATAAATCCGACTACTGGGTTACCGCCGACAACGAAGTTACCGAACGCGGCTATGACCTCGCCGGCGTTACCATTTAAGAGGATAAGTCGCGTTGAGGAAACATTGAGCGCCAGACGAAATAGCGTCGTGATGAGCAATAGCGAAGGAAATACCGAAAAATCCAGCGGCTCCACATTATATATTGTCACCATGACAATTGTCAGCGCCAAAGTGATATTTAAGCAGATCAATAGGTCAAGCAAAAAAGTTGGCAGCGGTATAATCATCATGATAACAATCGTAACGATAGCTAACGCGATGACGATATCGCTGTATTTATTGATCAGTTTGCTAGCTTTGATGGTAGATGGGCTTGCCACTGTATTTGCTCCTTATCTTTAATTTATGCCAATTTTTTCTTTTTGAGCTTATAGACATAAGCCAAAACTTCCGCCACGGCCTTATAAAGCTCTGGCGGCACTACATCGCCTATCGCCGTGGAAATATAAAGGGCACGCGCCAAAGGCTTATTTTCGACGATAGTGACCTTATTTTCCTTTGCCAATTCCTTAATCTTTTGCGCGACGAGGTCCTGCCCTTTGGCAACGACGACAGGGGCGACCATATTTTGATCATATCTAAGCGCAATGGCAAAGTGCGTCGGGTTGGTAACGATGACATCAGCCTTAGGCACTTCCTGCATCATGCGCTGCATCGACATTTGGCGTTGTTTTTGCCTTATTTTACCCTTTACCTGCGGGTCGCCTTCTGTCTGCTTATTTTCATCCTTAATATCCTGCTTGCTCATCTTGAGGTCTTGTTTGTGCTGCCATTTTTGGTAGGCAAAGTCAATGACGCCAACCACTAAGAGGAGCCCCGTAATTTCAAAAGCCAATTTAAAAATGACTTCGCCAATCGTCACCAAGGCCATCTGCAAATCCATAAAAATGAGCTTGGGCATCTCGATAACCTGCTCGACGATATAAGAGTAAACGAAGTAAAAAACCACCAAAATTTTGGCAATCGATTTAAAGAGCTCAACGAGCGAGCGCTTGGAAAAAATACGCCCTAATCCCGTAATTGGATTGAGCTTATTCAAATCAAATGAGAGCGGCTCAAGCGTAAAGACGAAGCCGACTTGATAATAATTGAGCATTAGCCCTGCCAAAAGCACCGCAAGCATAATCGGCGCCATCGTCTTGGCGAGGACAATTGATGATTGAATGAAAAGATTCACTACCCATTCCACATCAATGGGCTTATTTAAATTATGAAAAATATAAATTGTAAAATCGACGACTGAACTATAAATGAGCGTACCGCAAGCCCACATGGCTAAGAAGCCAACCAGAATGACCACAGCTGCTGATAAATCTTGGCTGCGCGCCACTTGCCCTTTGTTATGGGCCTCTGAAATGCGCTTTTGCGTCGGCTCTTCCGTCTTTTCGCCAGCGAAAAGCTGCAGGCGAAGTGAAAACGTATCAGGCGAGCGCCTGCAAAATAGCGGCAATTGTTTGGGACAAATCATTGAAAATCACACCTAAGAAAGTGACATAAAGGGGCAGCATCATGCCTAAGACAAAAATGCCGATAACAATTTGGGCGGGAATTCCTACAACAAAAATATTCATCTGCGGCATCGTGCGTGCCAGGACGCCAAGGCCAATGTTTGTCAGTAAAATGGCAAAAAGAACAGGCAAGGCGAGCTTTATTCCCACGATGAAAACGCCCGTCAAAATTTTTACCAGAAGATACACAAAGCCACCGCCAGCAAAGTTTGCGCTCATCAACGGCACGACAGAAAAACTTTCGACCAATGCCTTTAAAATAATATAATGGCCATTTGTAACCAAAAAAATCAAGAGGCACAAATTATAAAGAAAGCTGCCAATAAGCGGCACTTGCTGACCCGAAGTAGGGTCCATGACACTGACAATGGAAAAGCCAACCTGCATATCCATGAGCTGACCGGCCAAATTAACCGCCGAAAAGACGAGATAGCTGACAAAACCAATTGTCCACCCCGCCAAAAGCTCGGAAAGCACACTAAAAGCATAAAGTCCCAGCGTATCAGGAATGGTAACCGAACCATAGTCATTAATAACCGGGAAGACGAGAATAGTTATAAAAAAAGCAGCTCCTACCCGCACGCGCGCCGGTACGTTCATGCTGCCAAAAAAAGGGGACAAGACAAAAATCCCGCTGATTCTCGTCAGAACCAGCAAAAATATGCCTATATGATTTTGCAACAGGTCAAACAAATCCAAGTGCAACAGCCTCCATCAAAGCAAGGGATTTTGTCCAATTTAATGAATATAGTATGGCAAATTGATGAAGATACGCGCCATATAGTCCACCATCATCGTGAGCATCCATGGGCCAAAAATCAAGACGGCAACAAAAACCGCAACAATCTTTGGAATAAAGGCCAATGTTTGCTCCTGAATGGACGTCGTGGCCTGAAAAATACTGACCAAAAGGCCAACAGCAAGCCCTAGCCCAAGCATTGGCGCCGAAATGAGCAGCACCATCATCAGGGCATTTTGGCTTAGATTGATAACTGTATCGCCAGACATCGACCGTCCTCCTACTTAAAGCTCACAATCAGCGAATTGATTAAAAGATGCCAGCCATCGACCATGACAAACAGCAAAATCTTAAACGGCAGGGAAATCATTACCGGCGGCAGCATCATCATCCCCATGGACATAAGCGTACTGGCGACAATCATGTCGATGACAATAAAAGGAATGTATATCATAAAGCCGATTTGAAATGCCGTTTTTAATTCACTGATGATAAAGGCGGGGATTAAGGTAAATGTCGAAACATCTGCCTGTGTCTGAGGGCGCGGTGCCTTAGACAGATTGACAAAAAGTGCCAAATCAGATTCACGCGTCTGCTTAAACATGAACTCCCTTAACGGCGCAGCAACTTTCTGCACCGCCTCTTGCTGCGAAATCTGCCCTGACAGATAAGGCTGGATTCCATTCGTATTCGCCTGACTCCAATAAGGAGCCATAATATAAAAGGTCAAGAACATCGCAAGCCCAATCAAAACCTGATTAGGCGGCGTATTTTGCACGGCAAGAGCATTGCGCAAAAAAGAAAGGACGACGACAATGCGGATAAACGCCGTGGTCATTATCAAAATGGCCGGTGCTAAGGATAATATCGTCAGCAAAGCCATAATTTGAAGCGTAACAGCCAAATCATGCGGATTGCTCGATGTACCGATGCCGATATTTATATTGGGCACTGGAACTGCTGAAGCAGCCAAAGCCGGCAAAGGCACACTCCAAAAGGCAAAGGCGGCTAACAATTTAGAATATAAATGCTGTTTCAAAGCACGAAAACCTTTCTACTCTCTATTTATGGTATTTATCCCTTTTGAAAATCGTCGACAGACGCTGCGATAAATTATCAATCGAGTTGAATTGCTTGCCAAAGATTTTCGCGAAATCATTTTCCGTTGCTGACTGAGCACTAAGCAGTTTCAACCGCTTTATTTCCTCCATATCCGTCACTTCACGCAAAAGGCTGATATTGTGGTCTGTGACGCCGATAATCATGATATGCCCAGCAAGCTCAATAACACAGACGCTGCGATTAGGGCCTAAAGGTAAATAGCTCAAAATACCGCCAGAGCCATCTTTTTTTATTCCCTTGCCAAAGCGGTCACCCAAGTAATGTGAGACATAGTAGGCAAGCCCTGCCACAAAAGCAAAGATGACAACAAGGCTCAGCAGATACGCCAGCGTCGAAAAAAATGAGACACTGGTCGGGTGCGGATTGGTACTTTGGTATTGAGATAAATAGCCGCCAGAGCCAGCGGTATCACCGCTGGCCATGGCCAGCGCTGCGGGGAGAAAAAATCCTCCCATTGCGGCAAGAATAGAAAAGCACCACAGCAGCCCTTTTTTCGTTCTCATTGTCCAACAACTTTGCGAACGGCTTCTAAAACGCGGTCCGGCTGGAAAGGCTTGACAATGAAGTCACGTGCGCCTGCTTGAATTGCTTCGATGACCATCGCCTGCTGGCCCATTGCACTGCACATAATAATTTTAGCGTTGGGATCTACTTTTTTAATTTCCTTAACAGCTGTAATGCCATCCATTTCGGGCATCGTGATGTCCATCGTCACGAGGTCAGGTTTCATTTCCTGATACTTAGCCAGGGCGATTGCACCATTTTCTGCTTCCCCTACAATCTCGTAACCATTTTTTGACAAAATATCCTTTACCATCATGCGCATAAATGCCGCATCGTCTACAACTAATACTCTCACTGCCATAGCTTTCTCCCTCATTCCTAAAGTTTATATCTAAAGTTTATCTAGATAATATCTCATTATTGAACTGCCCACAAGGGCTTCTCGCTCTTTTGAGGCCATTTGTAAAATACCTTAGAGCAAGTTTATACTCCCGCTGTTCCGGCGGTATTTCTATAATATACTACCTAATTAAGCAAAAAGCAATTAAAGCAACCTAAGACCAATAACTTTTAAGAAAGCTTTTTACTGCAGGCTCTTGGCACGTTCTTCGGGACTTACAATGTCCGTGATGCGCACCCCAAAATTTTCATCGATGACAACAACTTCACCTTTAGCTAAAAGCTTGCCATTGACTAAAATATCGACGGGCTCCCCTGCCAAGCGATCAAGTTCGATTACAGAACCAGAGGAAAGTTCTAGTATGTCCTTAATCTTCTTTTTCGTATGCCCCAATTCAACGCTGACATCGAGAGGAACATCCAAAATGAGGCCAATATTGGCATCATTAACCGGCACCGGTCCCGTCATAAGAGGCGTAAACTGTGCTGCCTGCACTGGCACATCTGAAGCCGGACGCGGCGCACCGTAAGCAGGAGGCGGCGGCGCATAATAGCCAGCCGGTGCCTGCTGCGGCATGGGCGGTGCCTGAGGCACCGGGGCTGCCTGCGGCACGGGCTGTGGCGCAGGAGCGGGTGTTGGAGCCGCTGCCGGCGCAGGAGGCGGCGCTTCTTGTGCCTTTGCAGCTGCTGCATTTTCCGCCTCTTCTGTCGCCTGCATGAGGTTTTTGACCATTTCCTTAGCAACATTTATAGGCAAAATCTGCATGATTTCACTATCTAAGATGTTTTCAACTTCCATCTTGAAAGAAATCTTTACCACATGGTCATCTTGTGCCCAAAGGTCTGTTACCTTATCAGCTGTACTCATATCGACAAATTGCGACTTAGGTGGCGATATGTCGATTTTTTTATTGAAAATCTGTGAAAGTGAGGTCGAAACAGAACCCATCATCTGGTTCATCGCTTCGCTCACGGCACTTTGGCGCATTTCATCAAGCTCATCGGTGACATTCGTGCCGTCGCCGCCCATCATCAAATCGGCGATAACGGCGGCATCACTAGCCTGAATGGCCAAAATATTATTGCCGTCTATGCCCGTTGTATAACCAACGCTGACGATGAGATAAGGCATCGGATAGCGCGCCTTGATGGCATCCATCGTCGCAATGCTAACGCTCGGCGTCGTTATGGAAATCTTATGGCCTAAAAGCATGGAAAGCGCAGTAGCAGCACTTCCCATTGAGATATTGCCAATTTCCCCTAATGTATCTTTTTCTAAATCCGTAAGGACTTCCTCACCAGATGCAGCATCTTCTGAAGCTACATCCGCCGGCGGTGGAGCCGCTGGCTGCTCCGGAGCTGAAGCAGCACTGGCGTCAGCTGCCGGCTGTGGTGCCTCTTCTGGTGCAGGAGGCGCCGTTGGTGCTGCGCCTTTTGTCAGCGCATCTATTTCTTCTTGAGATAGCACTCCATCAGCCATCCGTATTTTCCCCCTCATCGTTTTCTTCTTCGTGAATCACCTTGGTTATCTGTACGGCAACCTGTTTTCCCATGGTCCCCGGCCGGCAATAAAATTTAGGTATCTTGCCGACTATGCAGAGCAAGTCATCATTCGTCTTTCTATTCAAGCGCAAGACATCGCCAAAACCAAGTGTCAAAAACTCGTTAATGGTAATGCCGACTCTGCCTAACTGAACGGTAAGGGGCACTTTTACACGGTCTAATTTTTTCTCTAAGGCCTTAATCTCATCAGGGTGATTATCTCTTTCTGATGAGGCAGCAACCCAAAACGTAGTTGTCAGCTTAGGGATTATAGGCTCAATGACGACGTACGGTATGCAGATATTGAGCATGCCTTCGACATCGCCTATTTTTATCTGCAAAGTGATAATTACTGTCATATCACCCGAGGGAACAATCTGCGTAAACTGCGGATTTGATTCCATGCTCTCGGCAATAGGGCGAAAATCAACCACGTGATGCCATGCCTCGCGCAGGCAATCCATCATGCTCACCAGCATCTTTTTGATGACAGCTTCTTCAATATCTGTCAGCGTGCGAATCTTCATTTTGCTCTCATCGCCAGCACCGCCAAAGATGCGGTCAATAATGGCAAAAGCAATATTCGTATCCATTTCAAAGATGACATTGCCCTTTAATGGCGCCAGAGAAATAATATTGATTACGCTCGGATTAGGAAGCGACCTAATAAATTCCTCGTAGGTGAGCTGGTCTACAGAAGCTACTTCTATCTTGACCAAAACGCGCAAATTAGTTGATAAATAGGTATTCAGGAGGCGCGCAAAATTTTCATGCAGCATGAAAAGCGTCCGTATCTGGTCTTTGGAAAATTTATCTGGGCGCTTGAAGTCATAGACTTTTATCTTCTTTTGGTCTTCGGCCTTCACTTCATCCGCCGAAACGGCACCAGTCGAAATAGCCGATAGCAGTTTGTCTATCTCGCTTTGTGATAATACTTCATCTGCCAAATTTTATCCTCCTTTCGCCTGATTTAAATGTTTTTTAGCTGCGCACGCAATCATTCCAGCACGAAGCTCGTGATATAGACATTATAAACTGAATCAACACCCAATGCCTTGTTTACCGAATTTTTTATGCTATTTTTTAAATCCTGTTCCTTAGAAGCCTCAAGCTGGGCCATCTTTTGTTCGCGCAGCGTGCGCATCACTGCATCGAGCACCTTAGCCTGAGCTGCTTCCGTCAGCTTGCCATCCTTGAAATGAGTCTTATCATCGCTGTTCATTTCTAAAACAATGCCTATCTTCAAATAATGGCTGGATTGCACACCGCCCACATTGACAATTACCGTGCCATCTTTTGAATCGCCTACCTTGATATAGATGCCCGGACCTCTGGCAATGACCGTCGGTTCATGTGATTTAGTTACTATCCTTGTAGTGACAAAATAGGAAATCCCCGCTGCCAAAGCCAATCCCACCAAAATGAGGACAACAATGAGAATGATAGACATTTTTTTCTTGGGAGCCGGCTCAGTTTCAGCTGCTGCATCTTTTTCTTCCGCCACTTGCTACACACCCTTCCCTGTTATATCGTAAAGGACTCAATATTTATGTAAAGCCCGTCTATATGTCATGACGCGCCGAACAACTTCGTCCATTCCTTCGTCAACAATTAATTTTTTGCCATTGAGCAAGGTGATGACGGTATCAGGCGTCTCTTCTATTGTTTCAATTATCTCTGCATTAAGCACGAACACGCCCTTTTTATTGGACTCTGAATTGAATTTTGTCAATTTAATCATAATATCCTCCTGATAATTGATTTATCATATTCGACGCTAGAAAATATATTAAAGCATATGTAAAGAAAAGGCAAGGGGAGATTAATCCCCCTTAGCCTATTCTATAAATCGATTACGAGCGTTTCATATTCATGAGTGTTTCAAGCATTTCATCGGAAACCGTGATAATCTTCGAGTTCGCCTGGAAACCGCGCTGCGTGACAATCATATCGCTAAACTGCCTTGCCACGTCGACATTGGACATTTCAAGCGCACCCGGTGTAACGCTAACCCCCTGTGCCGCAAAAGTACCGACCTTAGGTATGCCGGAGTTATTAGAGGCAGAATAGAGGCTGCCGCCTTCTTTTGTCAGACCGGCTGCGTTATTAAATGTGG
Source organism: Pectinatus sp. (assembly GCA_020025075.1). Classification (GTDB taxonomy): domain Bacteria; phylum Bacillota; class Negativicutes; order Selenomonadales; family Selenomonadaceae; genus JAHHSR01. Next base: position 31,166 of record JAHHSR010000003.1, on the reverse strand, counting down.
CAATTGCCAACTGTCCGACTGCCTGACGCTGGCCGTTGTCATAAGAAGCCGTGATGACGCCATCTTGGCCAATGCTCATATCCTTATAATTGCCTGGCGCATAGCCATTTTCGCTGCCAACATTGGCATTGGTGGGCGATTCATACTGCGTCATACCATTGAAGTTAAACGAAACCTGCGTAGCTTCATTTGCACCATCAGGATATGGTGCCTGTATACTTGCTGTCAAAGCTGGCATTGAAGTTATCTTGCCCGTCGTGCCATCAAACTGAAGTGTTGTTTTTGCTCCGTTTACTATTTTAGCACCATCAAAAACACCGGGTGCAACACTAACAAGCCATTGGTTAGTCGTGGTTTTTGCTCCAGCTGCTCCACCTGCTCCAGCAGGAGGAATAGGTATCGTACCTGCCGTATTGACTAAGTTAGTACCATCACTTATACGCTCAAAATAGACAGGAATGGCATGTTTATTGCCCAAACTATCATAAGTTGTAACCATCGAGGTATGAGAAGGGAAAGTTTTACCACCTATTTTATATCCGCCAGGATGGCCAAAAACCCCAGAAGCTGTCGTTCCATCATCGAATGTTAACGTAATATCTGTAACATTTCCAGTAACACTGCCTATGGTAGCCTGACTACCAATTGAAAAAGAACTTGTGTTATCAGTTGGCACCTGCACTTGTTTCGGATCACCTGTGGTTGGCTGAACCGTTAAAGTTATATTCGCTATCTTTTTCAAAGCATCTGAAGAGGACAGGTTATTGACGAAGTTAACCTGCGTCGTCGCCTGCGGCGGCATTGTCGCGCCCATGTCGATATGAAGATTTTGCACCATACCGTTGGTAGAAACCTTGCCATTGACGCCATTCCAGCCCTGCACATGCAGGCCGCTGCCGTTCATGACGAGATTGCCATCGGCATCCAAGGAAAAATCCCCGTTGCGCGTATAATACGTCTGGTCGCCATTTTTGACGACGAAAAGCCCTCTGTCCATATCGATTGCCAAATCCGTATTTTTGCCAGTTGAAGAGACGCTGCCATGCGTAAATTCCGTATCAATGGAGGCAATCTGCATGCCAAGGCCTACCTGCTGCGGGTTGGTGCCGCCGACGTTGCCATTGGGCATGGTCGCGCCCATGAGCGTCTGGCTCAAGGTATCTGCAAAATTAACGCGGCTAGCCTTAAAACCCGTCGTATTGACATTGGCTATGTTGTTACCGATTACGTCCATTCTGGTCTGGTGATTTTCAAGACCAGAAACGGCCGTCATCAAAGATCTCATCATAATAAAAAACTCCCATCTTCTGCGCGCAGCCTAGCTGCCTCTGTCATTCAGCAGCCAAAAGCCTCCCGAAGGTCCAGCTTATAATATCGCCGCGCTGTCAATATTTGTAAAAATATTATCTTTCATCTCATTGCCATCCATAGCCGTAATTACCGTCCGATTATTGATGCTAACGACAAATGCCGTATCATCCATGTAGATGAGCGATTCCTTCGCTCCTTTATCCGACATCTTGTCGACGGTGCTTTCAAGGCGCTTTAAATCGTTTGCGGTCAACTTGATATTGCGGTCTTTAAGGCGCATCAAGGCGTGTTGCGAAAAGGTTATCTGACGCTCTGCCTGCTTAAAAAGAGTGGCAAACGATTTTTCCTTTGGCAGCGATGCAGCCGCCTGTGGCCTTTTGCTCTGGAGTACTGGCAAGAGGGTTTCATCGAGACCGATTTTGCCTATCGCCATTTGCTGCCCCTTATTTTTCCAGGCCGCTATCGCCAATGAGCGTCAAATCGCCGACATTGACTTTGACTACGCCATTTCCTTCTTTAACCACAAGTGAGGGAACGCCATCGCTAATGCTTACGCCCACAGCCGTGCCATTATGAGGCTGCGACACACTCGTAACCTTGCCGTCACTGCCTTTAATCGAATCCGTTTCCAGCCAGTGCACAGGCTTGCCAATCATCGAGCTGAGCTGGCCTACCAAGACCGATGTATTGAGATTATCTGCTACTGTGGACATCGTCTTCATCGATTCGGCCATCTTGGAAATCTGTTCCGTCGAGGTGAGCTGCGCTAGTTGTGAGATGTATTGTGTCCCATCGAGCGGATTTAGCGGGTCCTGATTTTTCATCTGCGTGACGAGAAGCTGCATAAAAGTATTTTCATTGGCCAAAGTATCAAATGAACTGCTTTTTGCCGCCGAAGTCTGATTCGTGCTTTTAGGTGTTGTAAAAGCGCCTATTGGTGCTATATTTGCCATAAAAATGCCTCCTTTTAGATTTTATAATCAACCGCGCTATCCGAGATATAAGATTGCGGCTCCGAGCTTTCCTGCTCCGTACTTTCAAGTGTCAAGCCCATATCTTCAAGTCGTTCTGCCGCATCAATGGCTTCTATGCGCGCCTGATTTTTCTTACCCTGCTGCTCAAAGGAGCGGTCCTGCCCCTGCTGCTGCAGCAAATCACCAAGTCCGCTATAAACATTGATATTATCGACCTTGATGCCTTGCGCTTGCAAATCCTGGCGCAGCTGCACTAAAGAAGTTTCAATCATTGCCCGCACCTGAGAATTATCCGTATGGAAAGAAGCGCTTACAGCGCCATTGGCTTCAACACTGATTTTAAGTGCCAGTTCGCCAAGATGGTCTGGGTGAAGCTTAATGAGCATCTGCGTATTATCAGTATGGTGCAAAAGCTTGGCACTTGAAACAATCTGATTAAAGACATCCTGCGTTTTTACGGGCTGCTGCACTTCACTGGGCTGTGCTATCGGCTGGTTCATGTTCTTGTCAAGCTGAAGGGCAAAGTGCTGCGGCGGCAATGCTGCGGCAGATTTATTTTCGTGTTCTTGCGCCGCTTGTGGCAAATCCTGTCCCATTGCCTTAAAAGAATCTTTTTTGTCTAGCTGCTTTTCCCTAAAGGCCGAATCACTTTTAGAAAACATAGCCTTTCTTGTCGCCTTTTTAGATAGAGCTTCTGCCAAGATATCGCCCAGCTGTGTTTTTTCTTCATCCAAGGATTTACTATCCTTTGAAGGTGCGTTGGCGGTTTTTTTGCCATCTTGAAGGAAAACGGCGTTTTTTTCACCACCAATTTGCTCTACGGCAACCTGTGCTGCTTTAACAGCATTTTGGGACATAAACATAGCTTTACTTGCCACGTCATTACCAGAAGGCATAACAGTTACTGTCCTTTTTATGCCATTTTGCAGGGCTATTTGGCCTTTTTTTGTTTCTGGCTTAGCCTCATTTCCTGCTATCTTCATTGACAAAGTCTTAGCATCAAAAACAGCTGTCGCCTTTTCTTCTTCTGGCAAAAATCCCGCCTTTTTCACCATTTGCGTAAGCTTATCTTGCTGCACCATTACTGCTGGATTGCCCTTAGAAATTGTCATAACTAAAGGAAGAATTTGCTTTTCGTCTTTCTTACCATCGACGGCAACTTTAAGCGTATTTGAAGACTGCACGGAAGGGGCCTGCACGGCAAGTCCAGTTATCTGCGGCAATAAAGCTGCCGCTGGCATAGCCTTTTCCTGTAAAGGAAGAGTAGACTTATCCTGTCCAGAAACAATCTTTTTGCCAGTTTCCTTATTAGCCTCTCCATTATTTTCACTACCAGCATCCTTTAATGCTTTGCCAAAAAGGCTCTGCTTATTCTTGGCGCCAGGCTTTGAACCCACGCGCTTTATCGCTGAATTAGCTTTTGGTGACATAGGCGAAGCTGGCTGCGATGAAAAACTTTCTATCATCATATTCATATTCTCACCTCCTCTCACTGCGCTGCATTTTGTTGTCCTGCCGCTGCAGCGGCAGAATTAATGTCGCCAATGGTTGGCGGCGTTACGCCATTATAAAGCGTCTGGGCTATCTGCGCTCCTTTTCCTGCCGGCAGAGCAGAGACGATTTGCGCTGCATTGCGGCTGTCCATCTGCTGCAAAATTGAAGCGGTCATATTGCTGTTAAGCTGCGACAAAATTGTCGCTGCCTTTTGCGGGTCCATCTGTGCAAACATCTGCGCCAGCTGGCTGATACGGTTATTGGCGGCAGCACGCTCAGCTTTTTGTTCAGCTTCTATTTTCTGCTTGCTCAATAAAAGCTGCTGCGGGTCAGCAGGAGGCTGATTGGCCTTATTGGCATTTTTAGTGCCATCTACACTGCCATCACCCGTTCCCGGCGTGTTAGAATCTGATTGTTTGCCTGAAACATCAACCTTAATCACTTTCTTTTTATCGGAACTATCATCTGGTTTCTTAAAATGAGTGCCGATAACGGGCCAATCATAAAAGTGGAAAATTGCATTGAGCTCTTTTGTATTAAAAAGCCGCAAGTAAATGCCCGCTAAAAAACCACCCGCCAAAATAATAATCAGCAAAAAAACGATGAGCAGTTTTTTCCATAGTTTCTTTTTTTTCTTTGGCGGCGCTTGTTTTTCCGGCGCGCCTTTTCTCGTTGTCTTTATATCCATCTTTTTCGCTGCCATACTCCTCATACTGCTGCCACTTGAGCCCGCCATCAATTCACCAACCCATCTTCAGTAGTTTATTTACTTAAATCGAGCACATGGCTCACATAATTTTGTGTTTCTGCATAAGGTGGCACGCCATGATATTTGCGCACTGCTGCCGGCCCTGCATTATAAGCTGCCACTGCCTTGCGCACATTACCACCAAAGTCATCAAGAAGTTCTCTTAGGTATTTTGCGCCGCCATCAATATTCTGCTTGGGGTCATACGGATTTTTAACGCCTAAGGAAGCGGCCGTATCAGGCATAAGCTGCATCACACCTATCGCTCCTGCCGAAGATACCGCATCGGCATTATAGCCTGATTCAACTTCCGCTACCGCTGATAGAAGCTTGGGGTCAACGCCGTATTTTTGCGCTGAAGAAAGAAGCATTTCGCCAATAGCGCCTTTTTCCCGCCGGACTCGCTCTACTCCATCATTTTGGCTGGCAGCTTTTCTTGTCGAAAAAGCATTTTGCTGTTCCTTTATAGGTGAGCTATCCTGCATCTGATGCTTTAAAACGTGCTGAAACGACTGCTCCGGCAACATCATTTCCATGTTAAAGCGACTTTGTATCTGCTGAATCCTTTGCTGTACTCTCGACATATCATCAGCAAGTGAACTTACAGAAAAATCACCTGTCATACCTGACAATTCCATTTCATCGTCTCCTACATTGATTTATGTATATATACCTGCAGCCCTATTTCATCTATTTCCTTTTGCTCTTCAGCTAAAAGAGTTTGCTTATACTCTAAAAATCGTTCGGCTTTGAGCTGCTCTAATGCCTTGACCTTTTTTGATATTTCGAGCATTTTTTGCAGTTTCTCTGCCTTTTTCTTTTCGGCATTGCGCACGGCTACTTGCTGCAGGTCAATCTGTTTTTGCTTAAACGAAAAGTAATCACCGTACATCTGCATCTGCCCAGCGCTCACACGCCGACTCAAGAGCATTTTTTCGTAATCTTGCTTTCCCTTGACTAATTCTTCTTGCAACTTTTGTAAAAAATCTTGTTGACGCCTTAAAGCTTGCACGGCTGCGGAAAAGGCCAACTCCGCTTTTTCCTTTTCCAAATTGGAAATTTTGAGAAGTGTCTCCAGTTGAAATTTAAACTTTTTCATCTATGGCCCTATCTTATGATTTTTGCAAAGCTGGTTCTTCAGAAGAAACAATTTTTAAAAGCTCTTGCTCAGTATCCGCATAACTGGTCACTTCAAAAATTCCCTGACACAAAAAGGCGTTTATCGCATCTATTTTGGCAACAGCCTTATCTATCTGCGGGTCTGTACCGCTCGCATAGGCACCGATGCGAATGAGGTCAGCCGCTTCATTATATGAAGCCATGTAAGAGCGCATTTCGCGCGCTGCTGCTGCATGTTCAGAGGAAACAACATCCCCCATGACACGGCTCACGCTCGTCAAAACATCAATTGCCGGGAAATGATTCTGTGCAGCAATTTTGCGTGAAAGCACGATATGGCCGTCTAAAATGCTGCGCACCGCATCGGCTATCGGTTCATTCATATCATCGCCATCAACGAGAACAGTATAAATTCCCGTGATAGCTCCCGTATCACTCGTACCGGCGCGCTCTAAAAGCTTAGGCAAGAGAGCAAAAACAGAAGGTGTATAGCCGCGTGTTGCTGGCGGCTCACCAATAGTCAAGCCAACCTCACGCTGCGCCATGGCAAAGCGCGTTACCGAGTCCATCATCAAGACCACCTTTTTTCCCTGGTCGCGAAAGTATTCGGCAATGGCCGTAGCTGTCATCGCCCCTTTAATACGCACCAAGGCCGGCTGGTCAGAAGTCGCCACAATTACTACCGAGCGCTTTAGGCCTTCCTCGCCCAAATCGCGCTCGATAAAATCGCGTACTTCACGACCACGTTCGCCAATAAGCGCAATGACGCTGATATCGGCTTCTGTATTGCGGGCAATCATACTCAAAAGCGTCGATTTTCCCACGCCACTGCCAGCCATAATGCCAATGCGCTGCCCCGACCCCATGGTTATAAGGCCGTCAATTGCTCGCACACCAACATAAAGTGATTCATTGATGCGTGGACGAGCTAACGGATGTGGCGGCGTATTAAAAAGCGGATATTCTTCCATCTGGTCGCTTAGCGCGCCTTTGCCATCCATAGGATTGCCAAGACCATCCAAAACGCGACCTAAGAGCTCCTCACCGACTTTAACACGCAAGGTCTTTTGCGCCGCTACGACGCTACAGCCAGGACCAATCCCCTGCAGTTCCCCAATCGGCATGAGTAAAATATGGTCTTCCTTAAATCCAACCACTTCAGCAGGAATATCGGGTACACCGGGGAAGCGAGAACTTACATAGCAAAGTTCACCCAAGCTGACATTGGGACCTTTCGATTCAATAACAAGGCCAATGACTTGAACGACTTTCCCCACCATATGGACAGGGTCACAATTTTCTATTGCCGAGCGCATTTCTTCCCAAATCGTGCTCATGTCATTTCACCTTTTTGTATAGCCTCGTGCAAAACTTCTTTAATTACTTTAAGCTGGGAAGAATAGCTGCTATCGACATCGCCATTAGGCGTTTCTACCCAACACTCACCTTCTGCCAAACTATCATCAGCAACAATATTCAATGTGGCATTGCCCACCAGATGACTTTGCAAATCCTGCTTGGCGAGCAAGGCAAATTCATAGGCATTAGCAGAAACTTTAACCGTCACTTCTGGCTGGTCCTTAACCTTATCTAGCGCTCCTTGCAAAAGGCGCAAGACAAGCTGCGGCATCTCATCAAATTTTTGCTTCATTACCTTTTGAGCAACAGACAATATCGTATCGACTATTTCATCACGTGACTGGGCAAGACAGGCTTGCTGCGCTTTTTGCGCCGCCATGACGATGCGCTGTGCTTTTTCATTCGCTTCGTCTATATTCTTTTGCACTTCTTGTAAGCCAGCAGTCCTACCTTCTTCTAGCCCCTGAGCATGCCCCTTTTCCTTTTCATCATTCATGAGGCTTTGCGCTTCAGTTATAGCTGCATCTTTGATTTCTTCGGCCTGCTCATGTGCAGCAGCAATAATTTTATCGCGCTTTGCATTCGCCTGCTCCAAGATATTTTCTGCCTGCGCTTTTAATGCTTCCAATTTTGCCTGCGCCTTTACAATATCATCTTCTAATGAGACCAGTTTCTGCTCGGCATCATCTGGCGGCTGTTCTTCATCAGCTTTAGGACTAGATGCATCCTTAATTGTAAAAAGGGGTTCCGGTACCTTTACGACATATGGGTCCTCTTCCAAAAGCACAGATTTTATTATGTGATTGGCCAAGGTCCGCCCTCTCCCTTCTCAGCATTATTCGACCATCTGGTCGTCCTTGCCACGCGAAATTACAATATCGCCCTTGTCTTCGAGCTTTCTTATGACATTGACAACCTTTTGCTGCGCCTCTTCTACATCGCGCATGCGGACAGGTCCCATATATTCGAGTTCTTCCTTCAAGGCTGCTGCCCCGCGCTTGGACATATTCTTGTAAATCTTGCTCGTAACTTCTTCTGACGTACCCTTCATGGCAAGCGACAGTTCCTTGGAATCAACTTCACGCAAGACAAGCTGTACAGAACGGTCGTCGAGCGTAACAATATCTTCGAAGACAAACATGCGACGCTTGATTTCTTCCGCCAAATCGGGATTTTCCGTTTCGAGGGTATCGAGAATGGATTTTTCCGTCGAGCGGTCGATTCTGTTGAGCACTTCGACCACCACCTGAACACCGCCTGCATCCGTGAAGTCTTGCGAAGCCATGCTCGAAAGTTTTTTTTCAAGCACCCTTTCAACATCATGTAAAACTTCTGGCGAAGTTCTATCCATCACGGCGATGCGCTTAGCAACATCTGCCTGCCTATCAGCAGGCAGCGCTGCTAGAACAGTCGCTGCCTGGTCAGGATTTAGATAAGCCAAAATAAGCGCTATGGTCTGCGGATGTTCATTCTGAATAAAATTCAAAAGCTGTGACGGGTCTGTCTTTCTGAGAAAATCAAACGGACGTACTTGCAAGCTTGCCGTGAGGCGATTGATAATGCTTGCCGCACGCTCGCTTCCCAAGGCCTTTTCCAAGACTTCTTTTGCATAGCCTAAGCCACCGCGCGAAATATAAGATTTTGCCATCAGCGTTTGATAAAACTCACTGATGATTTCATTTTTTTGTTCCTGCGTGACTTTTTGATGACTAGCGATTTCTAAAGTCAATTTTTCTATTTCGTCATCGTCTAAGTGCTTAAAGACCTTAGCGGAACATTCCGGCCCTAAAGCAATGAGCAAAATAGCCACCTTTTGCTGGCCAGTAAGCTCACTTGCACTCGGTTCATACATATTATCCCACCTTAATTAATCATCAGCAGAGAGCCACGTTTTGATGATTTCGACCACCTGTTCAGGCTGGCTATCAATCATTTCTTCAATGGCCTGACGTTCATTGAGATGTATCTTTTCTTTTTCCGACATATTTCCCTCATCGGTGCCGCCACCTTCTTCAGCCAAAGCTGCCTGCTGCGCGGCCAAACGTTCTTCTTCAATTTCTGCTTGACGCTGTGCTTCTGCTTCAGCAGCTTCTTGTTCTTTCTTCTTCTTGCGCTGATAGAGGAAATAAGCAAGGGCCAAAAGCAGGAGCGGTAAAACTACGGCAATTGCCTCCAGTATAGCCATCTCTTCCGATTTTGCCTTAGCCGCCTTTTCTGCCGCTGCCTTTTGTTCAGCTGCAGAATTGTTAATCGGTATCGGCTCGACAGAAATCGTATCGCCACGATTGGGGTCAATGCCGACAGCAGAGGCGACAGCGCGCGAAATTGCTTCACGCTGCTGGGGATTTATTTTGTCGCTGACTAAAACAGCAATATTGAGGCGTTTTATTGAGCCTGGAGAAGAGATAATTTTTTGCTTTTCTTCATTTATTTCATAGTTCTTGGTAGTTTCATTTTTTGAATACTGCGCATTGCTATTGTTAGCAGCAACATAACCCGGCACGTTGGATGTAATGCCCGCCGGCCCTCCCGGCGTTGAAGACGTGCCTTTATACGACTCATTGAGTTCTTGCGAACTACGCACGATACCGGCATTATTGACTACCGGCGTAAAGGTCTGCTTATCCGTCTGCTGCTGGTCAAAATTAAGCGCAACATTGACGCGGACAAAAGCCTCGCCTTCGCCAAGGGCATTATCGAGCATGCTCTGCACTTCTGCCTGCAGCTGCTGACGTACCTTTTGTGTCATGTTAATCTGAGTCAGGGTAATATTTCCTAATGAATTCTTTTCATCGTTATTATTTTGCGGACTGTTTAAAATTTGTCCCTGACTATTGATTACCGTGATATTTTCCGGCTGCAAATTCTGCACGCTATGCGCAACTAAATTGACAATCCCTTTAATTTCATTGGGTGTCAAGCTCATACCAGGCTTGAGACGAAGCATTATCGATGCCGTAGCGGGCTTGACATCCTTAGAATAAAGGCTGTCTTGCGGCAACACTATATGTACTCTAGCACTTTCAACGGCATCAATCTGCTCAATGGTTCTCGTCAACTCGCCTTGGAGAGCCTGCAAGTAGTCTATTCTGTTTTGAAAATCAGTGACGCCGAGCTTGTTGTTATCAAATATTTCAAACCCTTTTGTACCACGCGGCAAACCCTGCGCAGCTAAATTTAGGCGTAACTTATCTACCTGCTTAACAGGAACCAATATTGTCGTGCCATTTTGGGTTTCTTGGACCTTAAAATCAACCTTTTCTTCTTTTAGCTTAGCGGCAACCTCACCAGCATCTTTGGTTTCCATATTGGTAAACAGAGGCTGCATATTGGGACTACTGCCATACCAAACGCCGGCGCCTATGATGGCCGCTATGACCAATCCTGCCACGCCGAATAAAATATACCGTTGTCTTTTATCCAGTTTTTGCCAAAGCTGCAGATACCGCTCTTTCCATTGTGACATCATCTCAATCCCTTCATCTATCCTGCATCTTTTATGCAGCGGTTGTTTTTATACGGTATCATACTTGCATTCGCATTATTTCCTGATAAGCCTCTACGGCCTTATTTCTGATGCTCATGGTCAGATTTAAAGCCAGCTGTGCCTTTTCCGAGGCAATGACTACCTGCGATATATCATCGACCTTGCCTGCAGCCAAGGCGATATTCATATCATGGGCATCCTTTTGCAGAGCATTGACCTTTTGCAAGGAATTAGACAAAAACTCGCCAAAAGATTTTTCTGGCTGAGTTTTAGGTGCACCCGTGTAAAGCGGCACGCTCATCTTCACGGGCACCATTTGCAACTTTTCTATATTCATCGCTTTTGCTCCTCATTATTTGCCAATATTAAGCGTCTTCATAAACATATTTTTTGCCGCATCGACAGCTGTAACATCCGCTTCATAAGCACGCGAAGCGGTAATCATATCCGTCATTTCCGAAACTACATTGACATTCGGCATATGAACATACCCTTGCCTATCGGCATCAGGATTGCCTGGGTCATATTTGAGTTTAAAGGGGCTCATATCTTCAGCAATGCGCACAGCACGCACGCCGTTGCCGTGATTTTGTTTTTGCATCGCATCAGAAAATACGGAGAAAAAATCCGATTTATTGCCATTGCTGCGCGGTTCAAAAATGACATACTTGCGACGATACGGACCGCCATTGTTCGGTGTACGCGTAGAATCAGCATTGGCAAGGTTATTGCTGATTACATCAAGCCGCAATCTTTCCGCGCTCATACCCGAGGCCGAAATATCTATAGCATTGAACATTCCCATTTAAAAACCCCTCTCATTGTCCCTTGATGACGAGGCGCAAATTGCTAATCTGTGCACCCATTTCTCTTGCCAGGGCATCATAATACATTGTATTTTTGGCCATGCCCGCCATTTCGCGGTCAGGGTCAACATTATTACCATCAGCACGCATTGTCGTATCATTAATCTGCTGCACGACAGGTTGAACAGATGCGTAATTACCACCCTGCGAATAAACAGCGATATCCCTCGGATTAGTGCGCGCTAAGCGCAGCTTCTTAGAGTTATCAGCACCGTAAAGAGCTGCCGAAAGCAATTTTTCAAATTCAACGCGCTTTCTCTTAAATCCTGGCGTATTGACATTGGCCATGTTATTGCTGAGTACCTCATGGCGCAGCGAAGCTGCTTGCATGGCCTTTTCCATGATGGCCATTGACGGCATATCGATGATACTATTTAACATCACTCGTTTCCTCTCTTCACAAAATGACACCTGGCAGGGAGGAAGATAAGCCGCCCGCCAAGCGCAAAAATAAATTTCCTGCCCAAAAGGGCAGTACAACTCCCTTTTTAGCAGGTACAAGTTCTATACAAAGCAAACTAATTATTTATATTATAGCAACGAATTTTCCTTGCTTCAAGAAAATTACCTCACAATGGCATTAACCGAATACAATTTTAATCTTCACTATAATAATAATTATTATATGTGCAACTCTAAATTCTTACATTTCTAGATAAGTAGACAATATCCTCTTACTTTATTTTTTTCTTGCGATAATTTTTTACGATGGAAAAATTAAAAATTATAAATAATTGTTTTGCTTTGATAAACAAAAATATTTCCGATTATACCACATACAACTTCTGGCTGCAATAAACAAACAGCAAAATAAACAAGCACTTTTTATAAAAAAAGGCGGCTTTCCAGCAAACTGCCAGAAAAAGCCGCTAATTTTTCTATCATCTCTTCAACTTTCGCACTTCATCAAGCAAATGTTCATTGAGTACCCTAATGTAGGTGCCTTTCATGCCGAGTGATTTCGATTCTATCAGGCCTGCCGACTCAAATTTGCGCAGTGCATTGACAATTACCGAACGCGTGATGCCGACGCTATCAGCTATCTTCGAAGCGATGAGCTTGCCTTCTAAGCCATTTAATTCATCAAAGATATTGACAGCCGCTTCCTGCTCAGAGTAAGAAAGAGTCGAAAGTGCAATCTTGACAGTCGTCTGCTTGCGCAAATCTTCTTCCATTTTTTCCGTATGGTCGCGCAAAATTTCCATGCCGACAACGGTTGCACCGTATTCAGCAAGCAGGACATCATCATCATCAAATTCCTCGTCAAATTTAGCGACGATAAGAGTTCCCTTTCTTTCGCCAATGCAAAAAATTGGTACGATTGTCGTATTTTTGCCACTATAAAGGCAACGCGTCTTATCAGCAAAGGCGCAAGTTCCTTTTTCCAGTTTCATGTTCGCAGATGTTTCGTCAAGCTTTAAGAGCCAGTTGACATAATGCTTAGGGAATTGTCCTTGGCTGACTACTTTATCGAGCATGATATCACATTCAAAATCATCGACAAATGCATAGCCAAAAATTTCTCCTGTCGTCGAGACTATATATACATTGGCTTCCAATACATTGCTCAAGACGCAAGAGATACCATCATATTCCACATTATCTGATTTTTGCAACAACCGGTTAATCTTACGTGTCTTTTCCAGTAAAGTAGTCATTTATTATCAAATCCTCTTTCATAATATTTTAAACATATATTATTTTATCATATACAAAACAAAAAATACAGTTTTTTTAAAATTTTATAAATTAACCTGTTTTTAAATACAATTACTTTTAGTGGTAAATCCATTTTCCAACCAGCAAGTTCAAAAGAAAGAAGAACCGCCTCTTCTTTATGAGCAAAAGGCGGCTATCCATTATTACATATCAGAGAATGAATTGGCTGACATCACGATTGGTGATAATGCCAGAAAGTTTATCGTCAATATAAGAAGCGTCAATTTTGACGGTCTTTTCTTCTAAATCGGGCGCATCAAAAGAAAGGTCTTCCAGAAGCTTTTCCATCACCGTATAAAGGCGACGCGCCCCAATATCTTCCATTTCCGAATTAATCTGGCAGGCAATTTCCGCAATCCTGTCAATAGCTTCATCCGCAAAAGAAATTTCAACATCTTCCGTTTGCAAAAGAGCCATATACTGCTTCAATAAAGCATTTTGCGGTTCCGTCAAAATACGCTTGAAATCTTCCTTCGTCAAAGATGTGAGTTCAACGCGAATAGGGAAGCGCCCCTGCAATTCAGGTATGAGGTCGGAGGGCTTGGCAACATGAAATGCGCCAGCAGCTATAAAGAGCATGTGCGTCGTCTTGACAGGACCATATTTCGTTACGACGGTAGACCCCTCAACAATGGGCAAAATATCGCGCTGCACGCCTTCGCGCGAAACATCAGGTCCTGAGCTGCCGCCACTTTTAGCGGCAATCTTATCAATTTCATCAAGGAAGATAATGCCATTTGTTTCTGCCGCCTTAATGCCCTCACTCACAACATCATCCATGTCGATAAGCTTTTGCGCTTCCTGCTGCTCGAATATCTTTCTTGCCTCGCTAATTGTTACCTTGCGGCATTTTTTCTTTTTGGGCAAAAAGCTTCCCAGGACATCTTGCAGGTTATTGGTCATATCTTCCATGCCAGAGCCGGCAAACATGCCCAGTACAGGCGAGCTCGTATCTTCTACTTCTACTTCGACCATTTCCCTTTCAAGCTCTCCCGCCAAAAGGCGCTTGCGGCAAAATTCACGGCCCGCCTTATATTTTGGCTCCGCTGCTTGCTGCTTTTCTTCATCATCGCCACCAAAAATAGCGCCGAGCGGATTTACAGCACTAGTTTTCGTGTCGGGCACAAGCAAATCCAAAATTCTCTCTTGCGCCATTTCCTTGGCCTTATCCTGTACGGCCTTCATCTTTTTTTGTTTAATCATGCGCACAGATATTTCTACCAAATCGCGTACGATTGATTCAACATCGCGGCCCACATAGCCTACTTCCGTAAATTTAGTGGCTTCTATTTTTAAAAAGGGCGCGCGCACCAATTTGGCAAGCCTTCTGGCAATTTCCGTCTTGCCAACGCCTGTGGCGCCAATCATCAAGATATTTTTCGGAATAATCTCCTCTTGCATTGATTCAGGCAAGCGCTGCGAGCGCCAACGATTGCGAAGCGCGACAGCGACAGCGCGCTTTGCCTTATCCTGTCCGACGACATATTTATTAAGCTCATCAACAATCTGACGCGGTGTCTGTTCGTTCATCAATCCTCACTCCTGACTCAATTCTTCTACAATAATATTATGGTTGGTATAAACGCAAATATCGGCAGCTATTGAAAGCGCCTCGCGCGCAATATCCACAGCCTCCATCTCACCGCAATGGCGCAGCATCGCCTTGCCAGCAGCAAGGGCATAATAGCCGCCCGAACCAATGGCGACAACATCATCATCAGGTTCAATGACCTCGCCATCACCCGATAAGAGAAGTGTCTTATCTTTGTCAGCTACCAAAAGAAGTGCCTCCAGGCGGCGCAGCACCTTATCCGTGCGCCATTCCTTGGCAAGCTCAACTGCAGCACGCGTCAAGGAACCGCCAAATTCTTCTAACTTGGCTTCAAATTTTTCAAAAAGGGTAAAGGCATCTGCTACCGAACCGGCAAACCCCGTCAAAACCTTGCCGTGATAAATACGGCGCACTTTGCGTGCATTACCTTTCATGATTACAGCCTGTCCCTGCGTGACCTGGCCATCGCCCGCAATGGCTACCTTGCCATTGCGGCGCACGGCAATAATCGTCGTTGCTTTAAACATATCCTCACCTCATCATTTATTCATTTTCTTCAAATCGCATCTTGCTCTAAATTCACTCATCGACTTTAGGGCGCGCTGCGCAAGTAGTTGTTTTTTAAGCTTTTTATCGCGCACCTTCTCCTCTAGCGGCGGCAAAAGCCCAAAATTAATATTCATCGGCTGGAAATTCTTCAACGGCGGACGCGTGATATAATGGCAAAGTGCACCATGTGCCGTTTCCTGCGGCAATACAACCGGCTCTTTCCCGCAAGCTAAAAGCGCCGCATTCACCCCTGCAACCAGTCCACTAGCAGCCGATTCAACATAACCTTCAACGCCTGTCATTTGCCCGGCAAAGAGCAAATTGGAACGACTCTTCAGCTGCATGGTCGGCAATAGTAATTGCGGCGAATTGATAAAGGTATTGCGGTGCATGACGCCATAGCGAACAAACTCAGCCTTTTCTAATCCCGGTATGAGACCAAAGACGCGCTTTTGCTCCGGCCACTTCAAATGCGTCTGAAAACCAACTATATTATATAGACTATCTGCCGCATCATCTTGGCGCAGCTGTACTACGGCATAAGGACGCTTATCGCTTCCCGGACGTTCAAGGCCAACCGGCTTCAACGGACCAAAAAGCAAGGTATCATCACCGCGACTGGCCATTTCCTCTACGGGCATGCAGCCTTCAAAGAAAATTTCCTTTTCAAATTGCTTCGTCTGTGCCCGTTCGGCATTGACAAGCTCTTGCCAAAATATCTCATACTGCTCTTTATCCATTGGGCAATTGATATAATCGGCACTGCCCTTGCCATAGCGCGAGGCCCGATAAGCCTTAGTCATATCTATCGAGTCATGTGTCACGATAGGCGCTGCTGCATCGTAAAAATAAAGGTCACTCTTTCCCATCAGTGCCTCTAATGAAGCGGCTAGCGGTCCTTGCGTCAACGGCCCAGAAGCAATGACAACAATTGCCTCTTCATCTTCCGGTACAGCCTCAACTTCTTCATTATAAAGCTTTACGTTGGGATGATTTTTCAGCTTTTCTGTCACGGCCTGTGAAAAGCCGTGCCGGTCGACAGCCAAAGCACCACCAGCTGGCACAGCGTGCAAATCCGCCATTTCCATAATCAAAGAACCATAATCGCGCATTTCCTGCTTTAAAACGCCTACAGCATTTTCCAATCCCGCTCCGCGCAGCGAATTGCTGCACACCAATTCGGCAAATTCTCCCGTCTTGTGCGCCGGTGTCATCTTTTCAGGACGCATCTCATAAAGATGTACCTGCAATCCCGCTTCGGCTATCTGCCAGGCAGCTTCACTTCCTGCCAAGCCGGCGCCAATTACAATGATTTTTTTTTCTTGTTTCAATTATTTATCCTCAATTTTTTCTGCTTCTGCCTGATGTTTTTCATGCGTCTTTTTTTTAAGGCGCTCTATTTCTTTATTTATAGGATGGTCGGTACGTGTCGAACATTTTTCATTGCTGCAATAAAAAATTATCTGACCATTTTTGCAGCGGTGCTGCAGCATTGCGCTGCCACACTCTTGGCAAGTCTTATCCGGTGCAGGCGCATCCCAGCTCACAAAATCACAATCCGGATAGTTTTCGCAGCCATAAAAAACGCGACCTTTTTTCGTCTTTCTTTCAATTATCCTGCCACCGCATTTAGGGCATTTAGCACCCGTGTCCTTTAATATAGGCTTGGTATTGC
This sequence comes from Pectinatus sp., assembly GCA_020025075.1. Classification (GTDB taxonomy): domain Bacteria; phylum Bacillota; class Negativicutes; order Selenomonadales; family Selenomonadaceae; genus JAHHSR01. The sequence continues at coordinate 14,313 of JAHHSR010000003.1, read as the reverse complement.
GGCATTCAGGAAATCCCGGGCAGGCCAAAAATTTACTAAAGCGACCTTGCTTAACGACCATGAAACGGCCGCATTTTTCGCAGCGCACATCAGATACTTCTTCTGGCACATCGACATGGCCGATTTCTTCTTCTGCCCGCTCCAAGGTCTTTTCAAATGGCTGGTAGAAAGATTCCAAAAGCTCATTTTTATCAAGCTGGCCCTCAGCTATTTTATCAAGGTCACTTTCCATGCCCGCCGTAAATTTTATATCGACAATATTTTTAAAATATTTCTCTAACAAATCTAAGACAATAAAGCCCAATTCCGTTGGCTCAAATTTCTTGGCGCGCCGCACGACATAGCCGCGCGCCAAAATGGTCTCAATAATTGGCGAATAGGTACTCGGTCGGCCAATGCCTTTTTCCTCAAGCGTCTTGACAATCGAGGCATCATTATAGCGAGCCAGCGGTTCTGTAAAGTGCTGCAAGCAATCCACCTTATCAAGCTTGACCTTTTCCCCTTTTGCCATTTCCGGCAAGACAACGTCTTTTTTCGTATCGGAGTCGTCATAGACGGCCAAAAAGCCCTCAAAGCGCAAAATAGAACCCAACGCCTTGGCGATGTAGGAACCATTTTTAATCTGCATATTGACCGTATCGTACACAGCAGGCTTCATTTGGCTAGCCAAAAAACGCTGCCAGATAAGACGATATAGTTTTTCCTGTTCCTTGCTCAAATACCCCTCAATATGCGCCGGCGTCATCGTAATGTCAGTTGGTCGAATGGCCTCATGTGCATCTTGAGCATCTTTTTTTGCCGCATAGACAGGCGGCTTTTCCGGCAAATAGTCCTTGCTAAAATTTTTTTCAATAAATTGTCGTGCTTCTTCTTGCGCCAATTCAGAAATGCGCGTCGAATCCGTACGCATATAAGTAATAAGGCCCGTCGGTCCCTTGCGCCCAACATTGATGCCTTCATAGAGCTGCTGAGCAATAATCATTGTCCGTTTAGAGGTAAAGCCCAGCTTACGCGCAGCATCTTGCTGCAAGGAGCTGGTCGTAAAAGGAGGCGGCGTCTTTCTCTTTCTCTCGCTTCTTTTTACCTCTTCGACAGTAAATTCACCCTCTAAGATGGCCTTTTTTACTTTTTCTGCCTCTGCTTCATTCGTTATCGCCAATTTTTTACCGGCAAAGCTGACAAGCTCAGCTTTAAATGAAGCAGGTTTTTTACCGTTCTTAAACTTGAGTTCAACGGTCCAATATTCTTCTGGCACAAAGGACTTTATTTCTCTTTCCCTATCGCAGACTATCTTCAAAACCACCGATTGAACACGGCCCGCGCTGAGCCCCTTTTTGATTTTACGCCACAAAAGCGGGCTAAGCTTATAGCCGACAATGCGGTCGAGCATGCGCCTTGCCTGCTGAGCATCAACTAAATCGACATTTATCGAGCGTGGCTGCTTGATAGCTTCATTAATCGCTGGCTTGGTAATTTCATTGAAGACAATGCGGCATTTTTGTGTCTTGTCAACGCCCAAAATGTAGGCGAGATGCCAAGCAATAGCTTCTCCTTCGCGGTCGGGGTCAGAGGCCAGATAGATTTTATCGGCCTTTTTAGCCTCTTTGCGCAATGACTTGATAAGGTCCCCCTTGCCGCGAATATTTATGTATTTAGGAGCAAAACCATTTTCCACATCTATGCCAAACTGGCTTTTGGGCAAGTCGCGTAAATGGCCCATCGAAGCCATCACTTCATATTTTCTATTGCCAAGATATTTTTCAATCGTCTTGGCCTTAGCAGGCGATTCCACGATGACCAATGTCTTTTTCGCTGCCGTCTTAGCCTTTTTACGCTTGACAGTTGCCGTGGTTTTTTTCGCTTTGCTTTCTTTTTCCACTTTAAAAATCACTCCTTGGCCGACAGCACATATGTTCCTTGTGGCGTTTGTTCAATAATTCCCTTTAACTTCATCTGTAAAAGGATAAAACTTATATGGGATATATCAACGCGCAGCTTATAAATCAGCTTATCCGTACTAGTGCCCTGTTCATACGATAAAATATCATATATCTTTTTTTCCTCAGCTGTCAATAATTTTTTTGTTGCAGCCGGGCAAAAAGCAGGCTTAGCTCCGTATTCACAAAGAATGTCCTCTGTTGCCGTAACCAGCTTTGCCCCCTGCTGAATGAGATAATTACAGCCAGCACTGCCCGGTGCATAAATACTGCCCGGAACAGCAAAAACATCACGGCCTTCATTCAAGGCATATTCAGCCGTAATTAAAGAACCGCTGCGCTTTGCCGCCTCGACAACTATTGTACCGTACGACATGCCGCTAATTATTCGATTGCGCGCGGGAAAAAAAGAGGCACAAGGACGCGTGCCGGGTAAATACTCCGAAATAATGGCGCCATTTTGAGCAATTTTTTCGAGCAGGCGCTCATTTTCTCTTGGATAGGCAATATCGACACCACAGCCGAGCACTGCAACCGTGCTGCCTGAGCGCAAAGCTCCCGCATGAGCAAAGGAATCAATCCCATAGGCGGCACCACTGACAATTGTATAGCCATTTTGCGCCAGCTCCTGTGCCAAGGTCAAAGCAACATTTTTTCCATAAGGCGTAAAGCGACGCGCGCCTACCATCGCCAATGGTTTGGCCAGCTTTTTCAAGTCGCCTCGGCAAAAAAGCACGTTGGGCGGATTGTAAATATTTTTTAACAATTTTGGATATTCGTTATCAAAAATTGTAATTATTGAAATATTCTTTTTCTCGCAACAATCTTGCAGCGATTGTATCTCAAAATTTTGCCGATATTGCAAAAATTTATCCAATACCTTAGCAGATAAAATCCCACTTTTTCTTACCTGCTCTGCCGGACAATGCCATAGCCGCTCGGCCGTATCAAAATACTCCAAAAGGCGCCTTATGCCTATGCTGCCAAGCCCCGCTATTCCCTGCATCGCCGCTAAAAAATACCTTTCCATTCTATCACCTCACGCTCAGTTTTTCCTGGGCTAAAGGCTTTTTGCCCAAAGCTGGTAGCTATCATATAAAGCTACATATCTCTTTCAAACGCTAAAGCAAAAAATTCCTGCCTGCCGGCGGGATATGTTCACACTATATCATATAAAAATAATAGTGACAAGTTTTGCCCCTCCAAAAAACTTAAAAGGACCCCTGCCCAAAAGGCAAGGAGTCCTCTTTATCAGCCGAGCTTTTCCTTCAATAATTTATTAACCATAGCGGGATTAGCTTTTCCCTTACTTTGTTTCATGACTTGCCCTACCAAAAAGCCGATTGATTTGGCATTGCCGCCACGATAGTCGGCAACCGGCTTAGGATTGTCATTGATGACCTTATCGACAATCGCTTCGATTTCTTTTGTATCGGTAATCTGGACAAGACCTTTTTCCTCGACGATAACACCAGGATTTTTACCCGTCTGCCACATTTCTTCAAAAACAGTCTTGGCAATCTTTGAGGAAATAGTACCTTTTTCAAGAAGTCCCAGCATTTCAGCGAGCATTTTTGCCTTTACCGCTGAATCGGAAAGCGCCATATCGCTGCTATTTAAATGCTTAGAAAGTTCACCCATAATCCAGTTGGCAGCAAGTTTGGCATCAGCACCAGCCGATACTGCCGCATCAAAATATTCCGCCATCGCACGCGAAGCCGTAAGAGAAGCTGCGTCATACTCTGAAAGGCCATGTTCTTTTACCAGCCTTGCCCGACGCGCATCAGGAAGTTCGGGCAGGGTAGCTCTAAATTTTTCGATATCTTCATCCGTCAAAACTATGGGAACAAGGTCGGGTTCCGGCATATAGCGATAATCCTGTGCCTTTTCCTTGCTGCGCATAGACACAGTCATTGCGCGGCCATCATCCCACGTGCGCGTTTCCTGAATAATTTCTCCGCCATCTTCTAAAACATCTTCTTGCCGTTCTATTTCATAGCTCAAAGCGCTTTCAATCATCTTAAAGGAATTGAGGTTCTTCATTTCCGTCTTTGTGCCAAGCTTTTCCGTGCCGACAGGACGCAATGAAACATTGACATCTGCGCGCAAATTGCCCTCTTCCATTTTGCAGTTTGATACATCAATATATTCTAGAATTGACTTTATTTTTTCCATATAAGCGCGCGCTTCTTCCGGCGTACGCATATCCGGTTCAGAAACAATTTCAATAAGCGGCACACCCGTGCGATTATAATCAACTTTCGAGCTGGAAGAATCGCGTATTGTCGTACCGGAATGAACTAATTTCCCGGCATCTTCTTCCATGTGAATGCGCGTTATTCTAATGCGCTTCTGCTTGCCGCCAACTTCTATGTCGACATAGCCGTGCTCGGCAATCGGCAAGTCATATTGCGAGGTCTGAAAATTCTTCGGCAAATCAGGATAGTAATAATTTTTTCTGTCAAATTTGCTAAATTTATTAATCGTGCAATTGAGCGCCAGACCTGCCTTGATAGCATATTCCACCACGCTGCGATTGACGACAGGCAAAACACCCGGCAAGCCGAGGCAGACAGGGCAAACATGTGTATTTTGCTCAGCACCAAAACCAGTGGCACAACCGCAAAAAATCTTCGTCTTCGTTTTCAGCTCGCTGTGAATTTCAAGGCCTATTACTGCTTCATAGCTCATTATTTGCTCACCTCTGCAACTTCTTTATAAAAATCTTTGCCTTGCTCATAAGTATAGGCTGCCTTAATAATTGTCGGCTCATCAAAAGCCTTGCCGATAAGCTGCATGCCAATGGGAAGGCCGCCCTTGCTCGTGCCGCAGCGCAAAGAAATTGCAGGCAATCCGGCAAGATTCAAAGGAACCGTGCAAATATCTTGCAAATACATTTGCAGCGGGTCACTTATTATTGAACCGATTTCATAAGCTGGCGTCGGTGCAACAGGCGCTAAAATAACATCAACTTTTTCAAAAGCCTTGTCATAATCTTCTTTTATTAGGCGGCGCACTTTCAGTGCTTTTAAATAATAAGCATCATAATAGCCTTCGCTCAGGGCATAATTACCAATCATAATACGGCGCTTAACCTCTGCACCAAATTTTTGCGTACGCGTATTGGTCATCATCGAGATGATATCGTCGCCTTCGACGCGCGCACCATAACTTACGCCATCATAACGGGAAAGGTTTGTCGCTGCTTCAGCACAGGCAATGAGATAATAAGATGCAATTGCATATTTCGTATGTGGTAGGGAAATGTCAACTATTTCAGCCCCCAAAGAGCGATAATCGCTCACAGCCTTATCAATTGCCGCTTTGACATCTTCGTCCATGCCATCGACAAAATATTCTGCGGGCAGGCCAATTTTAAGCCCTTTGACATCTTCGACCAAGGATTTTGTATAATCCGGCACTGCTTCAGAAGCACAAGTTGAATCCATTGCATCATGGCCAGCAATTATATTCAAAAGATGCGCACTATCTTCCACATCACGCGTCAAAGGCCCAATCTGGTCGAGGGAAGATGCATAAGCGATAAGACCATAACGGGAAACGCGACCATAAGTTGGCTTAAGACCGACAACGCCGCAATAAGAAGCCGGCTGACGGATAGAGCCGCCCGTATCAGAGCCTAGCGACCAAGCCGCCATGCCTGCTGCCACGGCAGCTGCCGAACCGCCACTTGAACCGCCCGGAACATAATTGGTATTCCAGGGATTATGCGTCGTTCCAAAAGCCGATGTTTCCGTCGACCCGCCCATGGCAAATTCATCGAGATTCGTCTTTCCTAAAAATACAGCGCTAGCATCCTTGAGCTTTTTAACCACGCTTGCATCATAAGGCGGAACAAAATCTGCCAAAATTTTGGACGAACACGTGGTTTTTATGCCCAATGTGCAGATATTATCCTTAATTGCGCCGGGTATACCAGCCAGAAAGCCGATTTTTTCTCCCTGAGCAATTTTTTCGTCCACGGCTACAGCCTGTTCTTTTGCCTTTTCAGCCAGAACGGTCGTATAGGCATTGATTGCCAGCTGCGCTTTTTCGATGCATTTTAGATAATTATCCGTTATTTCAGCAGCCTTTATTTCCTTGCGCACGAGCAAATCATGCAGTTCGTGCGCTGATTTTTTATGTAAATCCACGAAAATTCCTCCTTGCTAGGCGTACTACTATTCGATAATCTGCGGTACGACAAAATATCCATCTTCCTGTTCCGGTGCATTGGAAAGGGCGAGCTTTCTATCAAGCGACGGCTTTACCTCATCAGGACGAAAGACATTTTTAAGCGGCAGGATATGCGCCATCGGTTCAACGCCTTGCGTATCAACCTGCTGCAAAACATCGCCATATTCAAGAAAATCGTCTATCTGCTTCATATACTTAGCCTTTTCTTCCTGAGGTATGGACAGGCGCGAAAGGACTGCAACATTATCTACATCTTTTTCTGTGAGTTTCATTCATATACCCCCGTTCATTAGGCATCATCTGCCTTAATACTTGTTTATTATATAGCAATTTAACTTTTATTCCAACACCTTGCCCGCTAAAAGTGCTGCCAGTTCTTCTTCGCTAATAATGCGAATCCCCAAATTTTGTGCTTTCAAAAGCTTGCTGCCACTCTTTTCGCCTGCGACAAGATAATCCGTCCTTTTGGAAACAGCAGAAGCCACCTTGCCGCCAGCGCTTTCAATTTTTTCCGTTGCCTGCTGGCGAGAAAGTGTCTTTAAACTTCCCGTCAAAACGAATATCTTTTCGGACAAAGTGCCTTTTGCCGTTTCTTTTTGACTGGAAAAATCAAAGCCAGCCCGCACAAATTTATCCAGTATCGTTTTTTGACGCGGTGCATGAAAAAAGTCATAAACTGATTTTGCGCTTATCGCGCCAATGTTTTCGACGGCTGCCAACTGTTCCTCAGAAGCCTTCTGCAGATTATCAATGCTGCCAAATTCATCTAAAAGCGACTTTGCCGCCGCCTTGCCGATATTTTCAATTCCAAAACCCGTCAAAAGCTGCCAAGGCTCATTATTCTTTGACTTTTCAATAGCCAAAAGAAGTTTATCCGTATTTTTTTCCTTGCCGATAAGCCCTTTTTCAATAAGTACTTCGCGGTAATCCTTGAGGTAATAAATATCCGCCATATCCTGCAAATATCCCTCTTTTAAAAGAACAGCAATGTACTTTGTACCAAATCCCTTTATATCCATAGCCGAACGGTCGACAAAATTTTCAATTGCGCCTTGTAGCCTTGCCGGACACATTTCATTCGGACAGCGGCTATCCGCCGTATCAAGGTCGCGTACAAGTTTTGTATGACAAATCGGACAGTTATCGCCAATCTCAAACGGCTTTGTCCCTTGGGGGCGCTTTTCAGGCAGGACGCAGCGCACCTTGGGAATAATCTCTCCCGATTTATAAACGAGTATCGCATCGCCGACTCGCACATCAAGCGCATCGATGAAAGATTGATTATGGAGCGTCGCCCGCTCTACGGTCGTGCCGCCAAGCTGCACGGGCTCAAACACGGCCGTAGGCGTTACGCGCCCCGTACGGCCAACGGAAAGCTCGATTGCCAAAAGGCGCGTTTCTTTCTCTTCCGGCGGATATTTATAAGCGATGGCCCAGCGCGGCACCTTCGCCGTAGCCCCCAAACTTTCTCGCAGTGCAAGATTATCGACTTTTACGACGGCACCATCAATATTGTAAGGAAGTAAAGCGCGGCGCGCACCAATGTCTTCAATGGCTTGCCAGACTTCGCTTGCGCTATGGCAAAGAGTGCTTTCTCGCACTATGGCAATGCCTTGTTTTTGAAAATATTCCATCGCCTCAATGTGAGAAGAAAAATCTTTTCCCCTTGCCGCCTGTAAGTTAAAGGCAAAAAATTTCAAGCGCCTCTTTTTCAGAACGCTGCTATCGAGCTGGCGCAAAGTTCCCGCCGCGCAGTTGCGCGGATTGGCAAAAACTTTTTTTCCCTCTTTTTCCTGGACGCGGTTAATCTTTGAAAATTCATCATTATCCATATAGACTTCTCCGCGCACTTCAAGATACGGCATTTTGTCTGGCAAGACATGGGCAATGCCCGCAATCTGGTAAGCATTTTGCGTTACATCTTCACCTTCAATAATGCCGTCGCCACGCGTTACGGCCAGCTTGAGCTTTCCTTCAGCATAGCGAAGGGCAAGAGAAAGGCCATCTATCTTTTCTTCTACGATAAATGAGGCCTCAGGATTTACTGCGAGTATATCATCGACAAAAGAAGTGATTTCCTCGCGGCTAAAGACATCTTGCAAGCTCAGCATCGGCACATCATGGCGCACCAAGACGCCCGCCTGCCGCTTGGCACTGCCACCAACATGCTGGGTGGGCGACTTAGGACTTTTATACTCCGGATACTGCTTTTCTAGGCGCTTTAATTCCAGCATAAGGCCATCGTATTCCTCGTCGGAAATAGCAGGATTATCTTCATCGTAATAAAGGCGATTGTATTCTTCAAGTAATTTTCTTAAATTGTCGAGGCGAGTTTTAATTTCGTCTGTCTTCATTTTTTAATCCGCTTTCTTTATCGGTGCATATTTTTGGATGAGCTTTTTTATGCCCTGCTCAGGAAAAGCCACCGTCAGCTGCACTTCTTCACCACTGCCAGAAATAGAAACGACGGTACCTATACCCCATTTATTGTGCTGCACCTTATCACCGGTAGACCATTTTATCGACATATCCGGACGAATGACGGGAGCCGTGCTCTTTGGCGGTAGCGGCCTATTTTGTACGCGCCTGTCGGCAAAGGAAGCGGCACGCTTATCGACGGTAGGCGTCTGAACATTGATTTTCCCGTGCAGTGCTTCTAGGCAATCGGACGGTATTTCCTGCAAAAAGCGCGATGGATTATACATATTCGTCCGGCCGTACAGGTTGCGCGACTTGGCATTTGTCAGATAAAGTTTCTTTTGCGCGCGCGTAATCCCGACATAACAGGTACGCCTTTCTTCTTCAATCTGCGCTTCATCCATAAGTGTACGCGCATGGGGAAAGATACCTTCATCCATGCCCGCAATAAAGACGATAGGAAATTCAAGGCCCTTGGAAGCATGAAAGGTCATTAAAGTCACCTTATCGTCAGCAAGGTCTGCCGTATCAATATCAGCAATAAGTGAAACAGAACTCAAAAAACCTTCGAGGGTATTTTCATCTGGGTTATGTGTCTCAAAGTCCTTAGCAACGCCGACCAACTCGCGCAAATTTTCTAAGCACGCCTCATTTTGCACCTCATCTTCTTCCAATTCGCTGAGATAGCCCGTCTCTTTCATCACACATTCAATAAATGTATGAACGGGCATCTCGTCCTTGCGACCGGCCAAATCATCAATAAGGGTGAAAAAGTCCGCCGAGGCATTGCACGCCTTGGCACTCAAAGCGGGAATTGCCTCTGCTTGGCTGATTGCATCAAAAACGCTAAGGCCATTTTCGTCGGCATATTTTTTTATCCGCTCTAAGCTCACGCTGCCGATGCCCCGCTTGGGAACATTGATGATACGCGTCAAGCTCACACTATCAGAAGGATTGTTAATGAGCTTTAAATATGCCATTACATCCTTAATTTCCTTGCGGTCATAAAATTTAAGACCGCCAACCATCGTATACGGGATATGTTCCTTGAGAAATGCTTCCTCCAAAACGCGCGATTGGGCATTGGTGCGATATAAAATTGCCATATCATCGTAAGATACGCCATTTTGCATATTTTCACGGATAATATTCTCCGCTATGAAATTAGCTTCATCGCGCTCATTATACGCTTCAAAAGTCGTTATCTTATCACCTTGCACATTTTCCGTCCAAAGCTTTTTGGGACGGCGATTGCAGTTATTTTCAATTACGGCATTAGCCGCCCGCAAAATATTTTGCGTCGAGCGATAATTTTGCTCGAGCTTTATCACCTGGGCCTGCGGATAGTCCTTTTCAAAGTTCAAGATATTTGTAATATCAGCACCACGCCAGCCATAAATAGACTGGTCGGCATCGCCGACAACACAAATATTCTTGTATTTCTCCGCCAGCAATTTTGTCAAGCGGTATTGTGCGCCATTGGTATCTTGGTACTCATCAACGAGAATATAATGGAAGCGTTCCTGATATTTTTCGCGTACCTGCTGCGAATTTTGCAAAAGGCGCACACTTACGCAGAGCAAGTCGTCAAAATCAAGCGCATTGTTTTCCATGAGATGATTTTGATACAGCGCATAAACCTCGGCCGCCTTCTTTTCAAAAAAACGGCTCTGCTCCCTTGCATATTCTTCAGGCGTGAGCATCATATTCTTGGCATTGGATATAATGCTTGCAATACGGTAAGGTGCATATTGCTTATCGTCAAGGTTTAATTCCTTTAAGCAGTTCTTGATTAAAGTCTGGCTATCACCAGAATCATAAATGGTAAAATTGCTCTTATATTCATCGAGGCAGTCAATTTCCATGCGCAAAAAACGGGCGCAAAAGGAGTGAAAAGTGCTAAGCCAGACATTTTTGGCAGCGCTGCCAATCATCTTATCTGCCCTTTCCCGCATTTCCCTTGCCGCCTTATTGGTAAAGGTGATGGCCATTATCTGATACGGCGAGACGCCATTTGCCAAAAGATAAGCAATTTTACAAGTCAAAACGCGCGTCTTGCCAGACCCAGCACCAGCCATGATTAAAAGTGGCCCGTCCTTATGCTCAACCGCCTTGCGCTGCATGGGATTTAAACCTTCAAGTATATTCACAAATCCATACCTCTTTCTATAAGAAAAATGCTGCCCCAAAAAAGCAGCATAGTATTAACTGCCCCGCCAGCTTTTGCGGGCGGGGCTCTTTTTTAATATATTCAAATCAGCCGAGCTTATTGACTGCCTCAGTAATCTGCGGCACAATCTGCTTCTTACGTGACATGACGCCAGGCAAATAAACGCTATGGTCAGCAAATTCCTTGCCAAAAGCTTCACCAATAATCTGTTCGGGACCGCCGACGAATAAAAGGTCTGTTCCCTCCTGCAAAATATTAGTGACCATGACGAGATACATGTCATACCCTTCTTCTTCGCAAACCTTTTCCATTGCCTTTAAAAGTTCCGGCTTTCTCTCTAAGATGCCTTCGCTATCCATGACAGAAATCTGGCTGACAAGGAAACGCTTTGCCCCCAGCTGAAACTCCTTCATATCATATTTTATTATTTCAGCCGCAGTAAGATTGCCAATATCAGAGCCAGCCTTTAAAAGTTCCATACCATATTTTTCAAGATTTACGCCAGCTATCTTAGCGAGCATCTTGGCAATATCCTGGTCGCGCTGCGTACAGGTCGGAGACTTAAATAAGACCGTATCCGAAATTATCGCCGAGAGCATGAGACCAGCTAATTTTTGCGGTATTTCTACATTGTGATAAAGGTATTGTTCTGCCACCAAGGTACTCGTGCAGCCAACCTTATCAAGGCAAGCAAAAAGAGGGTCCGCTGTATTAATGCCGCCCAAGCGATGGTGGTCTATAATTTCCAAGACAGCTGCCTTTTCATTTCCCTCTACAGCCTGAGCTGCCTCATTGTGGTCAACCAAAATAAGACCTTGCTTTTCTGAAAGCACGAGCCGTTCACTGTTAACCATACCGACAACCTGATTGTTTTCAACGACGGGATAATTGCGATAGCCACAGCCTTCAATCGTCTTTTTGACATCACTTATAAGGTCGGTGGGCTTAAAGGTAACTACTTCTTCCTGCATGAGACGCTTTACGGGAACACACTGATTCAAAAGGCGCGCACAGGTATAAGTATCATGCGGAGCAACAATAATCATCGTCGATTTTTGCTGCGCCAAATCACTTATTTCACTCGGTACGCTGCCATTTCCCGTTACGATGAGGCACGCAATACCGCGTTCAAGGCAAGCGCGCAAAGTCGGCGCCACGCGGTCACCGACGAGGACAATATCATCACTTTTTATATTATCAGCTATCATGCGCACGCTGCCCGCCGCAATGCGAACATTGCCCTTGACAACACGGCTTTCATCACTATCAACCAAAATATTGCCGTCAATTGTCTTTATTATGTCATGCAAAGTCACATCGCTATCGGCAAAGCCCTGCATATCAAGGTCTTCAAAATAGCGCTTGGCTAAATCGCTGACGGTTACGATACCGCAAAGCTCTTGTGCATCATTTAAGACGGGAATCGACTTTTCTTCCGATTTGCGCATTACTTCACCCAAATGGCGCAAGCTATCCGTTTCTTTTACCGTCTCTTCACATTTATCCATAACGTCTAAAACGCGCGGATAGACATCGCTTACAAGCTGCGGCGCCTCAACACCAAAATAATCGAGTGCAAACTGCGTTTCCTTATTCACCTTGCCCGCTCTTGCAGCAACGACATTTTCAAGGCCGAGAGCGCGTTTTAGGTGCGCATAGCTCAAAGCCGAGCAAATAGAATCCGTATCGGGATTTTTATGCCCAATTACATAAATAGGTCTCTTACCCATAATAAACCTCCAAATTTGACTTTAGCATTTTCATGCGAAAATACACTGTTTTTTTTCTTCCAATGCCCTTCAAGGCTAAACAGCATAATGTGTTATAATATTATATCACATTTTAAATGGAAGGGCTGCTTTCGGCGATGGCAAAATTGCCCGTAACTGGCAGCAAAGGAGAAAAATGCTCAAACAACTTTATTTTAGTAAAATCATGCGTGCCATAACAGAATTTTCCATGATTAAGCCCCATGATAAAATCATGATAGGCCTTTCTGGTGGCAAGGACAGCCTCTTTTTGACCTATTCTTTAGCCATGCTCAAAAAAAGGCTGAAAATGGACTTCACCTTAAAAGCCGTGACGATTGACCCGCTTTTCACCAGCGATTTTTCCGATGCCTATATCAAAAAATTTTGTGAAGAATTAGGCATCAAGCACACGACTTGCCCCACCGATATAAAATCTATTATTGATACCAGCAAACAGCCGGCCTGCTTTACCTGCTCGTATTTTCGGCGCGGTGCTGTCAACCGCTTTGCCTTAGAAAACGACTGCAACATTGTCGCCTATGCACACCACTATGATGATGCACTTGAAACATTTTGGCTCAATTTATTCCATTCGGGCCAACTTAAAACCTTTTTGCCTTCAACTTATCTATCTAAGACAAATCTCACCGTAATCAGGCCTCTAATCTATTTTCGAGAAAGCGAAATAAAAGATGCTGTAAAACTCTACAATTTAAAGCCCGTCCAATCCCCATGTCCCATTGACGGCAAGACCATGCGCCAAAAAAGCAAAGAACTGCTCAAAAGCCTTGCCGCCGACTATCCCGCTCTTTATGAGCACCTCGGCAGCGCCATGCGCCAAAACAGTATCAAGGAATTGTGGCCGCCAGTGCCAAATCGCAAAGAAATAAAGGCGCGCTATGATGCCTTCATGCAGCAAAAAAAAGAGATTTAAACCTTACGGCGCATCTTTGCTTTCGCTTGAAATTTTTCCCGCAAAATGGCAAAGCGCTCATGCTTGCCACGGCCAATTTGTCCCACCTCATCTTCTGCCGTGACCAGATATGTTATCTTGCGTCCTTCAACGCTTACCACTTCTGCCGTTGCTTTTATTTTAGCCCCAAGCGGCGAAGGTGCTACATGCTCTATCGAAAGAGAGCAGCCTACCGTTGACCACTCAGGCGGCAATAAATTTTCTGCCAAAGAGGATGCGGCATTTTCTAAAAGGGCACACATGGCAGGCGTTGCATAAACAGTCAGCGTGCCGCTTCCCATCGCTTTGGCTGTATTTTCTTCGCAGACGGTATCTTCTACTGTATTTTTCATTCCTTCTTTAATCTTTTCTGTAACTTCCATCTTTAAATCCCCCTCAAGGCTTTTCTTAATTATAGCATATGCTTTATCTTTACTGCTATTTGGTACAAAATTCTACCACAAAAAATTGAGATAGCCGAAATTCTATTTGCTGCCATTCCCAACCTGAAAGCTCTTTACCGAGATGTTGGCATTTGGCCAATTTTTGAGGTTTCTTGTAATATTCATAGGACTGCCTTTGCTATAAACATCGCATATGGCGCTAATATATTTATATCTAAAACAAATTATCCCGCCTTTTCTTTTTTGCTAATTTTTTAGCAACTTTTTAAATTTTTTTCTTAAAAAGTCTTGCATTTTTGCCAAAAACAGTATATTATATAAAGCGTTCTTTGGTCGTGACTCACTAGCTCAATTGGTAGAGCATCTGACTCTTAATCAGCAGGTTCGGGGTTCAAGTCCCCGGTGGGTCACCATCACATCTTAATAGCATGACTCACTAGCTCAATTGGTAGAGCATCTGACTCTTAATCAGCAGGTTCGGGGT
>JAHHSR010000029.1 GCA_020025075.1 Pectinatus sp. | reverse complement strand
CCGTCATTCATCTCCCACCTAAGAGGAAGGAGTCTTCTGGCGGATTATGATAAAGTCGCATTTTGAATTTTATGGAGCGGGCAAGGGGAATCGAACCCCCCTCTCGAGCTTGGGAAGCTAGCGTTCTACCAATGAACTATGCCCGCACGTTTGTTATAATATCATATGCGATTATTTTCTGCAACTAAATTTTTTTGTTAAATTCCGACTCTTTTTCTTCACTACAGTCATGAAAGGAAGTGAATGGCGCCTTCGCAATAATGCGTGCGCCCATAGATGAAATTATCCATACGCTGGCAGCTCATTTTCATTGCCGTCCTCTTTCTCTTTGTCTCGCTCACCGCATTGACAATGATTACCCAGCACATCATTTCAACCACCTATGAAAAAAAGCTCAATACAGACAATAGCATAATTGCACAAAATATCGCAACAAACATCTCTGATTTCATCTATAATGTGATAATTGTCAACCGCATGGTTTCCGATTATCCCCGCATCCTCGACATGCCAGAAGAAAAGCAGAAAGAAATTCTCATGATAACCTCGGAAAAATATCCCTGGCTTAATTCCTTAACCATCATGAAGGCAAATGGCGATAAGGTAGCCTGCTTTTCCAAAGATGACTGCGATATGAATATCGCCGATGTATGGATTAGACAATTTTTACGCCAGCACAATTCTTCAGAAAGCGATTTTTGCTATTATGTGCCAGCCTCGCCACCCCTTTTGATTTTCGTGCATAGCATTTACAGGGACAAAAAGTTCTTCGGCTGGTCAATAGCAAGTGTTCACCTCAACAGCCTCTATCAAATTGTCGACCGCTTCAATACCTCAAATGGCAATTTTACCTACTTATTAAACGGCAAGGGAGAAGTTCTCCTGCCTAACGATTTCATCAAAAGCGACAAATTCTACAACTATAAGACCGACAAGATAAACTATCCCGTCATCGGCAAGAACGGCTATCCCGTCTTAAATTCTTCGGGCATGCCAATCATCAACAGTTCGCCGCTAAAATTATCATCATCCTTCCAAAGCATTGTCAACCGCGTCCTCATCGGCAGCAATGGCACCGGCTCCTATCACGACCTCGACGGCGAGCATTTTCTATGCGCTTACCGCTCCGTCGAATTTCCCGGCATGGCAGAAAAATGGAGCATCATCACGGTACAGCGCTATGACACGATTATGTCATTTGTCTATTCAACAACCAAGGCGTCCATCTACGTCCTTCTCCTCGTCACCGCCATCGTCGTCCATTTTATCTTCATCTTCTCCTATCGGCTCACGCGCCCGCTCATCAAAATGACCGAGGCGACACAAAAGGTAGCTGCCGGCGACCTCAACGTACACATAACGACGCGGCGCCAAGATGAAATTGGCCAGCTTGCCCAAAATTTCAACAAAATGATTGAAAACCTCATTTCGTATCGCCGCGAAAGAAATGAAGCCATTGAAAAGATGGAGCATATGGCCTTTCACGACTCGCTCACCAATCTTTATAACCGCGAATATCTGCATATGTACTTTGCTGAGCAGCTGCAAAAATTTAGCCAAAAGTACGTCTATGTCGCTATCTACTACATTGACCTCGACGAATTTAAGAACATTAACGACACCCTGGGCCACGACGCTGGTGACCAAGTGCTCATCAAGGCCAGCCGCATTCTTTTGCGCGCCGCCTCTTCCGACAGCTGCGTCTACCGCCTCGGCGGCGATGAATTTCTCATCATCAAGGGCGTGCGTACAATTGGCGATGCCGACAAAATTGCCCGCGACATCTTCAATTACTTTAATGAAGATGTCTATGTCTGCGACCACCTCATGCACTTTTCCGGCAGCATCGGCATCACCATCTACCCCAAAGATGCCAAGACTATGGACGAACTCATCAACAATGCTGACTCGGCCATGTATGTTGCTAAAAAAAGCGGGCGCAATCAATGGTATTTCTTCCATGAGGGAGGCAAAAAAAATGTTCTATGCCTCCCTAGCGAGATAAATAAGGATATCCAGCCGCGCCAAGTAGAAATTTTCTATCAAGGACAATTTGATAGCAATACGCACCTTCTCATCGGCTACTATACGATTTTTAAGCTCAACCTGATTGGTCACAGTATATTTTCCAACCTTTCCGTCCTGCAAGGCGAAAAGAAAACGCCGCTTGATTTTTGGATTTTTGAGCAGCTATGCAATTTTGTTAATAAATTCCAAGTTGTTAAAAACAGGTCCATTACGCTCTTTGTCCCATTATTCCAAGAACGCCTTTGCGAGTCGGACTTTGCCGAAAAACTCAAGGCCATTGCCGTCAGCCACAAATGCCTGCCGCATAATTTTGCTTTCGTCTTTTCCGAAGCCGTGCTGCGCGAAACCATGCAGCACAATAAAAAAAGCCTCGACAAATTGCGCGCGGCAGGCTTTAAGACTGCACTCGACGGCTTTAAGGTCGGCAGTTCCTCGCTTGCCTATCTCAACGATTTGCCGCTGAACACCATTTGCATCGACCGCAACTTCACAGCTCAGCTGCCGCATGACAAGATGCAGCTGCAGATTATTCACTCCATCATCAATCTGGCGCACAAGTCTGGCCTTGGAACGCTTGCCGAAGGCATCGACTCGCAGCAGCAGGTCGATGTGCTCACAAAATACAGCTGCGATTATCTGCAGGGACCTTTCCTCTCGCACCCGCAAAAGGAAGAAAATATTTTTGATGTCTAGCAAGCAAAGAAAGGGTGAAACAAATGTTGCCCACTTTATATCTCGATGAAGGCAAGCGGGCACTGGTCATATTGGACCAGACTAAATTGCCTAATCAATTTGTCATGCTCGAGCTAAAAACACAAGAAGAAATTTACGAAGCTATAAAAGCACTCAAAGTGCGCGGCGCTCCTGCCATTGGCGATGCGGCTGCCATTGGGCTTTATCTTGCTGGTGCTAAGAGCAAAGCCAAAGATTTTGCTGCCTTTTACGAAGAAATGCAAAAAAGCGCCGCATATCTAAATTCTTCCCGCCCTACAGCCGTCAACCTCTCCTGGGCTTTAAAGCGCATGCTTTCTTGCCTTGAAAAAAATAAGCAGCAAAGCATTCCTGCTCTAAAAGAACTTCTCTGCGCCGAAGCCAAGGCAATTTGCGCCGAAGACATTGCTTCTTGCCATAAGATAGGAGAATACGGTCTTTCGCTCATTAAGCCTAACTATGGCATTTTGACACATTGCAATGCAGGCAGCCTCGCCACGGCAAAATACGGCACCGCCACGGCACCGATGTATCTAGCACACGAGAGCGGCATGAATATTCATGTCTATGCCGACGAGACAAGACCGCTATTACAGGGCGCACGCCTTACAGCGACGGAGCTGAAGATGGCGGGTCTTGACGTAACGCTCCTTTGCGACAATATGGCCGCCTCGCTCATGCAGACGGGAAAGATAAACGCCGTTTTTGTCGGCTGCGACAGGGTAACCAAAAATGGTGACGTGGCAAATAAAATTGGCACCTGCGGCGTTGCCATCTTGGCGCATTATTACAATATCCCCTTTTACGTCTGTGCACCGACCTCGACTCTTGACCTCAATACGCCTTGCGGCAAAGATATAAATATCGAGCAACGCGACCCCATAGAAGTTACCGAGATGTGGTACGAAAAGCGCATGGTGCCAAAAGACATCGACGTCTATAACCCCGCTTTTGACGTAACAGAGCACAATTTAGTAAGTGCCATCATCACGGAACGGGGCATTGTGCGCGCTCCTTATGACAAGTCGCTCGCCGCTTTGCTGCGCTGAATAAAGGCGGCAACTTGTCTGCCTGTCGCTTTTGCTATATACTATAAGGGTAGCCTGTCTAGCAGGTCATGGCTGCAATTACAAAAGAAATGCCTTAATATTGAAAGGAATGAAGATAAATGGCAGAAGATTGCTCACACGATTGCGGCAGCTGCTCTTCCAGCTGCGGTGAACGCGAACAAATTCCAATAGAAAAGGGGAATCCCAATTCCCACGTCAAAAAAATGATTGCCGTCGTCAGCGGCAAAGGTGGCGTCGGCAAGAGCCTCGTCACCTCAATGCTCTCGGTCATTATGCGCCGCCGCGGCTTTAACGTCGGCGTTCTTGATGCCGACATTACGGGACCTTCCATTCCCAAATGCTTCGGCATCACGTCAAAAGCCGGTGCCAATAAGGAAGGCGCCATCATGCCCGTCGAAACCAAGACCGGCATCAAGCTCATGTCCGTCAACTTGCTGCTTGAAAACGATACCGACCCCGTCGTCTGGCGCGGCCCCATCATCAGCGGCGTCGTCAAGCAGTTCTGGAACGACGTTGAATGGGGCGATATTGACTACATGTTCGTCGATATGCCGCCCGGAACGGGTGATGTTCCGCTGACAGTCTTCCAATCGCTACCCATTGACGGCATCGTCATCGTAACCTCGCCGCAAGACCTCGTTTCGATGATTGTTGAAAAAGCCGTCAAAATGGCCGCCATGATGAATAAGCCGATTATGGGCATCGTCGAAAACATGTCCTACTTCAAGTGCCCTGACTGCGGTAAAAAGCACAATATCTTCGGCGAAAGCAATGTCGATTCTATCGCCGGCTTTTATAATATCCACGAAATTGCCAAGTTGCCGCTTGACCCCGCCCTGGCAGCAAAATGCGACAAGGAAGGCATCGAATCGTTTACCAATGATGACCTCAATTTGCTCGCCGCCTATATCGAGCAAAATGCCTAATGCGAATATTTTTGTATTTGATAGTGCGCCGCTTTTAGACGAAGCGGCGCTCTCTTTTTATCTGCCGCAGATAGAAAAAAAACGACAAGAAGGCATCTTGCGCGCAAAAAACAAAAAAGAAAAAGCGCAGCGCCTCGCCACCGGACTTTTGATAAAACATTTTCTCGGCGAGCGCCAGATAAAAAATGGGCCTTGGGGTAAGCCTTTTGTCGAAGGTGGCCCAGATTTTAGCCTTTCCCACTCGGGAAATCTTACCGCCTTTGCCCTTGGCGATTGCCCGCTCGGACTCGATGTGCAAAAGATTGTCCTCTGCCGCGAAAAAGTCGCCGCGCGGTTTTTTCAAAAGGAAGAAATAGACTATCTTGCAAATGGCACTGACAAAGATATTGCCTTTTGTCGTCTCTGGACCTTAAAGGAAGCGCAGTGCAAGGCGACCGGTCTAGGCATTGCGCACGGCTTTTCCAGTTGCCAGATAAGATGCACGAAGAAAAAAGCACTGGCCATTGCGCAGGGAATAAGGCTGCCCTTTTATTTTTACGAATATTCCCTTTCTTCATATTATCTTGCCCTTTGCAGCAGTGAAAAGCTGCTAAAAAAACCGCTTTTATCCATCATGACGCTGCGCGATTTAAGGTAAAGCCCACGAATAATTCGTGGGCTTTTACCTAATTTTTGTAAAAAATAAGGCGATGCACTGCCATCACCTTAAACAAATTATTATTTTGGCGGCTGCATTTTTACCGTGCGGCTGCAAAGGTTAGACGCTTCTTTGCCATGCGCTGCCAATAAAAGCGTCTTGCCGGCAGCGGAAAAATCGCCGATAAAATCGCAAAGCCATTGGGACGAATCTTCATCAAGGCCGTTAAAAGGCTCGTCCAAGATGAGAACCTGCGGGTTTTGTGCCAAAACAGAGGCAATGGCCACCTTTTTTTTCTCGCCGCCACTTAAATGGTAAGGCGCACGCCGCACTAAAGCACCAAGACCCATATAGTCGATAAGGCCCTCGACGCGCTCTTTGACCTCGCTTTCCAGCATATCCATCTGGCGCGGTGCAAAGGCAATTTCATCATATACAGTAGGATTGAATAGCTGCGTATCTGAATTTTGGAAGGCATAGCCAATCTTTTGGTGAAAAGCCTTGCTGAATTTTACATTCTGCAAAGCTTTCTGGCAAATTAAATCGCCGGCAAAATAATACGTGCCGCGCGCGGCAAAAATAAGGCCGTTTAAAAGGCGAAAGAGCGTCGACTTACCGCACCCATTAGGACCGCTTAAAAGCACGCTCTCCCCCTTTTTGACGCTCAGGCAAAAACCCTTTAAGGCCATATTGCCCGTCTCATAAAAATAATCAATATCCTTTAGCTCGAACAAAGCCTCACTCACATCATTCCCTCCAAATATAAAAACAGCAAAAAAGTCAAGGCAAAAATGAGTGCCTCTATAAGCTGCCTTTTGGCAAAGCGATACTTTTCTGCATGGCGATACTGGCCAGAAAAGCCGCGGCAAAGCATAGCTTCATAAGTCTGCTGCCCATATTCATGCGCCTTTAAAAAGGTCGTGCCCAAAATACCGCCCGTGCTTTTATATTTTCTGCTTCCATTTCCTAAAGAGCGCAATTTAAGCGCAATCAAGAGCTCAAGCGCCGCCGCCCCTAAAAGTCCTATATAGCTTATAGTTAGGTCAAAGACCAGAATAAACACCGGCGGCATCTTGAGCCTTCCCAGCGCCCGCGTGACGCGATAAAAGGGCACATAATGCGAAAAAAGCGTCACACCCAGCACCGTCACAAAAACCTTAAAGGGCAAAAGTAGTCCATGTCCGCCCTGCTGCAAAAGTGCTGGCAGGACAATAAAAAAGGTAAAGGCCGCCGCATAAAATGGCGGCTTTAAGATTGCTAAAATTTTGTTGCCATTTACTAGGCATAAAAGGCAAAGCTGCAAAGCCAAAATGGCTGCCGGGAAAAAGACATGCTGCGCTAATGAGATGAGCAAGATGGTAAAAATTTCATAAAGCAATAAAAACGAAACGCCAAAAAAAAGCGGCGTTTCGTTTTTATATTGGGAGCGAAAGGTGTTCAGGCGTGTCAAAAGGCTCAAAATGCTTTTTTCGATAAAGCGCTCCTGCCCTTTAGGCGGCGCATAGTTTTCCTCTTTTTTAAGCCAAGCAGGAAATTTTTTCTCCATATTTAAGCTGTTCTATTGCTGCCCTTTTGAGAAAGAGAGCCGGCAATCTTAAAGATGATAATCAGCAATGCTGCGCCAATCACGCCTGAGATGATATAGCCTACTACATCGGAAAGGCCCGGTATCGTGTAGTCAGCGCAAACTGCATGATAGGAAAAGCCGTGCAAAAGCTTAGCGGGGACATAGCCGAGCGCTGAACCAAAAGATGATTCCTGCGCAATCTCATCTGCGCCCCATTCCCCCCAAGCAGTTCCATCGGCCAAAAGGCCAAGCGGGGAGAGCAAAATAAGGGCAATGATAAAGCCGAAAATCGGGTTTAAAGATACCTTGCCGCTATCTTGCACGAGTCCCGGCGATGTTTGGGCAATAAAAGAATAAATTGCCAAGGTGAAAAAGGCTTCGACAAAGCCAATGACGAGAAGGTGAGGTAAGCACATAGCGGGTATAGATACCCAAAGCGGATACGGGCAATAAAGGGCGTGGCCTGCTGCATCGCTATATAAAAGCGGCTGCACGCCAAATTCTACGGCCGCGCAAAAGGCCGCAATATTTATGCCGATATAAGAACCAATTAAAATGGCTGCTTTTTCATTCCATTTATGCCTTAATAATACATAGATATAATAACCGGTAAACGGCAATACAAAAGCCATATTAAAGCAGTTTGCCCCATAGGCTAAAATGCCGCCGTCACCAAAAACTACGGCCTGAATTAAGAGCGCGACGCTCACGGCCACGCAAGCTGCGTAAGGCCCCAGCAGTATTGCAATAAGCGTGCCGCCGATGGCATGCGCCGTCGTGCCGCCCGGCACGGGAACATTGAACATCATGAGCAAAAAGGCAAAAGCTGCGCCAATGCCAATAAAAGGTATTTTTTCCTTGGGAATCTCCTTTTTTACCTTTTTTACGCTCGCATACCAAACAGGCGCCATAATAGCTGCAAAGACGCCGCAAGTAGCCGGACTCAGATAATTGTCTGGGATATGCATTTTGACTCCTCCTTTATATTCGTCGCTATTATAGCACTTCACTTTTATGCTTTTAAGCCCCTCTAGGGGATATGCAACAACGCCTTTTTCTGTTCGGTATTCTGAACACGATGTTGGACTTTTTTTCATAAAAATGATAAAATATAATAATATAACTATGTTTGAATTATCTTGCCACTGTTTAATTTGAGGTGAAAAATTTGGCCGACGACAATCAATTCGACAACGGTGATGCAATGCATCCCACAAACACGCAGCTTGCCAATCTCGGGAAAGTCATCCCTGTAAAATTGGAAAGCGAAATGAAAAATTCCTATATAGATTATGCCATGAGCGTTATCGTCATGCGCGCTCTGCCCGATGTCCGCGATGGCTTAAAGCCGGTTCATCGCCGCATCCTTTATGCCATGCAAGAAGCGGGCATGGCCTCGAATAAGCCCTATAAAAAATCGGCGCGCATCGTCGGGGAAGTGCTCGGTAAATATCATCCGCACGGCGATACCTCCGTTTATGACACAATCGTGCGCATGGCGCAGGATTTCTCTTACCGCTATATGCTCGCCGACGGGCATGGCAACTTTGGCTCAATAGACGGGGACTCACCGGCTGCTATGCGTTATACGGAAGTGCGCATGTCCAAAATTGCCGAAATCATGCTCTCGGACATCGAAAAAGAGACCGTCGATTTCATGCCCAATTACGATGAATCATTAAAAGAACCGACCGTTCTTCCCTCTAAAATGCCCAACCTGCTCGTCAACGGCTCTGCGGGCATCGCGGTCGGCATGGCTACGAATATCCCGCCCCACAACCTAAATGAAGTCATCGATGGTATCCTCATGATGATTGACAATCCCAATGTCGAGCTGCCGGAACTCATGCGGGCAATAAAAGGCCCCGACTTTCCCACCGGCGGTCTCATCATGGGCACGGAAGGCATCTTAAAAGCCTACTCTACGGGACGTGGCGCAATAAAAATGCGTGCTAAGACGCATTTTGAAGAAATGGATAAGGGAAAGACGCGCATTGTCGTCACGGAACTCCCTTACCAGGTCAACAAGGCCCATCTCGTTGAAAAAATTGCCCAGCTCGTGCGCGATAAGGTAATCGAGGGCATCACTGCCCTAAACGACGAGTCTGACCGCACCGGCATGCGCATTGCAATTGAGCTGCGCCGCGATGTAAATCCCGATATCACGCTCAACAAGCTCTTCCAGCATACACAGCTGCAGGAAACTTTCGGTGCCATCATGCTCGCCCTGGTCGATGGCAAGCCGCAGATTTTGACCTTAAAGCAAATGCTCGGCTATTATATCAAGCACCAAGAAGAAGTGGTGCGCCGCCACACGGCCTACGACCTCAAAAAGGCCAAGATGCGCGCTCATATCTTAGAAGGCTTGACAATCGCCCTGAAAAATCTCGATGCCGTCATCGCCACCATCAAGGGCTCGCGCACGTCCGATATTGCCAAGGCCTCGCTCGAAGAAAATTACGCCTTGAGCGACAAGCAGGCTCAGTCGATACTCGACTTACGACTGCAGCGCCTCACGGGTCTTGAACAAGAAAAAATCAACCAAGAATACACCCAAACCCTCGCCCTCATCGACGAGCTTTCTGCCATCTTAGCGGACGAACAGAAAATCCTCGACATCATAAAGCAGGAACTAATCGCGGTCAAGCAAAAGTTCGGTGATGCCCGCCGCTCAGAAATTACCATTGACACCTCGAACATCGACATTGCCGACCTCATCGAGGAAGAGGATATCGTCATCACGCTCACGCACGACAACTATGTCAAACGCCAGCCCATCGATTCCTACCGCCGACAAAAGCGCGGCGGGCGCGGCGTGACGGGCATGGGCACCAAAGAGGATGATTTCGTTGAAAACATGATTATCACCTCGACGCATAAGACCGTCCTCTTTTTCACGAACAGAGGGCGCGTCTACCAGCTGCGTGGCTACGACATCCCCGAATCGGGACGCACGGCCAAGGGAACAGCCGTCATCAACCTTTTACCTTTAGAGCAGGGTGAAAAGATAACGGCCGTCATCCCCATCAGCGCCTTTGCCGCCGACCGCTACCTTTTCATGACTACGCGATACGGCATCGTCAAAAAGACACCACTCATCCAGTACGATACGGCACGCAAAAAGACGGGCCTCATCGCCATCTCGCTCGACGAAAATGATGACCTCATCGACGTCAAGCTCACCGACGGCAACAGACAGGTCATCATCGGCACGCAAAAGGGCATGGCCATTTCCTTCGATGAAGCCGATGTGCGCTCGATGGGACGCGCGGCGCGCGGCGTGCGCGGCATTAAGCTCGCTGACAAGGACGTCGTCATCGGCATGGACAACTTGCGCGAGGGCGCCAAAGTCCTCACGGTGACCAAAAACGGCTATGGCAAGCGCACGGAAAGCGATGAATACCGCGACCAAAAGCGTGGCGGCAAGGGACTCATCAATGTCAAGGTCACCGATAAGACGGGTGAAGTCGTCGGCTTAAAGGTCGTCGACAACAACCAAGAGTTCATGCTCATCACCACGGAAGGCATCGTCATCCGCTCCAAGGTCGCGGAAGTATCGACCATTGGACGCAATACGCAAGGCGTCAAGATGATGAAGACTGATGAAGCCGATTCGGTAGCAGCACTCGCCGTCTTTACGTCCGAAGACGAAATAAGCGGTGAAGCCTGATGCAGGCCTGGGGAAAAATGATGATGCTGGCCGGTCTTTTGTTCTTCGTTGGCGGCGCTTGCATCTGCCTTATCAGCAAATATCTGCCGCTTGGCAAATTACCCGGTGATTTTTCTTTTCATAGCGGCAATTTTAGCATCTATTTTCCTTTTGCCTCGTCAATTATCATCAGTATTGCCTTAACAATAATTCTCAATCTCTTTTTGCATCGTTAATAACAAAAATTTATCTTCGAAGATAAAAATATCATATTTTACAATATACACATTTTTTACCCTTCGATGTGTTTAGCCTCCATTAAAATTTTAATGGAGGCTTTTTATTTATCAGTACATTTTACATCAGTAATGTAAAATGTACTGATAAACAATAATAATATTATTAAATAAGTATATTGTTGTATTTATTATTGTTGTATTTATTATTGTTGTATTTATTATTGTTGTATTTTTCAAATGACAATTGCACATTAATCGCTGCATTGATAAAATTAAGTAAAATAATGTTATTATATATTGCAGAGGAAAACAAAATGATTGGACAAAGAAAATCCCAGCAAAAGGGTAATATTCTTCTTCTGACAGCACTTTCTCTCACCACCTTATTTTTGTTCACCGCTTTGGCCATTAACAGCTGCACATTGGTCATCGCCCACAATAAACTGCGCGAGGCCGCCGATGCTGGTGCCTTGGCTGCTGCCCAGCAGCTTGGCATGGGCAAGGGGGAAGAGGCAGCAAAGAGCGCGGGCATGATTTTAATCGATAAAAATCTCGAGCAAATGGCCGATAGCTCCAAAAAGGAAATTACCATTGCCAACAATACTGCCAATGTTTCCATAACTTATGCCGTGCCGATATTTTGCGGC
Source organism: Pectinatus sp. (assembly GCA_020025075.1). Lineage (GTDB taxonomy): Bacteria > Bacillota > Negativicutes > Selenomonadales > Selenomonadaceae > JAHHSR01. The sequence goes on along the minus strand of JAHHSR010000029.1, from coordinate 6,707 downwards.
ACTTTGCTCAATATGCCGACTTATGACCTTTCCGCCAAAGCAAAGGCCTCCGCAATAAAGACAACCGTGCTTTCTCCCCGCTGGAGCAACCCGGCAACACCCTTAGTCGCCTTTGACATAGAAGGCTATTCTGCCTTGAGAAATCTGCCGCAGGAACTGATGGGTGTTTCTCACACTAAATTATATACGATGATGGGCATGCCAGACCTGTGGATAAAATGCTATGAATACGTAAGCAAAAATGGCCGAAATGGCTTGGAAAATGTCGTAGAGGAATGGGCTACTACTACCAAAAAAGGGAAAAGCCTTTATTGGGGCTGGGATTCTTATGACCATAACAATAAAAAGGAAGTCTATAAAGATTTTGCTGATTTTATCTACGCACAGCTCAACGAGGCAGATTTTTCGATAGACCGCTCTTTTTCCTATTGCAATGTTCTTTATCCTGGAGACACCGGAAAAAACAAAAGCGCCAACGATTCATATTTGAATAATTTAACTTATGGATATCAGGGTGTCTGCACTACTAATACGGAGTTAACATATTATTATCCCGCTACGGTGGATAAATATGCCATTGATAAATTTAAAGAACGCCTAACTAATGACAAAAATACAAATGTGGATAATATAAAATTTGGGCAGGCTCGCCTTTATACTTACCCCATTATCAAACCCCTGCCAAAAGAAGTGCAAAAAGATTTCTCACTGCACATCATGGGTTTTGCCGAATTTTGGCTAAAAGATATTCAAACTGGACCTGCCTTATTATTAAAAAAATATAGCAATAAAAAAGATGATGAGGGGGAAGATAAGAAAAAAAAGGATAAAAAAGAAAAAGCGCATCATCATCATCATCATCATTCTGATAAAAATAAAGATGATGATGACAATGATGATGGCAATTTTTACAACTATCTTTTTAGCAATCTTTCTAAAGATACTTCTAAAGATACTTACTTATACTATCCCGCCTTTATTGCTCAGGGATATTTTGTAAAAATGTCTGTGCCCGGAGCAAATATTCAGGAAAATGATGTTCCCGACACCTCTAATACAAATTATGGCCTATCATCCGTTTCTCTCATGCCATGACTATCCTATAAAAAGGATGTGACTTTTCGCTTCAACATGAAATCATTCAAAATAAAAAACTTTAATTTCAAGGACAAGCTCTCGCATCTCTCCTCGCGTCAAGCACTCATTTTGTCGGCCATAGCAGGCCTGGCAGTCTTTGCCTTCATCTATGTCTATATGACCAATATGAGCCTTGAGGGAAAGCGCCATGCCACTTCTGACTTGGTGCAGGTCGTCGCCGCAGCCACGGAAATAAAGGACCACGAAAAAATTACCAGCAATGAACTCAAAATCATCTCCGTACCTCGCGATGCCGTGCCAGCCGGCGCCATAAAAAGCACTTCCGACGCCATTGGGCGCATTGCCCAATCGACGATTTATTCCGGCGACGTAATTACCGACAGCAAGCTCTTTGCCGACGAAAAGGCGGCAGGCTTTGTCGGCATGATTCCGCCCAATTGCCGCGCCGTCACGCTTGCCGTCAACGAAGTTACTGGCGTAGGGGGTTTTTTAAAGCCCGGCGAATACGTCGACGTGACCGTCGTAAGCAACAAATCACAAAGCGGCACCAGCGGTCGACTGCTCATGCAGGATATAAAGATTCTTGCGGTCAACAGCAACGATAAAGAAAATGCGAAAAAGGGCACCACGCAGATGTCCAATATCACGCTTGCCGTCGAAGCTAAGGACGTGCTGCCGCTCATCACGGCGGCGCAAAGCGGCGTCATCTACCTCAGCTTGCGTCCCATGCATCCTAAGGACCCATTTTTGCTTATGACCAACTACTCCCTATCTAAAGGCGCCTCGCCTGATACCCCGACAGATGATGCACAAGCTGACGAAAAAGCGCCGTCTCCCGCCGCGGCAAATGTTTCAGCGCCTCCGCCTGCCGTGAGGGCCGTGCCGCAGCAGCCCATGCCGCAGCCAGCAGCGCCGGCTGCAAGGCCCGCCAAAAGCTCGGAAGGCTCCGTCTCAGTCTACCAAGGAACACAAGAAAGCGTGGTATCACTTTGATGAAGATTATAAATTCTCGGCTCATCCTGCGCCTTTGCTGCCTCTTTTTTCTCGGTCTTTCCGGCCTTTGCGCTTCAACGGCAGCAGCCGAATATGCCCCTCTTCACCTCGAAACGGGACAGGCGCATTACCTAAATATCACCGGGCGCATCACACGGCTGGCCGTCGCCAATCCCAAAATTGCCGGCGCCGTGCCAATTTCTGGTCACGTCGTGATGGTCGTCCCCAAAGCCCCCGGCTCGACAAGCCTTTCCGTCTGGAGCGGCGCTTTGCGCCAAGACTTCATACTCTATGTAAATGGAAGCCAAAACGGCCTCTCTGAGCTTATCAACGAAGCGGCAGGGACAACTGGCATTACAGCGTTCCAATCCGGCAATACGATTTTGCTCAAGGGCACGGTCAAGAACCAGTACCAAAAAAATCTCGCCGAAAAAATTGCTTCCCTTTATGACAAAAAAGTCATCAACCTGCTTGAGATGAGCGCTCCCGCGCAGGTGCGCATCGCCGCCCAGATTATCGAAATCAATTCGACTGATGCTCAAAACCTCGGCCTGCAGTTTTTTTCTTCTAATAACGCTTCGAGCAATCCTTATTCGTCTGATTTATCCAATGGAAATTCTTCTAGCAAAGACGTAACTTTCAATTCCGCTGGTGATTTTTCCCTTGGCCAAAATTTCAATAACTCACATTATAATTCCCACTGGATTTTAAACCATACTGCTGACATCAATGCCACCTTGCACCTACTCGTCACAGAAGGCAAGGCCAAAGTTCTCTCGCGCCCCAACATCGCTACTTTGAGCGGCCAGAAGGCTTCCATTCTCATCGGCGGCGAAATTCCCATCCCGATGAAGGGAGATAATGGAGATGTTTCGATAAACTGGCACAAGTACGGCATTAGCCTTGACATTGACCCCATCATCAATCCCAACAATTCGATTACCTCCAAAATACACGCTTCCGTAAGCTCGCTCGATTATGCCCATGCCGTAGTCACCAACGGCTTTAGCGTGCCGGCTATCGCCTCACGCGAAGCGCAGGCGACGATTAATGTCCCTTCCGGCATGACCATGGCCATCGGCGGCCTTTTAAATTCCAATGACAGCAAGACGGTTGAAAAGGTGCCTTTTTTGAGCGAACTGCCGATTATCGGCGAATTTTTCAAGCATACAATCCACTCCTCTGATAGCAGTGAAATCGTTATCTTGATTACGCCGACCATCGTCAATCCCGATACACCAATTCAGATGAGCCCCGATATGCGCGACTGGTACGACAAAGAGCAGCTTGCCCAAAAAAGACTGCCTAAGGTTAATGTCAATGCACCAATTAAAAGTAACGCCATGAAGCGAGCCTCGGAAAACGCCATCTCACCCGATGACGACACATTAAATCCAAATACTACCAATACGACTAACTTCGACGGCCTTACGGCAGAAGAAATCCTGGCGCGCTTAAAAGGCCAGAGGAAAGGAGATACCGCAAATGGCTGATGAAATCCAAAGCAAGTCGGGTACGATTATCTCGCTTTTCAGCACCGCTTCTTCGGTTGGCAAAACAATCATTGCGATAAATCTCGCTGCCGGCCTTGCCGCCTACGGCAAAAAGGTCCTGCTCGCCGACTGCGACATGCAGTTCGGCGATGTGGCGAACATGCTCTCTTATAAGCCCCAAAAAACCATTGCCGACGTCCAGGCTGCCTTTTTAGAGCGTCCCGACGTTGACCTTTTGCCGCTCATCGAAAGTTATAGCTATAACACCATTTCCTTTGGCCTGCTCACTGCGCCTTTGCGGCTCGACCAGGCATATAACATGAAAACTGATGCGCTAAAAAAAATCTTTACCAATTTGCGCCGCCACTACGATTTTATCATCATCGATACGACTACGGCCTTTAACGAGCTCAACATGGCCATCTTGGATATGAGCACCTATATTGCCTTTATTGGTATCGTCGACTTCATCCCGACAATCAAAAATATGAAGATAGGCTATGATGCCATGCGTCGCCTCGGCTACGACCAAGAAAAAATCCACTTCATCTTAAACCGCGACCAGTCGCACACCTCGATTGACTTTGATGACGTACAAAATATTCTCGGCACTTCTTTTCAGCACATCATTCCCAATGACTTCCAGACAGTACAAGCTTCTATCAAAGAGCACGTGCCGCTTATCTTGGCACAAAAAAATGCGCCAGTAGCCGAAAAATTGGAGGATTTAGTGCAAAAATTCATTCAGCAGACAGACGGCGAAAAAGAAGGCCAAGGCAGCGGCCTTGGCTCGATATTCAAAAGACTATTTCGCTAGGAGGTTTTTAAATGGCGGCTAAACGCATCCTTTTGATTGAACAAAATACGTCTCTTACCGAACAGCTCAGGTCCGCCATCTGCAGCGACGGCACCTTTGAGCTCGTCAGCAGCTATAAAAAGGCGCAAGAGGCTCTCTCGGACGGCCATCTTTATTCGCCTGATGTCGTGCTCTTTGACATTGACTATGCGCCCAACTTAGATCTGCTCGCCAAGATGCAGCACAATTTCAAAAAAGCCCTCATCATCTGCAGCGGCATCAAATGGCAGGCAAGCGCAATGGAGCGCGCCAATGCTCTCGGCATCAAGGCCTATATCAATAAGCCTTTTGAAATAAGCGAACTATCTTCGACCATTGCCATCTTCAAGCAAGGCGATAATCATCACTGCATGACCATCGCCTTTTTCAGCCCCAAGGGGAAAAGCGGCAAGACGACGCTTCTAGCCAATATAGCGCTTGCCCTGGGATTGAAGACAAAAAAGAAAATCGGCGTCATCGATGCCGATTTGCAATTTGGCGATTTAAGCGTCTTTTTAAATCTCAATCCGCAAAATACAATTTTTGAGGCGGTGCGCGACATCGACTTTCTCTCGCCTGCCAGCCTCGAGGAATATTTTTATTCCGTCAATGAAAATGTTGCCGTGCTCTGCGGCACAAAACAGCCAGAATATGCCGAAAATGTCACGGCAAAAGCCTTTAACGCTCTCTTGCGCATGGCAAAGCAGTGCTTTGATTACCTGCTCATCGATTTACAGCCGGCCTTTAACCCCATTTCAATTGCCGCCGCAGAAGCCTCCGACCTCACCTATCTCGTAACAATGCTTGGCAGCGGCTTTGAAAAAGAGCACGTGCAAAAAGCACTTTACATCTTTGAAGACTGGCAAGACTGCAAGAGGCGCCTAAAACTCATCTATACGCGCGTCGAGCCTTGCACGCCACAGGCGCTAGAGAATATCTCCAGCGATGTCGGCTACCCCGTCGAGGCAATTTTCCCCAACGACTACCTCATGGTCTCGACGGCAGCCAACAACGGCCAAATGATTGTCGATTTGTCGCGCGACTCACAATTTGCGACAGAGACGATGCGCCTTGCCGATAAAATCATTGCGCAGGGGGATTTGGCATGATTTTACTGCTCGCCTTGGCCGCCGGATTATCATTTTTCTTTTTCTTTTTAATCCTACTAAACATCGCGCGCGATGAGCGCCGCTCGCTGGCAAAGCGCCTTGGGCCGCTTGCTGCCGTTTCTCCCAAGCTGCAGACCAAAAAGCCCTCGCTTGCCGAGCGCTTCTTGCGCCTTGTCAACAAGCTCGCCAAAATCCTCAAGGAAACGCGCCTTACGGCTTATCTTGATTTGCGCCTTCAGCAGGCAGGCTTGCCGCTACTTGGCAATGAATTTATCATCATCAGCCTTTTTGCCGCTGCAGCTGCTGCCCTTTTGTCCTTTCTTATTTCCTTTGACCCATTTCAATCTTTCCTCCTTGCCTGCTGCGTCATCTTCGCCGCCTTTATCTATCTTTTCTGGCGCATCGACCAGCGCAAAAAGGCTTTCAACAACCAGCTCAGCGATGCCCTCAACATGATTGGCAACTCGATGCGCGCCGGCTTTAGTTTCATGCAGGCCATCGATTTATTGGCTAGGGAAATGAAACCGCCTTTAGGTGAGGAATTTGAGCGCGTCGTGACGGAAATGCGCCTCGGCGCTTCCATCGAGACGGCGCTAAACTCGATGGCCAAAAGAGCGGCAAGTCCCGAATTTGACCTCGTCGTCGCGGCCGTCCTGATTCAAAGGCGCGTCGGCGGCAGCTTGGCCCAAATCCTTGCCAATACCAGCCACACGATTGAAGAGCGCATCAGGCTAAGGCGCGAAACGCTCGCCATCACAGCGCAAGGGCGCATGTCCGGCTGGGTGCTCGCCGTCTTGCCCTTTGCCATGGGCGCCATCATGAGCCTCATCTCGCCGCATTACCTTGACCCGGTCTTAAATTCCGGCATCGGGCGCATTGCTATCGGTGCAGCCATCATTTCCGATTTCATCGGCCTTTTTGTCATCAACAAGATTGTCAATATCGATGCTTAAAAACTTAGCCGTTTTTGCCTATGGCATTAACATATATTTTACTGTTTTTATTTTGAAGGGAGTTTTTTTCATGCTAGAAATCATCAATTACTTACGCGTCCGCTACCTTTCCTCGAAAAAGGGCCAAGGCATGGTCGAATATGCCCTCATCCTCGCCGCTGTCGCCGCTATCGGCGCACTAGTATTTTCGCACGGAGTTAAAGGAGGATTAGGCGCAGCCATTAAT
>JAHHSR010000028.1 GCA_020025075.1 Pectinatus sp. | reverse complement strand
TTCGTGTATCAAACTTCTCAAGAATCCCCTACTTCTATAAGTGGGGGAGGTTCAATAAAAATAATTAATGGGGTGATAAAATGGGTGTTGAAGCAAAGAAAAATTTTTGGAATAAGTATGGGTTAGTAATAGCTTCAGTTTTGTTAGTCGTCATATTTTTTCTTCCTACGCCAAATAATTTAAGCGTTGCAGGACATAGAATGCTAGGAATTTTAGTTTTTGCGGTAGTTATCTGGATAACTGAAGCTGTTTCTTACCCTGTAAGTGCGACAATAATAGCATCTTTAATGTTAATATGCTTAGGATTTTCTCCCAATCCGCATAGTCCAAGCCATATTCTTGGTTTTTCTATTGCAGTAAAGGATACTTTTGGCGGCCTTAGCAGTAATGGTACAATTTTGGTTGGGGCGGCATTGTTTTTAGCAGCAATGATGCAGACAGGCCTAGATAAGCGAATTGCTTTGTGTATTTTAAGTAAGGTCGGTGCAAGGGCAAATCGTATATTAGCGGGAATGATTTTTGTCGGTTTCATTTTGGCCTTTTTTGTTCCGAGCACTACTGCCCGTGTTGGCTGTATAGTACCAATTATTTTGGGAATAATCGAGGCTTTCGGCATGAAACGGCAAAGCCGTTTTGCTGCATTGCTGATGATAGCCACTATTCAGAGTGCAAGTATCTGGAATATTGGGATAAAAACAGCTGCAGCACAAAATATGGTTGCCTTAGGCTTTATTCAAAAGCAATTAGGAGCTTCAATATCTTGGTTAGAATGGTTTATAGCAGCCGCTCCTTACGCAGTTATTATGTCCATTATATTATATTTTTTGTGCTTGAAAATATTATCGCCTGAAAGTCGTGAGGTACCTGGTGGTGATATGGCGATAAAGAAAGCAATAAGTGAATTAGGTCCAATGAAAATGGCTGAAAAGAAGCTTCTGGCGATTTCTATAGTTTTGCTTTTATTTTGGATGACTGAAAAGGTACTGCATCCTTTGAATACCACTACAACTACTGTAATTGTAGTGACATTGATGTTTTTCCCGGGGATTGGCATAATGACATGGAAAGAGGCGCAAAGCCGTATTTCATGGGGAACGTTAATACTGTTTGGAATAGGAATTAGCATGGGGTCAGCATTGTTGTCCACAGGAGCGGCCTCATATTTAGCCAATACTATCTCACATGATTTTGGTCTTTCAGGCATGGGACTTTTTATGGTTTTTGCTATACTGGCATTGTTTTTAATAGTGATTCATATAGGGTTTGCCAGTGCAACAGCAGTAGCGTCATCGATGATACCAATTATGATAGCAGTTTTGCAGGGACTCCATATTGATGGAATAAATATTGTAGGTATCACTATGATTTTGCAATTTGTAGTATGTTTTGGGTTCATCTTGCCAGTCAATTCTCCACAAGGGATTTTGGCATTTGCTACTGACACATTTACAGCCAAAGATTGTATAAAAGTAGGTTTGCCTTTGACAGTTATAGGTTATGTGCTTATTTTAATTTTTGCATTGACGTACTGGAAATTGTTAGGGATTTTTTAAATAAGTTAAATAAATATCCCTTGGACGCCGGGGGGACTCTGACGGCCTATAAAGACTAACTGCTAAAGCTTTTTTAACGCCTAGTGTAACTAAGGGGGAATTAATATAAATAGAGCGCAGATATTGCTGCGCTCTATTTTATGCCAAATAAATTTTTAAAACTTTATATATATGTTCGGCCAACAGTTATTTGGTATTTTACTGGGAAAAAAATTCTATTAAATAAGTTCCGTGGAACCAAGGAATTATTTTTTTATATAATCTGTATTTATTATATATTCACGATGGATTCGCAAAAATTTTTTCCACATAGAATACTATTTAGTTTATGCATGGTATAAGGATAAATTAAGCAATCATTTTTTAACTAAAAGGGCAGTGTTTCCAATTATAATTGCCTTATCCATGATAATTGTTTCCCCAATTTATAGGATTATGAAAAAAGCTAGATTTAAGTTAATTAGCAAGATTTCATCTGCCGCTTAGTAGGAGATGAAGTCTTGTATGATGAATTTACATAAACCAGCATAAAGCAAGGATAACTTAATCTTTCAATACACACAATCAAGAAATTTCTGCCTTTGTAGGTGATGGTATGATTACATACCCAGGTTTATTTTTTTTCATTTCCATCTTTTTCTTTTTTCTTTTTGTCTAAATCGGAAATCTCAAAGCTGATTTTTTTATTGCTCTTTTTGGCAAAAGCGGCAGCATATTTATCGATTTTCATTTCTTTAAAGTAATCGCGTTCTAACATCGGCATAACTGTCTCTCCTTTAAAAGCCGCCCAGGCGGCGAATGATAAAAATAGCCTGCTTGACAAATACATGTCAAGTAGCTATATTATATAGCAAAAACAGGTGTTCGGGCAAGCAAGGGAATGCTTGGGCGCTGCGCCGAAGGCGCAAGAAAGGGCAGGGGCGCGTTCGGTATCAAAAAAAGAGGTGAGCGGCTGCTATCCTGCACCGCCATTTATGGCGTATGGCAGCAATGAGATGAAAAGAAAAGTTGCTTTTATCTACGATTTCGACGAGACGCTTTGTGACAAGGATATGTATGAATACGGCGTTTTAGGTGATATCGGTCTCGATGAGCCGTCCTTTCGAGGCAAAGTGATGGAATTTGCCGAAAGGGAAAGTATGGATCGCGTTGCAGCGATGATGTATTTTATGTTGCAGGAACTGAAGAAAAAGGGAATAGAGCCGACCCTTGATTATTTTCAGGCGCTTGGTAAGAAGCTGGGCTTTTTTCCCGGCCTAGAGGATTGGTTTGAGCGCGTGAATGCTTATGCGCACAGCAAAAATATTGAGCTTGAGCATTACATGGTAACTTCGGGGACGAAAGAGGCGATTGAAAAGTGCTCTTTGGCTAAGCACTTCAATCAGATTTATGGCTGTGAATTTTTTTATCGCGACAATGTGGCTATTGCCCCTAAATTGGCGATGAATTATACGGCAAAGACACAGTTTATTTTTAGAATTCATAAGGGGATTTTTGAGCCATGGAGTGAAGTTGAGCTTAATCGCCGGACATCGCCTGCAGATATATACATGCCGTTTGAAAATATGGTCTATTTTGGCGATGGCCTTACAGATGTTGCCTGCATGCAGATTATTAAAGCGCGCGGTGGTTATTCTATAGGAATTCAAAATGAGCGCGACATGCAAAGGGGCAGGCTTCTTTTGAAGGATGGCCGTGTCGATTTTCTGCTCTTTGCCGATTATAGTGCCGGCAGTGAAATTGAGACAACAGCTAAAAAGATTATTGCAGCACGGGCAGCACAATTTGATTTGATGGAACTTAATAGATAAAAAAGAGGCAGGCTATCGGGAGAGAGATAGCCTGCCTTTTTTATTGTCATAAATTATTTTATGAGATTCAAAGCCTGTTCGAGGTCGGCGATGATGTCGTCGGCGTCTTCAAGGCCGACGGAAAGGCGTACAAGGCCTTCACTGATGCCGGCGTCTTTTAATTCTTGCGGCGTGTAGGTCGAATGCGTCATGGAAGCGGCGTGTTCGATGAGTGTTTCTGCATCGCCTAGCGATACGGCAAGGCTGCATAATTTGACGTTGTTCATAACGGTACGTCCTTCTTCGACGCCGCCATTTAATTCAAAGGAGAGCATGCCGCCAGGAAGGCGCATCTGCTTTTTAGCCAATTCATATTGCGGGAAACTTTCAAGGCCTGGGTAGAGTACTTTTTTGACGGCAGGATGTTTTTCGAGGAAACGAGCTACCTTCATGGCGTTAGCACTGTGCTTTTCCATTCTTATTTCTAGCGTTTTCATGCCGCGATTTAAAAGGAAGGCATCGAAGGGGCTTAATACGGAGCCGGTCATATCTTTGATACCGAAGAGGCGAACATTGTTGATATATTCTTGTTTGCCACAGACAAAGCCGGCGATGACATCGCCATGGCCGTTTAAATATTTAGTAGCTGAATGAACGACAACATCGGCGCCGAGGCTTAATGGGCGCTGGATATAAGGCGTGCAGAAGGTGTTGTCGACGATGACGAGGCAGTCCGGTATTTCGGCATGGGCAATTTTGCTGACAGCTTCTATATCGGTAATTTTCAAAGTCGGATTGGCAGGCGTTTCAAGATAGACAACTTTTGTGTTCTTGCGCAATGCCTTTTTGACTTCTTCTGGTTTTCTCATGTCGACAAAGGAGACTTCAACGCCATATCTGGTCAAGCCGTGGTTTAAAAGGGCAAAAGTGCAGCCATAAAGAGTGTCGCTGGCAACGACATGGTCACCTGCTTTGAGAGCTGTCCAGAGTGCAGCTGAGATTGCTCCCATGCCGGAAGCCGTCGAGACAGCAGCTTCAGCACCTTCGAGTAAGGCGAGCTTTTCTTCAATGACGGTATTGCTCGGATTGCCGAGGCGTGAATAGATATAACCCGGTTCCTTTAGGGCAAAGCGATTGCCGCCTTGTTCAGCGGAATCAAAAACGAAGGTAGAGGTCTGATAAATCGGACTTGCCAGTGCGCCAAAAGTATTTTTGGAAATGCCGCCGTGAATAGCTTTTGTAGCAAAACCCATTTTAGATAATGTTTCCTTGTTCATGCAGATACCTTCCTTTCAAATCGTTTAACTGTCTTAATCATAACATAAATCTCTTTCTTTTGAAATGAGTATTTTTTCACAAAATTCATTATAATTGCACTTAAAACGCCGAAATGTACGGCAAAAGTGCTGTTTGCAATGTAAATGACGGCGGCATGTAACTTTCTGCCGCCGTCTGTTATTTGTCATTTCTTTTGAGACTTTGTAAGGGAAGCACTTTCTTTGAGGATAGGTTTCAGAAATTTTCCCGTGTAGGAATTTTTAGTTGCCGCAATTTTTTCTGGTGTGCCGCAGGCGACAATAAAACCGCCGCCATCGCCGCCTTCCGGCCCTAAATCAATGAGGTAATCAGCCGTCTTGATGACATCGAGGTTGTGCTCAATGACGATGACGGTATTGCCACTTTCAACGAGCCTCTGGAGGACTTCGAGGAGCTTATGAATGTCGGCGGTATGAAGGCCCGTTGTCGGTTCATCTAAGATGTATAATGTGCTCTTTGAGCTTTTTTTGGACAGCTCGGCGGCGAGCTTGATGCGCTGCGCTTCACCGCCAGATAAAGTGGTGGCAGGCTGACCGAGCTTGATGTAGCCAAGACCTACATCTTGAAGGATTTGCAGCTGACGGGCTAGGCGGGGAATATTCTTAAAAAATTCAGCCGCCTCGTCGACGACCATGTTGAGCACATCGGCGATGGTCTTGCCCTTGTACTTTACCTCAAGCGTTTCTCTGTTGTACCGGTTGCCATGGCAGACCTCGCAGGGGACATAAACGTCGGGCAAAAAGTGCATTTCTATTTTAATGATGCCGTCGCCGCGACAGGCTTCACAGCGCCCGCCCTTGACATTAAAGCTGAAGCGGCCCGGTTTATAGCCGCGCATTTTCGCCTCTGCCGTCTGGGCAAAGGTTTCGCGGATAATGTCGAAGATACCTGTATAGGTGGCAGGGTTGGAGCGCGGCGTACGCCCAATCGGAGATTGGTCGATATTATTTATCTTATCGATATTTTCCGCGCCGGTTATCTTTTTGCACTTGATATTTTTAAAGTTACTCTTGTAGATGGTGTTTGACAGGCCCTTTAGGAGAACTTCGTTTATCAGGGTCGATTTGCCAGAACCGGAAACGCCTGTAACGACGGTAAAGGTGCCTAATGGAAATTTAACATCTATGTTTTTGAGGTTGTTTTCAAAAGCACCGCAGACGGTAATGTAATTGCCATTGCCGCTACGCCGCGTTTCAGGCAAAGCGATGAACTTGCGCCGACTTAAATATTGTCCCGTGATGGAATGAGGATTGTTTTTTATTTCTTCGACAGTACCTTGGGCGACTACCTGCCCGCCGCCCGCGCCGGCCTTTGGCCCGATGTCGATAATCATATCGGCAGCATACATGGTATCTTCGTCATGTTCAACGACGATGACGGTATTGCCAATATCGCGCAAATGTTCGAGCGTAGCCAAGAGCCGATTGTTGTCGCGCTGGTGAAGGCCGATGCTCGGTTCGTCGAGTATATAAAGGACGCCCATGAGTCCTGAGCCAATTTGCGTGGCAAGGCGAATACGCTGTGCTTCACCGCCAGAGAGAGTTCCTGCCTTTCTGCTCAAGGTGAGATAGCCAAGTCCAACATCAACTAAGAAGGAGAGGCGGACATTAATTTCCTTTAGTATCTGATGGGCAATAATCAATTCTCTATCGCTTAAAGTCAGTTTTTGAAAAAAGGCGGCAGCTTCCGAAATGGAAAGCGATGTTACTTCATCGATGTTTTTGCCGCCCAGCTTTACGGCGAGGGCTTCGGGGCGCAGTCTTTTGCCATGACAGGCAGCACAGGGAATATTGCTCATGTAACGCTCATAGCTGTCGCGCATGATATCGGAGTCTGTTTCTTTATAGCGGCGGTTTAAAAGGGGAATAATGCCTTCAAAAGCATTATTGTAATCTTTTACTTCACCGTAAAAATTCTCATAGCTGTAGGAGAATTTTTTTTCTCCTGTACCATAAAGAAGAATGTTTTGCAATTTGGGTTCAAGCTTGTTCCAAGGCGTGCCAAGGTCGTGCCCGTAGGCTTTTAAAATGGCAGCAATTTGCGTCATGGCATAAGAGACAGGATTTTTAGAAAGTGCGGTTAACAGCCCTTCTTGGAATGAGAGCGATTTATCGGGCATGATGAGGTCGATATCAAATTCTCGATGGCTGCCGAGCCCATTGCAGTCAGGACAGGCGCCATAAGGACTGTTGAAAGAAAAGAGCTTGGGCTCGATAGAAGGCATGCTGATGCCGCAATCAATACAGGCAAATTGCTGGCTGTAACGCAAAAGCTCACCGTCTATAATTTGAATATAAACTATATCTTCGCCTAATTTTAAGGCCGTTTCTATTGAATCGTTGAGGCGGGCATTGATGCCAGGCTTTATGACAAGGCGGTCGACGACGACTTCGATGTTGTGCTTTTTGTTTTTTTCGAGTGCAAAGGTATCGTTAATATCAAAAAGCTGCCCGTCGATGCGCAAGCGAACAAAACCTTCCTTGCGAATTTTTTCGATGATTTTTTTATGCTCGCCCTTTTTGTCGTGAACGACTTGGGCCATGACCATGATTTTCGTCTTTTCTGGCAAGGAGAGGACGCTGTCAACAATTTGGTCGATGCTTTGTTTGGTAATTGGTTTGCCGCAGTGCGGGCAATGCACTGTGCCAATGCGCGCAAAGATGAGGCGCAAATAATCGTAGATTTCCGTGACGGTGCCAACCGTTGAGCGCGGATTGTGGCTCGTGGTTTTTTGGTCGATAGAAATTGCCGGCGAGAGGCCTTCGATATAGTCGACGTCTGGTTTGTCCATCTGGCCGAGAAATTGGCGTGCGTAAGAAGAAAGTGATTCGACATAGCGGCGCTGCCCTTCAGCATAGATTGTATCAAAGGCAAGCGACGATTTTCCCGAGCCAGAAAGGCCCGTGATTACGACAAGCTTGTCGCGGGGAATATTGAGGTCAATATTTTTTAGGTTGTGCGCGCGAGCGCCCTTAATTTTTATTTCTTCGAGCAAAAATTTTCCTCCTTAGTATTTTTTTCCAAATTCTTGTAATTCGGCAATTATATCGCGCAGTTGAGCGGCTCTTTCAAACTCCAAGGCACGAGAGGCAGCTTGCATTTCTTTGATTAAGTTGGCAATGAGTTTTTGGCGCTCCTTGCCGCTCATCTTTTTGAGATTTTTGCTGCGGACCTCTTTGCCTTTTGCTACCGCAGGCGAGCTGATGAGCGTTGTCTCAATGAGGTCTTTTACCTCTTTGACAATAGTTTTAGGCGTTATGTGGTGCTTTTTATTATAAGCATCTTGGATAGTGCGCCTTCTTTGCGTCTCGTCGATAGCATGGCGCATGGAGTCTGTGATGCGGTCGGCGTATAAGATGACGGTGCCGTTAGCATTGCGTGCGGCACGTCCTATGGTTTGGATGAGTGAGGTTTCAGACCGCAAGAAACCTTCTTTATCGGCATCTAAGATGGCGACGAGTGAGACTTCAGGCATATCAAGCCCCTCGCGCAAAAGGTTGATGCCGACGAGGACATCGAAAGCACCGAGCCTTAAATCGCGGATAATTTCAGCCCTTTCGATGGTCGCAATATCCGAGTGCAGATACCTGACGCGTATGCCCATTTCTTTTAGGTAATCGGTGAGGTTTTCGGCCATCTTTTTTGTCAAGGTTGTAACGAGGACGCGCTCATTTTTTTTGCTGCGCGCCTTGATTTCTCCTAGCAAATCATCCATTTGTCCTTTCAGGGGTCTGACCTCGACGACGGGGTCTAAAAGGCCGGTAGGACGAATGATTTGCTCGACTACCTGATTGGCTTGTGCTAACTCATATTTTGCCGGCGTTGCCGAAACGTAAATAATTTGATTGATACGCGCATCAAATTCTTCAAAGCGCAAGGGGCGATTATCAAAAGCTGAGGGGAGGCGAAAGCCATTTTCGACGAGTGAAACTTTGCGCGAGCGGTCGCCGGCGTACATCGCGCGCAGCTGGGGCAAGGTAACATGTGATTCGTCGACGACGATGAGAAAATCTTCGGGGAAGTAATCCAAAAGCGTATAAGGCGCCATGCCCGCTTTGCGCCCCGTTAAATGCCGCGAATAATTTTCGATGCCAGAGCAATAGCCCATTTCTTGCATGATTTCAAGGTCGTAGTTAGTTCGCTGGGCAATGCGCTGCGCTTCAAGCAGCTTTCCTTCTTTCTTAAAATGGCTTACCTGTTCATTTAGTTCAGCTTCAATGGTCTTTACGGCGCAATCTAGTGTTTCTGGCGAGGTAACATAGTGAGAGGCGGGAAAAATAGTAACGCTTTTTCGTTCGTTGAAAATATCCCCCGTCAAAGGGTCAAATTCGCTGATGCGGTCAACTTCGTCGCCAAAAAGCTCAATGCGGATAGCCCGGTCCTGATAGCCGGCTGGGTAAACTTCGATGGTATCGCCACGTGCGCGGAATTTGCCGCGGGAAAAATTGATGTCGTTTCGTTCATATTGAATTTGGACAAGTTTTTTGAGGATTTTTTCGCGCGGATAATCTTCGCCCTTGCGCAAGGATAAGACGAGTTCGTAATATTCTTCAGGTGAGCCAAGGCCATAGATGCAAGAGACGCTCGCCACGATAATTACATCGCGCCGCTCAAAGAGTGAGCAGGTGGCCGAGTGGCGCAATTTATCTATTTCATCGTTGATGGCAGAATCCTTTTCGATATAAGTGTCGGTTTGGGCGATATATGCTTCGGGTTGATAATAATCGTAATAGCTGACGAAATATTCGACGGCGTTATTGGGAAAAAAACTTTTAAATTCGCTGGCTAATTGTGCGGCGAGCGTTTTGTTGTGGGCGATGACCAAGGTGGGTTTTTGGACTTTCTCGATGAGCTTGGCAATCGTAAAAGTCTTTCCTGTTCCAGTTGCGCCAAGCAAGACTTGGGCGCGCTGACCGTTCTCAACGCCACCGGCGAGCTTTTCGATGGCCTCGACCTGGTCGCCCATCGGCTTAAAAGGAGCGACTACTTTAAAGGGGGTTTTTTCGGTTAGATGTAATGTGTTTAATTTTGGTATAGCCATAAAAAATAGCTGCTAAATATGGGTTACCATATTGGCGAGGGCAGCAGCTTGCCTGCCTTTCCTTATACATCGCTTATGCAGCCGCAAGGCCCTTGCCATTCTTGTAGCTGCTAGCAAATCCTACTATTATAGTAAGATTATATCAAAAATAATGCAATGATACTACCTATTGTCATATTTGTCAAAATGGCTGCCCTTCATAAAAAGAAAGGCAGCCATTTTTCATTTTGCTTTAATCTTTTCCTGCATTATTTCAATTGCTTTTTCGAGCTGGTTATCAGTTTGGCCAGCAGGGTTGAGCTTAACCTTGACATCAGGCTCGATGCCGACGCCGTCTATGCAGCGACCGCTAGGCGTATAGTATTTGGCAATCGTGAGCTTCAAGGCTGTGCCGTAACCAAGCGGCATGACTTGCTGCACGGAGCCCTTGCCATATGACTTTTCGCCGACGAGAACGGCAGCTTTTGTATCTTGCAAGGCACCAGCGAGAATTTCTGCCGCACTTGCCGTATTGCCGTCAATTAAGACGACGATGGGATATTTTTCGCTTTTAAGGCTAGAGGTAAAAGTTTCCTTTTTGCCGTCTCGCTCAACAATGGAAACGATTTTTCCCTGCGGGACAATTTTTTGCGCAATGGCTACGCAGCTGGTTAAAAGCCCGCCGGGGTCGGAACGCAAATCCAAGATAAGACCCTTCATATGCTCTTTGGTGAGCTTTTCATATGCCGCATCAAATTCCTTGGGCGTATTTTCGGCGAACATGCCAATGCGAATATAGCCAATGTCGCCGTCAATCATGCGGGAAGATACAGTTGATACCTGAATGGCGGCACGCGTGATAGTAAGCTTTATTTTTTGCTCATTTCGGCCAAGCGTAAGTGTTACCTTTGAACCGATGGGGCCGCGAATGTGGGAAGCAACTTCATCGTAAGACATATCAGTAGCAGGCGTGCCATTGACAGCGAGAATCTGGTCGCCTACTTCAACGCCGGCCTTGGCACCAGGGGTGTCTTTTAGGACATCGATAACGGAGATGGCTTTTGTCTTCGGGTCATACTGCATGACAATGCCAATACCGCCGAATTCTCCTTCAGTTTCTTCCATGAGCATCTTGTAGTACTTGGGGTTGAGATAAAGAGAATGCGGGTCATTTAGTGATTTTACCATGCCGTTGATGGCACCATTAAAGAGGGCATCCTCGTCAATCTTGCCCACATATTTTGTTTCGATAAGGTGCAAGGCGCCAAAAAAGCGCGCTAAATTTATGGGGTTGTAGCTGCTTAGCCCAAAGAAAAAATACAGTGCGGCAAGGGCGCTTATAGCGCCCGTCAAGAAGGAAGCCAGGCCCAAAGCCGTTAAAAATTTTTTATTGGTTTTCATATTTTCCTTTTATAGATAATTGAGCGGATTTACCGGCGAGCCATTTCTTCTCACTTCAAAGTGGCAGTGCGGTCCGGTGGAATTACCAGTTGAGCCGCAATGTGCGATAACTTGTCCCTGCGCAACGTGCTGGCCGCGTGAAACGCAAAGCGATTCATTATGGCCATATAGCGTTTCCAGGCCGCCGCCGTGGCTGATGATGACAGCATTGCCATAGCCAGAAATCCAACCGGCATAGATTACCGTGCCGCTTGCTGCTGCATGAATGGGCAGTCCATATTCGCCGCCGATATCAATGCCGCTATGGAAGATGCGCCGCCCGTAAATGGGGTGCATACGCCAGCCAAATGGAGAAGTGATAGGGCCGGAGATGGGCCAAATCATCTGACCGCTGCCGCTGACAGAAGCAGATGAATAATTGGAGCTATTATAATTTAAGATGAGCTCTTGTACCTGCTTGGAGGCGGCTAAAAGCTCACTATAAGCTCGCTCAGCTGTCGCACGGTCACTTTTTATTTTGTCTAAAAGAGCCTTTTTTTGCTGTTGCTGCTCTTGCAAAAGGTCGTACTTTTGCTTGGCTTCATAGGCGAGCTTTTCCCGTTTGGCCCGGTCAGCTTCAAGGCTTTTTTGTGTTTTTAAAATTGTTTTTTGCTCATCAAGAACGGTATGGATGAGGTTGTAATCATACTGAATAATGCGCTTGATAAGGTCAAGGCGCGCCAGAAAGTCAGAAAAGCTATTCGCGCCAGCGATTACATCGACGTAGCTTATTTGACCGTGCATATAGATATAGCGCACGCGCTCATCAAGAATTTTTTTGCGCTTTTTGAGATTTTCCTGTGTATTTTGGAGCAGTTTCTCATTTTTATCGATTTGTGCTTTAGTCGTATCCAGCTGCTTTTTCGTTTCATCGTATGCTGCTCGCGCTGAGGCGGCATTTTCAGAAAGGGTACGCATCTGTTCGGAGATGGTTTGTTCCTTTTGCTTGGCATTTTGAATTTGTGCCTGCTTGGTAGCAGCCTCATGTTTTATCGTGTTGAGTTTTTGCTCCAAAGATTGCGCATTAACCGTGCCAAAGACGAAAAGGATGGCCAGGGCACCCGCTGTTAGTTGCAAGAGATGTTTTTTCAAGGCAGGCACCTACACTTTTAAAAAGCGCTTAATAGAAATTGTGCTTCCCAAAGCGCCAATGGCAATGCCGCTCAAGATTGTGCTCAAGGCAACGTAATGCAAAAACGGGTAAAGGGCAATAAGCGGGAAAAAGGCGATGGTGTGGTAGATTTTTTCCGTTAGGGCTGTATACGTTATATTGAGCAGAAAAGCTGCAATAATGCCGCCAATAAAGCCCAAGAGCACCCCTTCTAGCAAAAAAGGCCAGCGGATAAACCAGTCGGTAGCGCCGACGTATTTCATGATGGCTATTTCCCTTCTCCTTGCAAAGACAGTCAGCCGAATAGTGTTAGAAATGATGAAAATTGTCGCTCCTGCCAATACGGCCATGATGGAAAAGCCGATGATGCGAATCATGCGCGCAATGTCAAAGAGGTGTTCAACGACATCTTGAGCGAATACAGCTGTATCGACGCCGGAAAAAGATTGGATTTTTTCGGCAATATCCTTTACCGTATTGGGATTTTCTACCGTAATTTCAAAAGAGTCTGGCAGGGGATTGGTATTATCAAGTGCTGTCAAAAGGTATTTTTGGTCGCCAAGCTGTTTTTGAAAGCGTTCCATTGCTTGCGCTTTGGAGACGTATTTTACTGTCTCAATGCCATTTAAAGCAGCAATTTTTTTGCCTAGCGCCTGCGTTTCCTTTTGCGATAGGCCATTTTTTAGATAAACGCTTATCTGGACTTGCGATTCGAGGTTAGAGGCCATCTGATTAAGATTTAAGATAATGATGAAAAACATGCCGAGGATAAAAAGGGAAATTGTTACGGTGAGCACAGAGGCAAGCGCCATCCAATTGTTGCGCTTAAATGAGAGCATTACCTCGCGGATAAAATATTCAACTGTCTGATAATTCATAGATAACCATACCCCCCGTAGCAATCGTCGCGAACAATATGCCCTTTGTCAATGGCAATGACGCGCTTTTGCATGGTGTCGACGATGTTTTTGTCATGCGTTGCCATGACAATTGTCGTGCCGGATTTATTGATGCGCTGAAAAATATCCATAATGCCCCATGATGTTTCAGGGTCGAGGTTGCCAGTCGGCTCGTCGGCGATGACCAAAGAGGGATTGTTGACAATGGCGCGGGCAATAGCCACGCGCTGCTGTTCGCCGCCGGAGAGCTGATGGGGAAAGCATTTGTATTTTTCGCGCAGGCCGACTACTTCGAGCACACTGTTGACGCTCCGCAAGATGATGCGTCGCGGCGCTTCGATGACTCGCATGGCAAAGGCCACATTTTCATAGACGGTCTTATTGGGGAGCAGGCGATAATCCTGAAAGATAACGCCTAAACTGCGTCGCAGGTAGGGAATTTGTCCGCGCTGCATTTTTTCGACATTGTAGCCGTTGACGAGTAAGGTGCCGGCGTTGGGAATTACTTCGCGCAGCAGCAAGCGGATAAAGGTCGATTTGCCGGAGCCGCTGCTGCCGACGATGAAGACAAATTCGCCGCGCTTAATATCTACATTGATATTTTCTAGTGCAATCGTACCGTTTTCATATGTCTTGCAGACGCGGTTCATTTTGATGATGGATGCTTTTTGCTCGTTAGCCATAAAAATCCTTTCAGATGCCTATTTAGCCAAGACTTCGATGCCGGTATCTGTGACCAAGATGGTCTTTTCCCACTGGGCGGATAAAGAGCCGTCTTTAGTGTAGACGGTCCAGCCGTCATCAGCATCAATAAAGACATCATAAGAACCCATATTAATCATTGGCTCTACCGTAAAGACCATGCCAGGTACAAGGAGCATGCCCGTATCTTTCTTGCCGGTATGGTTGACGAAGGGTTCTTCGTGGAATTGTTTGCCCACGCCGTGTCCGCCTAAGGCTGTAACGACGGAATAGTCATTTTGGTGGGCGTGTTTTTCTATTGCTGCGCCGACATCACCGAGAAAATGCCAAGGTTTTACGGCGGCAATGCCAAGTTCCATACATTCGCGCGTCACTTCAACGAGCTTTTTGGTCTCGGGCGAGACATTGCCAATCATGAACATGCGCGAAGCGTCAGCAAAGTAACCATTAAAAATTGTCGTTATGTCGACATTGACAATATCGCCGTCTTTTAAAATGGTGTCTTTAGAGGGAATGCCATGACAGACGACATTGTTTATAGAGATGCAGATACTCTTGGGATAGCCTTCATAGTTGAGGCAAGCGGGAATGCCGCCATGCTTGGTAATGAAAGCATCAGCCATGTCATTCAGGGTAAGAGTATCCATGCCCGCCTTGATATTTTGGGCGATGAGGTCGAGGGCACCGTCATTTATGACCCCCGCTTTTTTTATGCCTTCAATGTCGGCAGGAGTCTTGATTATTTCATGCGGCGGACGGCACTGGTCTTTTTTATAATCAATTGGGAAAGCAGCAATTTTTTCATCAAAGTCTAGATGGCAACGCTTATATTTTTGGCCGCTGCCGCACCAGCAAGGTTCATTTCTGTTCACGATGCTTTTCCTCCAAATCCAATAAAGTTTTCTAAAATTTATATCCATAACTTATTATATTTCTATTTTAGGGCAAATAATCCTTTTTTTAGAGTGATTTGCCGAGGACAAGACTTTTTTTTCTGTGGCAAAAGGCGTATGATAAGAGCCTGGAAAGTTAGAGGTGATTGATGTGAATGAACTATTGGCCCAGAAGCTGCGCTGTCTGCCCGAAAAGCCCGGCGTTTATATCATGCGCGATATAAAGGGCAAGATTATCTATGTCGGCAAGGCCATTGTGCTTAAAAATAGGGTCAGGCAATATTTTCAGAGCAATAAGAACCATAGCCCGAAGGTCATTTCGATGGTCAATCATATTGCTGACTTCGAGACGATTATTACAGGGTCAGAGCTTGAAGCACTAATCTTAGAGTGCAATCTGATAAAAAAACATCACCCCAAGTACAATATCAGTCTCAAGGACGATAAATCATATCCATATATTAAGGTAACGGTAAACGAGGTCTATCCGCGCCTTTTTATGACGCATCGCGTCTTAAATGACGGCGCGCGCTACTTTGGCCCTTATGCCAATGCCGGTGCCGCCAAAGAGAGCATGCGCCTTATGCAGCGCACTTTTTGCTTGCGTACCTGTAAGAATATGAATGTCTCGCGTCCCTGTCTTGAATATCATATTAAGCGCTGTTTGGCGCCGTGCGCTGGCAAGGTGGGCGAAAAAGAGTATAAAAAGATGATTGATACGGTCATCATGTTTTTGGAAGGAAAAAGCGAGGCTGTCGAAAAACGCCTTAAAAGGCAAATGGAGAAAGCGGCCGAGGTACTCGATTTTGAGCGGGCGGCACTTTTGCGCGACCAATTAGTCGCTGTCAAAAAGACGGTGGAGAAGCAAAAGATGTTTTTGGCGGAAAAAGAGGATAAGGACATCATTGGCCTTTCTCGTTCAGATATTGGCCTATGCGTGCAGGTTTTTTACGTTCGACAGGGGAAAATGCTGGGGCGCAGCCACTATTTATTGGAAAATGCATCTGATGAAGCGGATGAGGCGGTGCTTACGGCATTTTTTAAACAGTATTACGAATGTGCGGCATCGTGTCCAGACAGTATCTTGCTTCCTTTTGCCTTAAAAGAAGGTGCGCTTCTTGAAAAATGGCTAGCTAGGACTTATGATAAAAAAGTGAAGCTTTTGGTGCCGCAGCGCGGCATGAAGCGTGATTTAGTAAAATTTGCCGAAGAAAACGCCCAAAAATACCTAAGCGATTTGCAAAACCGGGCTGAAGAAAAAGAGCAGGATTTAAAGCGGGCCATGGTGCAGCTTGGCGAATACCTGGGCCTTGAAAAGGCGCCGCGCCGCATGGAATGCTTTGATATATCTCATATTCAAGGCTCCGAGACGGTGGCTTCGATGGTCGTTTTTGAAGATGGCAAGGCAAAAAAATCTGATTATCGCCGTTTTAAGCTCATTGCGACAGAGGGAAAGCCCGATGACTTTTTGTCAATGCAAGAGGTAACGCAGCGTCGCTATGTCAAGGAAAAATGGTCGCTGCCAGACCTTATCATCATTGATGGCGGCAAGGGCCAGCTTAGCGCTGCCCTTAAAATCATTCGCGGTGCAGGCCATTTTTCTGTGCCGGTTGTCGGGCTTGCCAAGCAGTTTGAATATATTTTTAAGGAAGGGGAGAGCGACCCCGTGATTTTGCCACGCGGCAGCGGTGCCCTTTATCTCGTGCAGCGCATCCGCGATGAGGCGCATCGCTTTGCGATAACGTATCATCGCAAACTGCGCAATCGGCGAAATCTTGTTTCTATCTTAGACCATATTGAAGGCATTGGACCGAAAAGGCGCAAGGCGCTTTGGGATTTTTTTGGCAGCCTTGAAGCTATCAAAGCGGCTTCTTGCGAGCAGCTTGCAGTAGTTCCGGCAATGACGAAAGCTGCGGCAAATGCTGTTTACAATTTTTTTGCAGCGCAAAAGGCTGCACACTAATATAAGAGAAAGAAGGGGTAATATGGAAAAAATTGACTTGCATGTTCATTCTACGATGTCTGATGGCACCTTTTCTCCGGCAGAACTTGTTTCTTTGGCCAAAAAAAGGGGGCTTTTAGCTTTCGCCCTTACCGACCATGACACGATAAGCGGTCTTGCAGCAGCAAGAAAGGCGGCACGGGAGGAAGATATAGAGTTTATTAATGGCATGGAAGCCTCGGTTGATTATAAAGGAAGGAAAATACATGTCGTATCCTTGTGCTTTGAGTCAGAGGCTCCTTCTTTTCAGGCACTTTATCGCAAGATAAGAAGGCAAAAAGAAGCGATGGCCGATGAAGTGATTGAACTCATTCGGAAAAAGGGAATTGATATTTCTAAAGGAGAAGTAGAAAAATTTGTCTACCCCGGCTGCGGCATAGAACGCTATGCGATTATGCGCTATCTCGTCAGCTTAAATATTGAAGAAAAAGTGCAATCGGTATGGGATAAATATTTAACGCCAGCTTTAGATGAGCTCGGTGCGGATAAGAATATAAGCATTGACGAGCTTTCTGAAGGCGTGCACGGTGCAGGCGGCATTATTTCTCTGGCGCATTTCCACAAGCGGATTGGCCTTAAAGGCCTTAATCGCGAGGAACAGGAAATGGCCATCGGTGATTTGGTGAGCCGGGGGCTAGACGCTATGGAGCGCTATTATCCAAGTTATAGTGAAGATGATGCTGCTTTTGCTGCGCAGATGATTGAAAGATATGACCTTTTGGCAACGGGCGGCAGTGATTTTCACGGTAAAAATAGGCCGGGCATAGAGCTTGGCTCTGGTTATGAGGGAAATCTTTCTGTGCCGTATGCGTTTTTGGCGGCAATCAAGAAAGGAAAGAAAAGATGAAAGAAGAACTTGCTATTGGCTGTCATCTCTCATCGTCAAAAGGCTTTTTGGCACTGGGAAAACACATGACCGCTTTGGGAGCAAATACCTGTTCGTTTTTTTTGCGCAATCCGCGCGGTGGTCAGGCAAAAGCTCTGGATAAAGAAGATATGGCAGGTTTTGCTTTTTATCTCAAAGAAAATGATATGGGAAAGCTCGTCGCCCATGCACCGTATACAGTTAATGCAGCCTCTGATAAGGAAGATACGCGCCGTTTTGCTCGCGATGTCTTGCGTGGCGATTTGGAACGCATGGAGTATTTGCCCGGCAATTACTATAATTTTCATCCCGGCAATCATCTGCGTCAGGGCTATGAAGCAGGGGAAAGACTCATTGCCCAATGCCTCAACGAAATCTTGCGTCCTGAGCAAAAGACCATGGTGCTCTTGGAGACAATGGCCGGCAAGGGAATGGAAGTGGGCTGCCGTTTTGAGCAGCTGCGCCGAATTATGGGCTTGGTTGTGCTCAAAGATAAAATTGGCATCTGCTTTGATTGGAGCGAGCTTTGTGCATAGCATCAGCTATTGAGTAAAGCGAGCAATAGTCAGCATATATAAAAATATATATGTAGATACGGATAAGAGGCCGTACCGGACAGCGTCTGAATTGCTGGAAACCTCTTAGAGCTCTTGCAGCCACAACGCAATCTTGAAATAAAGGTAATCGTGAGGGCAGAAAATGCAAGAGATTGGGCAATCAGCAGGTAAGCTCCGAACAGGAGAAACTTCAACGACTATCCCTCCCGAGGGGAGTACGCAGCAAGCGATTGGCTGTGGAAGTGGATGAGGCCTTAGCAGGTAAAGCTGAAGGATAAGATATAGTCTGTGCT
>JAHHSR010000027.1 GCA_020025075.1 Pectinatus sp. | reverse complement strand
CGTGTATCAGACTTCTCAAGAATCCCCCACTTCTATAAGTGGGGGAGGTTCAATCTTGTAATAAGATGTCAATTACGCCGCTAGAAAGCAGTAAACCTGCCGCTCCCGTGACGAAAGCGAGACTGCCAAGCGGTTTTTTGGCGGACTTTTCCGTTTCTTGTGCTAGGAGCTGTCCTTTTTCATCAGGCTGGACGGGAATTTCGTCGGAATAGACGACCATGAGTTCTTTTAGATTGTACCCTTTGCGGCGCAAGGCTTGCCGAAGCCTCTTGGCAAGCGGGCAGACAGAGGTTTTATCAAGGCTTGAAAGATGAAAATGGTCAGGACGAAGCCTATTTCCCGCTCCCATACTGCTGATGATGGGAATGTTTAGCTGCTGCGCCATGAGAACAAGTGAAACTTTGGCCTCTAGCGTATCGACGGCATCGACGATGAAATCACAGTCGGAAAGGTCAAAATTTATTGCCGTTTCGGGCAGGTAACGTTCGCCTTTAACATTTATTTTAAGCAGGGGATTGATGTCTAAAAGGCGCTCTTTGGCCACATCAACTTTTCTTTTGCCAACCGTACTCGAGAGGGCAAAGAGCTGGCGGTTGATATTGCTTTTAGAGACTGTGTCATCATCGACGAGCAAGAAGGCACCTACGCCAGTTCGGGCAAGGGCTTCTGCGACATAAGAACCTACGCCGCCAAGGCCAAAGATGGCAACTTTTTTGTCTTTTAAACGCTTTAGGGCTTCTTCTCCCAAAAGAAGAGAAGAGCGCATGAAATATTCTTGCATTTTTTACCTCAATTTTTTTTCATAAACGAGGGAAGTTCAATTTTAGGGGCATCTGGCACTTCTTTGGCAGTTGAAGGCTCTTCTTTAGCTGCGCTTTGCATCTTATCGTCATCGACAAAGTCGGTAGCAATGATTGTCGTGCGCACGCAATTGAGTCCCTCAACGATGACAGTGCCCAAAATAACGTTGCAGTCGGGGTCAGTAACCTCGTTGATGAATTTAGCAGCTTCATTAATATCAGATAGTGTAAGGTCGGCACTGGCATTGATATTTAGGATAATGCCGCGCGCGCCATCTATTTTTCTTTCGATGAGCGGACTTGTTATAGCCTTTTGGACGGAGCGCAGGGCATTCGTATCTTCGCCGATGCCCAAGAGGGCTTCTGTATTATCATTTTGTCTGAAGATGGAGCGAATATCGGCAAAGTCGACATTGATGAGGCCAACTTCCAAAATGAGTTCCGTCACGCAGCTGATAGCCTGTTTTAGCACGTTATCGGCAAGGTGGAAGGCTGTGACAAGAGAGAGTTTCTTATTATCTTTTCCCAATTTTAAGAGGTTATCATTGTGAATGATGATAAGGGCATCGAGATGGCGGCGCATTTTTTCTATGCCTGCAAAGGCCGTGCGCTTTTTCCTCATTCCTTCAAAGGTGAAGGGAATGGTTACGACGCCTACCGTCAAAATTCCCATTTCATGAGCACATTCGGCAACGACAGGGGCAGCACCAGTTCCCGTGCCGCCGCCCATTCCGGCGGTGATGAAAAGCATATCAGAGCCTTGCAGCATATTTTTGATGGATTTGGAATCATTTTTTGCAACTGTTTCCCCAACTTCTACTTTGCCGCCGCAGCTAAGTCCTTTTGTTACTTCTTTGCCGAGCTGTAATGTTTCGATGGAAGCTTTTTTGGCAACTTCTAAGTGGCGTTCATCAGTGTCAGCCGTGATGAGCCCGATTTGCTGCTGTTCGGCTTTTAAGCGTTTGATAACACTGATGCCGGCGCCGCCCACGCCGACAACGGTGATGTTAACAACCGCTTTTTTGATAAAATTGGTAGGCTCCATGTAAAAAACTCCTTTATCTTTGTGCCAAAATCCGCTGGAGCGAAAAAAGTGGCATAGTAAATTTATTGAAAATCGAAAAAAGGTTCTAAGGCGGCTAGGATAGCTTAGTCTGCCTTTTTGGCACCGCCTGTCGGCAAGAATTTGAAAGCACAAAAGCCGACGAGGCCGGAAAGAACGGAGGCTGTGATGATACCTATTTTGGCTTCAGATAGATATTCGGGAATTTCAGCAAAGGCCAGCGTGGCAATGAATAAAGACATAGTAAAGCCTATTCCCCCTAGCGTTCCAGCCGCCAAAAATGATGAGTTGCGCGTATTTTCGGGCAAAAAGGCAAGTTTTGTCTTAAACATCAGATAAGTCATGCCAAAGATGCCTAACGGCTTGCCGATGAAGAGGCCGCAGATGATGCCGAAAGTGACGGGCGTGAACAAAAGCTGCCCCAGATGGGAAAAATCAATGGTAACGCCAGCATTAGCAAGAGCAAAGATGGGCATAATGAAGCGTGATGACAAAGGTGCAAGACGATGCTCTAAACTATGCAGCAAAGATTTTCCCATATCCGCATTTTCATGTGCGGGGATGAGAAGCCCCAAAGCTACCCCTGCAATAGTCGGATGGATGCCGGTTTTAAAAAATTCTATCCACATGAAAATTCCGACTACGAGATAAGGCAAAAAATGATTTGTGCGGCAGCGGTTTAATAAGATACCGCCTAAAAGCGCTAAAAGCCCTAATCCCAAATGTAAAAAAGAAATATCTGTACTATAAAATAGCGCAATGACAATGATGGCACCTAAGTCATCGACAATGGCAAGTGCCGTGAGAAAAATAACGACGGAGCGCGGTGCATTTTTAGCGGCAATGGTCAAAACGCCGAGCGAGAAGGCTATATCGGTGGCCATTGGAATGCCCCAGCCAATTTGCGTATCAGCATGAAAGTTGAAGAGCAAATATAAAAGGGCGGGCACAATCATGCCGCCTATTGCGGCTGCGATGGGCAAAATAGTTGCCGAGAGGGATTTTAATTCGCCAAAGAGAAATTCGCGCTTTATTTCAAGCCCGACAACAAAGAAGAAGATACTCATGAGAGCATCATTAATCCAGTGCAAAAGGGAAAGATTAAAATTCCCAATGGCAAAGTGCAGATGGAGCAATTTATTATAAGAATTTTCTAAAGAACTGTTTGCCAAGAGTAAGGTAACGATGGCGAACAGGAGTAGTATTACGCCGCTAGAGGCCTCATCTTTAAAAAAATCGATAAATATAGCTTTTTTTTCTTGTAATCTTTTTACCAAAGGCATACCTCGTACTTTCTGAAAAATATACCGCAATTGCGGTTTTAAATATAGATTTATATCTTATATTATATCATATTATGAAGCTGCTCTTGAAGTCAATGCACTTGCACAAATGAATCTCGCTTAATAAATTTCACTTGCATATATTTTTTGTCAATGAGCTTTTAAAATTCGCCGTGGATTTTTGTGTTTTTTGGCAATCTGTTATAAAATATTATGTAAACGCATCACGGCCTGTGCGGCTTTGTTGGCCGTGTGTATAATTTACAAGAAAGGAAGAACTGCCCGTATTTTGGGCAGCAGGTAATTTATGAAACGATTTTGTGCCATTGTACCACTTATGATGCTTTTTTTGCTCTATTGCTGCAGTGCAGCTGCATTTGCTGCTAATGCTCAAATTAAGGATTTGCGCGTCGGCGTTGATAATGCCAAAGTGCGTATCGTAGCTGACGCTGACCGCGAGGTGGATTATAAAAGTTTTGGGTTGCGCGCACCAGATAGGGTAGTCATCGATTTGCATGAGGCCGTTTTAACGCCTTCTTGCAAGAGAGAATTTACCGTGAACAGCCGCTTTGTGAAAAAGGTCAAGGTGGGGCAATTTGAACCAAATATCGTTCGCATAGTCGTATATACGCCATTGCCGAAAAGTGGCTATGATGTATTTTCTATAAGTAATGGCAGCGTGCCATATCGCGTCGTGATGGATTTTGGCAACTTAGCCAATTCCATGCCACAGGCAGTGAAAAGGACGCCGCGCCGCGTCTTGCCTCCTATATCATCTGCACCGGTTGTATCGCCGCCTATCACTATTTTGCCACAGCCGCAGCCTTTGCCCGCTTCGCAAGGGGCAATTTTGCCAGCTGGTGGCATGTCAAAAGACCACAATCATCCTTTT
Organism: Pectinatus sp.; assembly: GCA_020025075.1. GTDB lineage: Bacteria > Bacillota > Negativicutes > Selenomonadales > Selenomonadaceae > JAHHSR01. Next base: position 15,684 of record JAHHSR010000027.1, on the reverse strand, counting down.
TCCCCCGGGCTTGCCGGTAAGATTATTGCCATCGACCCCGGCCATGGCGGCAATGATTCAGGGGCATTAGGGCCTAATGGCGGTATGGAAAAAAAGGCTACTTTGGGCATTTCGCTCAAGCTGCGCAAGCTCTTAGAAGATGCGGGAGCTAAGGTTATTATGACGCGTACAACGGATACTTCCGTGGCTTCGCCTACGGCTAGTGATGCGGCTGAATTGCAGGCGCGCTGTGATATTGCCAATCGCGCACATGCCGATATCTTCCTTAGTATCCACAATGATTCCTTCGTCGACCCTTCAGCCGATGGTACATCGACATATTATTACCAAAGCAATAATAAGCTGGGCGAAGAACTTGCTGTATGTGTGAGAAAGGCGCTCGTGGCGGAGATAAAAAGACCAGACCGCGGCACGCGCAGCTGCAATTTTTATGTCGTTAAGCACACCGATATGCCCGCAACATTAGTTGAAGCGGCGTTTATATCAAATCCAGTGGAAGAAAAGCTTTTAATGTCTCCAGAAGGTCAGCAAAAAGTGGCCCAAGGGATTTTTAATGGGATTAAGAACTTTTTTGCTAAATATTAATTGCTTAGAGTAATTAAAAAAACAGGAAAGCATTTGCTTTCCTGTTTTTTTATTAATAAGCGGCATCATTACCTGCCTTATGAGAATTGGCTTTTGCCTCAATATGGTTAGGAGAAAGATGATAGGGGCTATCTGTTTTTATTATAGGGGTGTGAAGCTTTATGTGGCGTTTTTCTAGCACTTCGCGCAAGAGCCATGGCTTATCGGAGATTATGCCATCAACTCCCATGTCGAGAAGCATTTCCATATCTTTTTTCGTATTTACTGTCCATGGGACGACTTTCATGCCGAGTGCATGGGCTTCATCGACTTCCTGTTTGGAAAGTTCCATATAATAGGGGGAGACGATGTCAGCACCTATTGCATGAGCAGCTTTTATGGGGTCGCCTTTGAAGTCTTTCATATCTAATCCAGCAAGCCAGGGCGATTTTTCTTTTTCAAAGCTGCGCAGCGATTCGCTATCACGTCCCCAAGATGGTTGTTCCTGCCAGAGAGCAGATGTGGCAATATTAGGGTTGATTTTCTTCATTTCCTTTAAAGCAGCCCAATCGAAAGATTGTAAGACGACGCGGTCTTCCATGTGGTATTTTTTGACGATAGAATTGAATTTAGTCAAAAATTTGACCATATTAGCGTTGTGAGCATATCCTTCGCTGGCAGGGTCGGGATAGAGCTTGGCTTCAATATTGAATTTTATATTCTTGTCGCCATATTGCTGTGCAAGCTGAAAGAGTTCTTCGAGCGTAGGGATTTTTGCATCGTGTACGACTTGAGTTCGGCCGTGAATATCGTAGTATTCGCCATTTTTTGGATTCATGACGCCGACATTGAATTGTTCGATTTCATTTAAGGTCATCTGGCGTATGTCATATTTTCCCTTGGGTACATAATTGCCGTTTTTATCTTTGGTTATATCGTGATTCAAGATGGGATTGTGGCTCATGACAATTTGACCATCTTTTGTGAACTGCATATCGCATTCTATGGTCGTTGCTCCCATTTCCATGGCATAGGCGTAGGAGTAGAGCGTATTTTCGGGACGGGCATCACGGCCGCCGCGATGTGCTTCAAAGTCAAATACGTCAAATGTCGCTTTTGCTTGAACAGAAGAAGGAGAGTAGGTTTGCGTACCAAGGCACATTGTTGCCACAACAAGTGGAATGATTAAAAATTTTTTGTTTTTCATGAAAATTCTCCTTTTTTAGGGGTTAAAAAAGCCGGCAAATATCAGGCAAGTGATTATTTGCCGGCTCTTTCGCTGTTTATATGATTTGAAGAAGGGAAACTTTTTATTCTTTAGCTTTAGCATTCCAAACTAGAAGGGCTAGGAGCATGGATAAGATGGCAGCTCCGACCCAAACGTAAGAAGCGCTTTGGAAGTTATAGACAGTATGACCATCGACGATTACTTTGCTGGAGTTGATTAAAAAGCCGCTAATCTTTTCTTGCAAAGCAGCACCGATGTAACTGAAAAGACCAATCATGCCCATTGCGGCACCGGTGGCGCGCTTGGGGCAAAGGTCGACAGCCATGAGACCGCCAAGGTAGCAGACGAGAGAACCCATGGTGAAACCGTAGACGCACATGCTGACCCAGTCAACCCACTTCCATTCGACAGGAGCCCAGACAAAGGCAGCAACGGCGCCAGCGTAGAAGAGACCAAAGAGTAAGCAGGGAATATTTCTTTTGTGATTGAAGAATTTATCAGAAATCCAGCCGCAAAGACAGGTACCGAAAATACCGGCAAACTGCATGGTGGTCAAAAGGGAGCTAGCACTAATCATCGTATAACCTTTTTCAGCGGTCAAAAAGACGATGCCCCAGCTTTCGATAGCATAGCGCGTGACATAGCAGCAAGCGCTGGAAAGACCTAAAATCCAGACAGCCGGGCTTTTGATTACTTCAAGCTGCAAGCTACCGATGCTCTTATCCTGTGTAGCAGTTGTCGGGTCAGGTTCACCGCTTATTTCATAAGGGGTGGGGAGACCGCAAGCACGCGGGCGGTCGGACATGAATTTAAACATCAAAATGGAAGCGATGAGGCAGATGATACCAGGAATCCAAAAACCTGCTCGCCAGCCATAATCGAGAACGACGACAGCTGTGACGAGGTAGGTAAGACCAGCACCGATATTATGGCTGGCAAACCAGATACCATAGTACGTACCGCGCTTTTTGCCGGATACCCATTGATTAAGGGCGATGATGGAAGACCCGGGACCATAAGATTGGAACCAGCCGACGAGGCCCCAGAAGAAAATCATGAGCGAGTAGTGAAGGCCGACACCCATGAGAATGGACAAGACGGAAACCATGAAAAGACCGAAAGGCATATAATGCTTGATATTGCATCGGTCACCGATGAAACTATTGATGAATTTGCCGATGGCATAGGCGAAGAAGAAGACCATGCCCATCGTACCGATTTGGTCAGCATTTAAAACGCCGCCATCCATGAGCGGCTTTTTGACGACAGAAAAGTTGAGTCGGCAAACGTAAAAGAAGGCGTAACCGAGCGTGATGGAGACGAAAAGATTGCGCTGCTTTGTATTAAACAGGGATTTTAACTTTTCTTTATCATTGGTTACGAGCGGCTTGTCGGGTCCCGCTTTAAAGAAGTTGATAATAGCTGAAAACATTTTAGCTCCTTTCATATAATTAAAATATTGCCAAAATTATTGCCATTTTCGCGGTAATAAAGATACCGCTGCGCGGCCTGTTATCAGGCGTGCTGATGAAATAAAATTGCATGACGTCATATATATATATATTATTCCATGTTATAGATAATTTTTATATCAGATATTATCTGAAATCTTGTAGGATATTTTGGAAGGCGATTTGTTTGTCTTATCCGTGAGAATATTATATAATTAAAATAATGAAGAATGAAAGGGCCAGCGCCTTCCCTTTATGAGGTGGCGCTGGCCCTTTCGTGATTGAGGTCTATAATGCACAAAATATGGAATTTTAAAAATAAGCGCTATTTGCTTGTTGCGGCGATAATTATCGCCATTTTTTACCTGGTGAATTGCCTGCAGCAAAATCACTACGATGGCTATATAGACTTTGGCAATGGAAAACCCCTAGTTCACACAAAAGACTCAGATACGTCAGAGGGCAGGCCGCTGCGCATCGTTGTATCCACAGTTATATCCCCAAATGTCACAATTGAGGATTGGCGTGCTTTTGCCGATTATATTGGTCAAAGATTGGGCTATCCGACAGTGCTCTTGCAGCGGCGCAGCTATAAGGACATCGGGCAGCTTTTGTCTACGGGGGATGCGGATATGGCCTTTATGTCGACGGGCGCTTATTGTTCGTACTATGGCATGCAGCCTTTAGAAATTTTGGCGATGATTAAATACCACGGTAAGCTTACCTACCAAAGTTATCTGATAACGAGTGTTTCGCAGGCAAAAATTAATAATTTTAGCGATTTGCGCGGCAAGTCGATTGCCTTTTCTGACCCGCTCAGTTATTCGGGACACATGTGTGTTGTCAAATTGTTGCAGTCAAAATATGATACGCTGCCGAGCCATTATTTTAGCAACTACATTTATACGGGAAGTCATGACCGCTCAATTTGGGCTGTTAAGAACAAAATCGTCGATGCCGCTTGTGTTGATAGCCTTGTCTATGACCTTTTGCAGCGAGAAAAGCCGCAGGCTGTGGCCGGTATCAAGATTTTTCAAAAAATTTCTGGCATACCGATAGGGCCTATCGTCGTGCGATGCGGCTTATCAGAACAGACGAAAGAGAAGCTGCAGCAAATTCTTTTTTCTATGGGCGAAGACCAAAAGATGCGCAAGTCACTTCAAAACATCATGATTGACCGTTTTGTAGAGCCACAGCCACATCTTTATGAGCCGTACAAAAAAATATACGATAAGGTGATGACAGACCGATGAAGAAGAAGACAGGCTTATATACAAAAATTATTACAGTTGTCACGCTCAGCTTGTCTTTTGTTATCGTCTTGTTTTTGTATTTTGTTTATGGCGGTCTAAAGGGAGCGTTGCATGAACAGCTAAATGAACGCGGCAACGAAATAGCATCTTATATAGCAACTTTGGGCAATGAAGATATCATCTTGGATAATGACTATTCGCTTTTGCAGCTCATCAATAAGGTAAAGGCGAGTAATTCTGACGTTCGTTATATCATCATTGCCAACTATCGCGGACATATTATTGCTCATACTTTTGGCAATAATTATCCTTCAAGTTTGCCGCGTATGATAGAGCCGTTTTCAGGCGCGCAGAAAGTGCAATCTTTTAGCAGCAATGAAGGAGATATTCAGCAGGTTATCTTGCCCATAGATAATGGCAAGATAGGTTTTGTCTGTGTAGGTCTTTCATATAGTTCGATGGATAGTTTTTTGATGCGGACGATAAGCAGATTTATTGCTATTGGGCTTGCAATTACCATTTTAGCCGCACTGATTAAAAGGCATATGAGCCTAAAGGTCAGCAAGCGCAGAAATGCGCTTGAAAAAAGCGCGGTATCTGTTTGAATTGCTGGGACGCCCTAAAGGCAGCAAGACCACAGCATAGGCATGAAAAAAAGTCAGGTGCGATGGTGGCGAAAGCAAAAAGAATTTGCTGTATGGCATAAGGCGCAAGCCTAAGTGCTTGTTAATGGGTAATCAGCAGCTAAGGCCCGAACAGGGCAAAGTTCAACGACTATTCCCAAAGGGAAGTAGGGGAAAGCTCCTCGAAGCGGACAGGCCTTAACGGATAAAGCCGAAGGATAAGATATAGTCTGTGCTCGCGTGAAAGCGCGAGAAGTTCATAAAAGAACTGCGCGACCTTAGCGAAGTCGCGTGAACAAACCATGGCCAAAATTGGCCGTTGGTGCAGCACGGGGTTTTTGCTGCTGAAGATTTTAGCACCAATACGCTTTTTATCTTTAGCGGCTGAGAAAATAAAAAACAACAATTATAATGTCAAAGTTTATTACCATGGCGACGATGAGCTTGGACAGTTGACGCAAACTTTTAATGAAATGGCCATTGATTTAAAGAAGAAGGACGATTACAATAAAAAACTCTTAGGAGAATTGCAGGAAAAAGAGCATAGCCGCGACATTTTAATTCATAAGCTTTTTACGGCGCAAGAAGATGAGCGCAAGCGAATTTCGCGAGAGCTGCATGATGGTATTGGCCAGTCGATTACCTCAATTCTTGCTTATTTAAAATTGCTTTTAAATAATGAGGAAAGTCCCACGCAGCAAAAGCTCATCAAGTCGACGCGCACCATCATCATTTCCGTCTTAGAGGAATTGCGGGAGATGGTTGTCAACTTGCGCCCGCCAAGCCTTGACGATATTGATATAGTGAAGGTTTTCCGCCAGCAGGTTTTTGATACGGCAAAGATGAATGGGCTCATTGCTGAATTTGAGGCAGACGAGGCGATAAACGAGCTCAAATTATCGGATGATCAGCGCCTGGCCCTTTATCGCATTTTGCAAGAATCGCTCACGAATATTGTGCACCATGCTCATGCTATAAATATTTCTGTTAAGCTATCATTAAAGGAAAATGGTGATATTGAGATGGTGATTAAAGATGATGGATGCGGCCTGTCGACTGATATTTTGCAGACAGCCAAAGAGAAACGTCACTTGGGCCTTTACGGCATGCAAGAGCGCGTTGAACTTTTAAATGGCACTTTGAAAATCTGTTCAAATTTAGGACGTGGAACGATGTTGCGCATTTTAATGCCGACGGAAAGAAGAAAGAAAAAACATGGAGAAGATTAAAGTTTTTTTAGCCGATGACCACGCCATCTTGCGTGCAGGCCTTAAAATGCTTTTAGAGGCAGAAAATAATATTCAAATAGTGGGCGAGGCCTGTGATGGTGAAGAACTTTTGGAAAAGCTCTTGCCAAGTAAAGCCGAGCTTTTAGTCCTTGATTTGTCGATGCCGCGCATGAACGGCATTGATATAATCCATAAATTAAAGGTAGGCAAAAAATATGGCGGGCTGAAAATACTCGTGCTCACCATGCACTCGGAAGAGGAGTATATAAAGGCAGCGATGGCTGCTGGCGCTGATGGCTATGTGGAAAAGAGCGCTTTTGATACGGAGCTTTCGACCGCAATCAATAAGGTGATGGATGGCGAAGTGTATTTGAGCAGCAAAAACGCGCTCGTTGTCTTAAATAATATGCTCAATTTCGATGCGCAGCACCAGGACCCTTATACGCTTTTGAGTCGACGAGAGCTCGAGGTCTTGCGCTATATGGCGCGCGGCTATTCCTTGACAGAAATAGGGCAGACGCTGCATCTTAGCCTAAAGACGATTGATACGTATAAAACGCGCATTTTCACTAAGCTCGAAATCAGCAAAAAAAGCGAGCTTGTTGATTATGCGCTGCGCTATAATCTTTTATCCTTGCCGGAATAGGAGGAATTTTTTTGAAAGCTGAACAAATTGAAATAGAGGCTGCCAAGCAGCTGGGCATAAAAACTTTTCAAGCAAAAGATGCCGTAAAATTATTAGATGAAGGAAATACGGTGCCTTTTATTGCGCGCTATCGCAAAGAGGCAACGGGAGGGCTTACTGAAGAGCAGCTTCATTCTTTAGAAGAAATAATAAATTATCTGCGCAATCTCGTTAAGCGGCAAGACGAGGTTAAAAGGAGCATAGATGAGCAAGGGAAGCTCACAGCTGACTTGCTGGAAAAAATTGAAGGGGCCGTAAAACTTCAGGAGCTAGAAGATATCTATCTTCCCTATAAGCCTAAAAAGCGCACGCGGGCGACTATTGCTCGCTCTAAAGGGCTTTTGCCTTTAGCCGAGCGTTTTTTGCGTCAAGAAGGAGAAAAGGACGCTTCTTTTTATGCTGCGGAATTTGTCGACGAAGATATGGCGCAAAGCCCGCAGGAGGTTATTGAAGGAGCGCAGGACATCATAGCTGAAATGGAGACAGAAAAAGCGGCCGTGCGCTCCCATTTTAGAGATGAATTTTGGCGCGAGGGTATTTTGCAAGTGCAGCTGGAAAAGGAAAATGATGTCGAGGGCATATTTTCCATGTATGAAGATTATAGTGAGCCGGTAAAGTCTCTGCCTTCACATCGCATTTTAGCGATTAATCGCGGCGAAAAGAGCGGTGCTTTAAAGGTTAAGCTGGCCGTCGATACTGAAAAGAGTTTAAAGTGGCTTTGCCGCAATGTCGATGAAAAAAAGCCCTTTGCCGAAAATTTAAAGGCGGCACTCATTGATGGCTATAAGCGCCTTTTGTTTCCTGCCCTAGAAAGAGAAGTAAGGGCGGAGCTGACAAAACAGGCCGACCAAAAGGCGATTGAGGTCTTTGGCAAGAATTTGCGCCAGCTGCTTTTGCAGCCGCCTTTGGCTGGACATATCGTCATGGGACTTGACCCCGGTTATAGGACAGGCTGCAAAGTTGCCATTGTCGATGCGACGGGGCAGGTATTAGACCATAGCGTCTTTTATATTACGCGCAGTGAAGCTGAAAAGCAGAAGGCTTATAGCTTGGCTGAAAAGCTTATTGCGCGATATAATGTCGATTTGGTATCTATTGGAAATGGTACCGCCTCTTATGAGACGGAGCAGTTTGTTGCCTTGCTTATCAAAGAGCACAACCTTAAAATCCATTATCTTGTGACAAGTGAGGCGGGAGCTTCTGTTTATTCAGCTTCTAAGCTCGCTGTTGAAGAATTGCCGCAGTACGATGTAACGGTGCGCGGTGCCGTCTCGATTGCGCGGCGCGTTCAAGACCCGCTTGCCGAGCTGGTCAAGATAGAGCCAAAGGCTATCGGCGTCGGACAGTATCAGCATGATGTTGACCAGAAGGAATTAGCAAGTGCACTTGATATTGTTGTAAAATCAGCGGTCAATCATGTGGGCGTAGAACTCAATACGGCATCGGCAGCTCTTTTGAAATATGTTTCGGGTATCAATGCGACAGTTGCCAAGAACATCATTGCCTATCGCGATGCCAATGGTCGCTTTGCAGAGCGAAAGCAGCTTTTAAAAGTACCGCGTCTGGGAAAAGCGGCATTTACGCAATGTGCAGGTTTTTTGCGGATAAAAGGCGGGAAAGTGTCGCTTGATAATACGCCGGTTCATCCTGAATCGTATGATTTGACAGCGCGTTTTTTGGCGGCGCTTGGCTTTGAGACTTTGGACATTCTTTCCGCCGAGCGGCTGGAAAAATTGCGCAAGGTCCTTTTGAAAGTTGATTTTTCCTGCATGGCAAAAAAGCTAGAGGCGGGAGAGCCTACACTGCGCGATATTGCCGAAGCCATAGCGCGTCCGGGGCGTGACCCGCGCAGCGATTTGCCGCAGCCTTTAACTCGAAAGGCTATTGTAAGCCTCGATGATATAAAAGTTGGAACGGTGATGCGCGGCACGGTGCGCAATATTACTGATTTTGGCGCTTTTATTGATATTGGTATCAAGACGGCAGGACTTGTTCATATATCGGAAATCAGCAATTCGTATATTAAGCATCCTCTTGATGTTCTTTCTGTGGGACAGGTAGTTGATGTATTGGTGATAAGCGTTGATGCAAAACGCAATAGAATAGGCTTGAGCATTAAACAGGTGCCGAAAGGATAATTGAAAGAGAAGATGAATGTAAAGAAATTTTTTGCTAGTAAAGAGCATAAAATGCAGTATGGCAGTCTGTCTGACCTTTTTTGCCGTGTTAGCTCTATTTTGCCGCCATCTCAGTGGCAAAAAATGAAAAAAGCGGCAATTGTAGCTTGTGGCGATCACGGCATAGCTAAGCTGGGCATTAGTGCCTATCCGCCTGAAACGACGGTGCAGATGACGGAAAATTATCTAAAATCCCAGGGTGCCGTTGCTAATGCCATGAGCAAATATGCAGAGGCGGAGCTTTATGTCGTCGACGTGGGCATAGCCGCCGATATGAGCAGTCTATATGGAATAGGTCTCATTGATAAAAAAATTGGCTTTGGCACGAGTGATTTTACCCAAGGTGCGGCAATGACGCGCGCACAAGCAGAAAAATGTCTTGTAAGCGGCCGGAATATGGCCCAGAAAATGGCCAAAGAAGGCGTGGATTGCTTTTTGCTCGGCGAAATGGGAATTGGCAATACATCTTCCAGCGCGGCTATGGTGAGCTGTTTTTGCCAGCTTTCTCCTGAGGAGGCAACGGGGCGAGGCACCAATATTTCAGATGAGCACCTGAAAGTAAAGGTAAATGTAGTAAAGGAAGGGCTTTTAAAAAATAGGCCCGATGCTGCAGATGGCATAGATGTTCTTTCTAAAGTAGGGGGATTTGAATTTGGCTTTTTGGCCGGAATAATTTTAGGTGCGCATGAATGTGGCAAAATGGTTGTCTTAGATGGCTTTAATACAGCGGCCGCCGCGCTTATTGCTCAGGCCGTAAATCTAGCCTGTGTCCAAAATTTATTGCCCTCTCATATTTCTGGCGAGCCTGCGCATCGCGCTGCGCTTTTTAAGCTTGGCTTTTATCCTTACTTTGACCTTGGCCTTAAACTGAGCGAGATGGCTGGTTCGGCAATTGTCATGCGCCTTTTGGCTATGCCTTGGCAAGAAGACGATGAGGGAGTGCTTTTGCCCCAGGAAGTAAAAGATTTTTCATTTGCCGAAGCTGAAAATGTGCGCGCCATTTGTCAGGAGCGCATTGATAATCTGACAAAGCCTTTACATTCTTTGGGTGAGCTTGAGAAAATTGCTGCCGATTTGGCAGTGATTTTAAGAAAAGGACAGCCGACTTTAGATGATGTTTTAAAAAAGGAAGAAATGCTTTTTGATTATGAAATAAGTTGCCGCAAATTTTTTACAGTTCCGCCGCAAAGCAGAAAAATTTGTGTCAGAAGCGGCAGAGTTTTTATCGGTGCCGCCTTAGCCATGCTTAATGACATGAAGACGTTCAAACAGGCAGGTGTATCTGTCGCCAATGATGGCCCGGGTGCCCTTTTGCAGAAAGCATGAAAAAAGCTTCCAGCTTAAATTGGCTGGAAGCTTTTTTTAGTATTTTTCTTGCAAATTTTTTAGCAAAGAAAGGGCCATGTCTCTTTTTTCTTTTTCTTTTTCATCTTCTTCAAAAGCCATTGATTCGGAGGCGACAAGCTGCAGCGTTTCTTTTTTCAAGCTGCGCCGTGCAAGCGGATAGACGACATTGTTTTCCCTTTGGATATGATGTTCTAAAAGGTCTGCCCAGCTAACGGCATTGGTGATGACAAAGAGCTTATTCATCGTATTTGGCTCATTGGCGAAATCATTCAAGGTGCGCTCTAATTCCATGATGCGGTAGCGTCCCATTTCATGCTCGACAATCATGCCGTTCTTGATGATATTTACGGCCATATCGCCCATCTCGTTGAGCATTTCGCGAAAGAGGATTTGCTCCTCTTTTTTATGGTGATGGCCATCAGCATATACTTTAGCTACTGTAATAAAGTCCTTAAAATCGGCGATGGGAAGTTCCTTGCCTTCAAGAACCTGACAGCAGGCATTGCGGATTATGCTTATTAAAGAGAGGACATTATCGTGCTCTTTTATCATTAAATCTATAATATCCATGAAATCACCCCGTTATTTTTTAGAAGCAATGCCCTTATTATAAACTGAAAAAAGGCAGGAAGCTGTTATTAATGCAACAAAGCTAAAAAAATTTTCTGCTTTTTGTCAAAAAGCCCCCATAAGCTAATTGGAAAAGCCCATGGGGGCTTTTATCATTCGATTTCTATATGGCGAGCTGTATCTTTAGCTTTTAATTTAGGCAAGGTGACTTTTAAGATGCCATCTTTAAATTCCGCTTTTGTTTGCGTGTCGTCAATGTTGTCAATGTAGAAGGAGCGGGACATCGTGCCGAAGCGGCGTTCGCGCCGTATATAGCGACCCCTATCGTCCTTTTCGTCATCTTCTTCTTGTGTTCTGGCCTGAATAGTCAGGTAGCCATTTTCATAGCTTAAAGAGATGGCGTCCTTTTTGATGCCGGGCAGTTCGGCAATTAATTCATACGCGTTTCCGAGGTCCTTGACATCGACCTTGAAGGAAGTAAAGCCGGACATTGCCGACTGGACGGGAGCAATCGCCGTATTGAAGAACGGTTCATTGAAGATATCGAACAGGCGTCCAAATTCATCTTTTTTTACCATATTATTTTTTGTAAAAGGTACTAAACCAAACATGAGCAAAACCCCCTTTTGTAAATTCAATCTCTTTATATTTTTATTATAGCAATAAAAGTCAAAAAGTCAATATTTTATTAAAAAAAGCATATACTGCTTTTTTTGCAGTATATGCTTGAATTTTAGCCGCGCAATTCGGCGGCACATTCCTTTTGCAAGGCCTCGGTAATGGCTTTGAAGCTCTTATCTATTTCATCATCTGTAAGGGTTTTGTCGGAAGCTTGGAAGACAAGCCTGAAGGCCATGCTCTTTTTGCCGCTTTCAACGTGCTCGCCGCGGTAGAGGTCGAAGAGCTGGCAGCTGACAAAATATTTTCCTGCCGCCTTGGAAATGACCTTTTCAGCTTGGCTGGAAGTTATATCGTCAGAAAGAATTACGGCGAGGTCGCGTTCGATGGCCGGATATTTGGGGAATGGTTTGTATTTTTTATCCTTTGCGGTATATTTCATCAGCGTTTCAAGCTGCGCCGTGATGATGTAGACGGGAGCGCTGAGCTTAAATGCGGAAGCGACGCTCGGGTGCAGCTCGCCTACGGTCAAAAGGACATCACGCCCCTTTTTGAAGACGACCGTCTTGCCGGGATGAAGTGAAAAGTGCTTGCCCGTTTCAACGGTGTAGCGGGTGATGGAAAGCCTGTCTAAAAGCTCTTCGGCGACACCTTTGGCATCATAAAAGTCTACGTTATCGTGCACTGTATTCCAGTTTAGGGTGTGACGGTGGCCAGTGAGGGCAGCGGCTAGCTCAAGGCGTTCGACGGGCATCTTTGTGAGAGGCAGCGCATCTGGCAAGAAGACGGTTCCCACCTCAAAGAGCTTGAGGTCGGTATTTTTGCGAGCAAAATTGCGGCTGACATTTTCTAAAAGCGAGCCAATGAGGCAGGTGCGTACAATGGGGTATTCATCGGTGAGCGGATTCATGATGGGAATGGCACGGCGCAAGGGGTCATCGGGGCCGACATTTAACTTGTCGAAAACAGATGGGTGTGTAAAGCTTAAAGAAATCGTTTCAGAAAGGCCGAGCGAGCACAAAATTGCCTTGGTTTTTTCCGAGAAGGTACGCGTTTTTGGTTCGGTGCCTTGCAGGATTTTGCCGGTGGGGATTTTGGCTTTGATATTGTCAAAGCCATAGATGCGCGCAACTTCTTCGGTGATGTCCTGCATGCAGCTTATATCGTTTCGCCAAGCAGGAACGGTAGCGATTATTTTATCGGCGTCGTTTTCAATAGAGAAGCCAAGGCTTACGAGAATTTGCTCAATTTTTTCCTGCGAAATGGTAGCGCCGAGGTGGCGGCTTATCTGATTTGGCGTAAAGGCAATTTTTATAGCTTCGCTTTTTTCATGACATTCATCGATTATACCAGAGCAGACGGTGCAAGCGCCCATTTCTTGCAATAATTGAGCGGCGCGGTCAAGTGCTTTGGTGGTATTTTCGAGCTGTGTGCCGCGTTCGAAGCGGCCGGAAGCTTCTGAGCATAAGCCGCAAGAGCGTGCCGTGCGGCGTACGGACGGACCGTGGAATTTTGCCGCTTCCAAGATGATGCGCTCTGTAAGAGGCGTTATCTGCGTCGCCGCGCCGCCCATGATGCCGGCAAGACCAGCTATCTTTTCTTCGTCGGCGATGACGAGCATATTGGAAGAGGCTTCATGTGCGCTATCATCAAGTGTGGTAAATTTTTCTCCCTCTTTAGCGCAGCGCGCAATGAGCTTATGGCCAGAAATTTTATCGTAGTCATAGGCGTGCAGGGGTTGTCCCGTTTCGAGCATGACGAAGTTTGTCACGTCGACAACATTATTGATGGGCTCTAAGCCGGCACCGCGCAGTCTTTCTTGCATCCACTCAGGGGAAGAAGTAATTTTGACATTTTCAAGCACGCGGGCGCTCAGGCGCGAGCAAAGGTCAGTAGCCATTATTTCAATGCTGGCAAGGTCGCTAGCCTTTTTGGGCGCTTCTTCTACTTTTATTGCAGGGAAATGTGCTTTTTTGCCGGTCAAGGCCGCTATTTCGCGTACGATGCCAAGGACGCTGAAGCAATCGGCACGATTAGCCGTGAGTTCAAATTCCAAGGAGACATCGTTTAACCCGATGATTTCCTTGATGTCAACGCCAAGCGGTGTATCTTCTGGCAAGATGTAGATACCCTTTTTTTGTTCGGGGGCAAGTTTTTCTAAGTCGAGCATTAATTCTTGGGCCGAGCAGAGCATGCCATAGGACATTACGCCACGCAGCTTGCCCTTGGAAATCTTCATGCCATTTGGCAGATGTGCACCAACCATTGCAACGGGCACGATTTGGCCTTTGGCAACGTTTTGCGCGCCGGTAACAATGATGAGGTTGTCTTTGGCGCTGACGTTGATGGTGCAGATTTGCAGATGGTCGGAATCTTGATGTGGCTCAATATTTTCAATTTTGCCTGTTACTACCTTTTGCAGATTTTCTCCCGGGTCGATGATGTTTTCAACGGGAATGCCTGCCATTGTTAAAATATCTGCCAGCTGTTGCGGCGTCTTGTCTATATCAATATAATCTTGAAGCCATTTTATAGATACCTGCATAAAAAATCCTCCGTTTATGAAATGAGCGGCTCATGCCGCCAAAAGAGCTTAGAATTGGCTTAAAAAGCGACTGTCATTTTCAAAGAATAGGCGCAAGTCGTTGATGCCATAGGTGAGCATGGCAATGCGCTCAACGCCCATGCCAAAAGCAAAACCGCTTGATTTTTCAGGGTCATAGCCACTCATTTCGAGTACTTTGGGATGAACCATGCCAGCACCTAAAATTTCAAGCCAGCCCGTTTCCTTGCAGACGCGGCAACCTTTGCCATGGCACATGACGCAGCTTATATCGACTTCGGCACTCGGTTCAGTGAAGGGGAAGAAGCTGGGGCGGAAACGCAGCTTTACATCTTTGCCGAAAAGTTCCTGCATGGCAAAGATGAGCGTGCCTTTAAGGTCGGCGAAGCTGATGTCTTTATCAATACAAAGGCCTTCTACTTGCGTGAACATTGGCGAATGGGTGGCGTCGTAATCGTCGCGGCGATAGACGCGTCCCGGGGCAATGATTCTTATCGGCTCGTCGGGGTTGTGTGCCTGCATTGTGCGCGCCTGTACGGGCGATGTTTGCGTGCGCATGAGGATATCCTTAGTAATGTAAAAGGAGTCTTGCATGTCGCGTGCAGGATGGTCGGGTGGCAGATTTAAAGCTTCAAAGTTATAATAATCCGTTTCAATCTGCGGTCCTTCGGCAATGGAATAGCCCATTGATTTAAAGATATTGGTGATTTTTTGCAAAGTTAAGGTAAGCGGGTGCAGATGGCCTAAAGTATGGCGTCTGCCCGGCAAAGTTACGTCAATATGCTCGCTATTGAGGCGGCTATTGAGCTCATTTTGTTTTAAAAGGTTGTATTTTTCTTCTAATACGAACTCGATTTGGCGGCGAGCTGTATTGACAAGCTGTCCGATGCGCGGCCGGTCTTGGGGCTCTACCTTGCCCATATTGCGCAACATGGCGGTGAGCAAGCCCTTCTTGCCGAGGTATTTTACTTTTACATCATTGAGATTGGCGAGGCTGTTGGCGCTGTTGATGGCGCTGAGGGCCTCTTCTTGTATTTTTGTCAGTTCTTTTTCCAAGAGAAAACCTCCTAATAAAAAATAAAACCCTCGTCCCGTAAAGGGGCGAGGGTAAATCGCGGTACCACCCTAATTGATACTCATCTGCGTTAACGCCGCCAACGTCGCGGCTACCTTTTCACCGCGCAGCTCCAAAGTGAACTTCCGACTTATTCTTTGGCGATATTCACAGCAGACAATCGCTCTCTGGGCAAAGAAGCAGCCGTACTCTCTTTTTCATAGCCATTTTAGCATATGCTTTCCCAAAGGAAAGATGTGTGAACGTACCCCCGCCTACGCTTCGCTAAGAGGCGGGAGCTTCCTGTTTCTGCGAAAACAGC
>JAHHSR010000026.1 GCA_020025075.1 Pectinatus sp. | reverse complement strand
TAGTTGCGCCTTACTCACGACTAAAGTCACGAGTATGCGGCGCAATTTCAATCAATATTATCAAGTCCCATGCTATCGACTTCCAGCATGGCTAAGGCTCGGTCA
Source organism: Pectinatus sp. (assembly GCA_020025075.1). Classification (GTDB taxonomy): domain Bacteria; phylum Bacillota; class Negativicutes; order Selenomonadales; family Selenomonadaceae; genus JAHHSR01. Next base: position 19,805 of record JAHHSR010000026.1, on the reverse strand, counting down.
GCCAGCTTATCGGTAATCATGCCATCGCCTTCTATCTGGGCGAAATCGCGCACGCGCTTTAAGAGACGATTGGCAACGCGTGGCGTACCGCGCGAGCGGCGAGCAATTTCCATGGCGCCGCGCTCTTTGATGCCTATCTGCAAAATTTCTGCCGAGCGCTCAATTATATGCACGAGCTCTTCTGGCTCATAGTATTCAAGGCGCGAGATGACGCCAAAACGGTCACGCAGTGGCGAGGCGAGCGCACCGACGCGCGTCGTGGCTCCGATAAGCGTAAAAGGGGCAATATCAAGGCGAATTGAACGCGCCGCCGGTCCCTTGCCGATGATTATATCAAGGGCAAAATCTTCCATTGCCGAGTATAAAATTTCCTCCACGCTGCGCGAAAGGCGATGAATTTCATCAATAAACAAGACATCTTTTTCTGTCAAATTGGTCAAAAGGGCGGCTAAATCTCCCTGCTTTTCAATGGCCGGTCCCGAAGTCACGCGAAAGTTGACCCCTAATTCATTGGCAATAATAGAGGCGAGAGTCGTCTTGCCAAGCCCCGGCGGACCATAAAGAAGCACGTGGTCAAGTGCCTCACCGCGCGAAATGGCCGCTTTGATAAAAATGGCCAAATTTTCCTTGGCACGCTCTTGCCCGATATACTCTGCCAGCCTTTTCGGGCGCAAATTATACTGCCAGCCATCAGCTTCCTCCTCATGGCCGGCAACAATTCTATCCATCTCTTCCAATTTTTTTCTCCTCAAAAATACGGGCAAGGTCATCTCTTGATGCCTTGCCCTAATTTTCCCTATCACATTGAATCATTTTTTTGCTTTAAGAGCGGCTTACCCAAAAATTCTCGGCCAAAAGTCTTGACCGTATAATAAAAGCCGACAAAAAAGGGCAAGTACTCGGCAAAAAAGCGCCAGCCGACAGCGACAATGCCGACCGTGCCGATGGGTGCCATCGACTTAAATAAAAGCACGAACCCGCCTTCAGCAATGCCAGAACCGCCTGGCGTCGGCGAAAAATACAAAAACAGATTCAAGAAAATCATTCTTCCTATCGCCGTCAGCCAATCAATCTTGGCCCCGAGCCCCATAAGGAGAAAAGGTGCCACGGCATAAAGGGCGATAAGGCTTAGACCTGAAAGAACAAAGACCTTGAGCATGCCCAAAGGAGAGCTCAAAAGCAGCATAATCGCTTTTTGGTTATCGCGATAAAAGCGCACGATTTTCTTGCCGTTCTTATACGAAAGGCGCTTAACCAAAAACATCATCACTTTGTCAAAATACCCCTTGACCATGGCGACAACAGAAAAAGCAATAGCTGCAACAATGATAATGGAAATTCCCAAGAGCAAGTCATTCGACACCCACGGCAAAATGCCATTGTCATCCAAAAGAATAAATGGCATGCACAAAAATAAAAATATCAAGGAAACAATTGTCCTCACCACGACAATTACTGCGGCTTTGCCCATCGGCACTTTGGCATAGCGCAAAAACATGACCTGTGCCACGGCACCGCCGGAAAAGCCAGGAGTCAAAAGCGCCAAAAAATAATTGCCAAAGACGACTCGCGCCGCCTCATCGCTTGTTATCTTCTCATCGGAAAGCCGTACGAGCTCGACAAGCCGCCAGCCATCCAAAAAAAGCCCGACCAATACGCTTAAAAGCGCTGCTATGACGGACCATGGCTGAAATGAGGTCAAATGGTGAAAAGTATTGACATCAATCGTATAGTGAATGGCGCCATAAGAAAATATTGCCACAAACAGCAACAGCAAAATCAAGCGTCTGTAATACATAAGCCCTCCATATTGAAATGGCCGCTCATCTGCGGCGCTGCTCATGCGGCGACATTACAGTCGGTTTGATGCGTCGCACTGGTATATTGGCCAAAAGGGCTACTGCCTCCTCGTCATTCGATAGGCTTATTTCCATATCGTGACGGTCAATATCCATGTAACTCGATATAACCTTTATGATATCATTTTTAATATGTTCCATCACCTCAGGCGAAATGCCCGCTCGGTCATGGATGAGTACTACGCGCAGGCGGTCCTTGGCCACCTGCCCGGAAGGTTTGCTTTTATTGCCAAACAACTTCATCACAGCCTTTAACATTATCAAAATCCGCTGCGCGGCTTTTATCTTCTGCTGAAAACTATCGCGCAAAATGGCGATATTTTCATGCGCAGCTTTCTCCTTCCTAATAGTAATCCATCTTTAGATTAACCCTCACAAGCCAAAAATCCGTTTAATTTTCCCCACAAAGGACATTCCTCGCTGAAAATCCAAAAAAGGCACTTGCTCACCGCACAAGCGGCAAACGATATTGTTATAAGCCTGACCAGCAAGTGATTTTTTATTGGAAATTACTGGGTCCCCGCGGTTTGTCGACGTGACCACCATCTCATCGTCGGGCACTTGGCCAATACATTCGATGGCCAAAATGTCATTGATGTCCGCCAGATTGAGCATATCACCCGATTCGACCATATGGGCCCGAATGCGATTGACGATAAGCTTAATGTGGTCTTTTTCCGCTCGATTTAATTCACCGATTATCTTATCCGCATCGCGCACAGCCGACACTTCCGGCATTGTCACGACTAGCGCTAAATCGGCGGCAGCAATAGCCGTCTGAAAGCCTTGCTCAATGCCGGCAGGACAATCAATGATGATGTAATCAAACTCGCCACGCAATTTATTGCAGACTTCAATCAGCTGCTCTCCCGTCACAGATGACTTATCGCGAATTTGCGATGTGGGCAACAGATAAAGATTGTCATATTTTTTGTGGCGCACAAGCGCTTTTTTATAAGGCACGACGCCAGTAACGACATCGACGAGGTCATACATGATTCTATTTTCTAGCCCCAAGAGTAAATCGAGGTTCCTAAGACCTGTATCGGTATCGATGAGCACGACGCGATTGCCGCGCTTGGCAAAGCCCACGCCTATATTGGCCGTCGTGGTTGTCTTACCGACACCGCCCTTGCCCGATGTGACTACTATTATTTCACTCATTATCTTCTCTCCGTTCGGCAACTGCTTCTAATATTATCTTGCCATCTTTTGCTCTTGCTACCTCTGGATACGGCGCATCTTCCTTGGACATATTCACCTGTGGCGAGCGAGCGACAAGCGTGCCGATGCGAATCTGAATGGGAATCAGATGCTCCGCTGTTACGGTAGCATTCTCATCACCAAAAGCACCGGCATGGACGATGCCCCGGCACGAACCATGCACTTCGATATTGCCACGAGCAATAACCGTGCCGCCAGGATTAACATTGCCATTAATTACGATGGAGCCATCGGCAATGACCTCTTGCCCATTTCTGATGTTCTGATTAATAATCATCGTCTCTACCTCATCTGCCATCTCTTGCGACAAGGCCATATCCTCTTGGGGAGTGCTCTTTTCCGGCGATGAATCTTCTTTTATGGCGTCTCTTTGCACCTGTGTCAAGACAAGGCCATATTCGCTAAATAAATGCGTCATTTCCTGCTTTTGCACTTCATCAAGCCAATCGGCATCGAGGGCAATTACAGTACCCTCCTTAAAAAATTGTCTTGAACTTTCCAGCTTAAGACGTAGCATCTCTTTTATCTTATCGTATGTGACTGTATTAGCTAAAATTACTCGCAGGCCCGAACAGCTGCCTTTAAATACAACTTCTTCTCGCATGATTTTACACCTAACCTACACAGTTTCTCTCGCTTTGAGGCGCTTACTATCGCTTTACCGCAAACGCCTTAGCTCCCCAAAGGCCTTATAAGAAAAATACGCCGAAATCCACAATAATATGCAAATCGGCGTACTCAAACGACTTTCAATTATTCATTTATTTGAGCCTGCGACAAGCTGCTGCCAGAGTTTTCATTTTCTTTATATTCTAGCATATCCCCCCCATTCTGTCGACTGATATCAGGGATTGACATTGAGACCTGAATTCATCGAAGCATTATCGGTATTGACAGCCGTCTCAGGATTGACAAGTGGTGGCTCAGGCACTAAATGGAAAGCCGCCTCCAAAATTTTCTTGCCAATCGGTGCCGCTGAAGTTGCCCCATAACCACCATTAGGTACTACAACCGCAACGACAATGGAAGGATTCTTATACGGCCCATAGGCAACAAACCAGCCGTGGTCTCGCCCTTGCGAATTTTCCGCCGTACCAGTTTTGCCAGCTATTTCGACGGGGAACGACTTGCCAAATAGCGCTGCTGCCGTGCCGACACGCGTTACCTGCAAGAGACCTTGTCTTATCGTCTGAATGACCCAAGGAGAAACGCCATCGAGACGACCTTCTACCACGGGGTTAAACCGCTTGTAGACACTGCCATCGGGATTGGTTATCTCCTGTACGAGATAAGGCTTGTAGCGAATACCACCGTTAGCAATCTCGCTCATCACCATTGCCGCCTGAATAGGCGTTACTAGCTGAAAGCCCTGACCAATTGCCGCATCAAGCGTTTCTGACAAATACCACGAATCAGTCTTAAAGACCTTCTTCTTATACTCACGACTTGCAACGACACCATGCGATTCATAGGGAAGGTCGATGCCCGTCTTTTGGCCGAGCCCAAAGAGCCTAGCATAACGAGCCAAAGTATCAATGCCGACGCGATGACCCATTTCATAAAAATAGACATTATCAGATTTAGCAAGCGCTGTTTGGAAGTTAATCCAGCCAAGCGCTTCGCCATCAGCATTGTGCTTAGGAACGAGCCAATAGACACCAGGGTCATACAGCTTTTCTTGTGGTGTTACCTTGCCCTCGTTGAGGGCTGCCGTCCCCGTAACTATCTTAAAGACCGAGCCGGGCGGATACTCACCTGTAATCGCCTTATTATCAAGCGGATGATAAGGGTTGAGATTGATGGCGTTCCAATCCTTTACGGAAATGCCGCCCGCAAACTTGTTCGGGTCGAACGAAGGGCGACTCGAGATAGCTAAAATTTGGCCCGTATTGGGGTCCATGACGACGGCAGCCGCTTCATTGGCATGAATTTTAGCCAACTGTTCATCAATAGCCTTTTCCACGGCAAGCTGCAAACGCATATCAATGGTCAACTTTAAATTCTTACCTGGTATTGGCGCCTTTTGGCCTAAAATCTTGACGGCCTTGCCCGTGACATCGACCTCTACCTGCTCGCCTCCCGGCGTGCCGCGCAAGTATTTATCGTATACTTTTTCTAAACCGAACTGGCCAACAATATCGCCCGATTTATAGCCTTGGTCCTTCTTGCGCTTTAGTTCCGCTTCACTTATTTCGCTGACATAACCAAAGACATGTGCGCCGACTGTCTTATAAATATAATCGCGAATTGGTTGCGCCTCGACGACTACTCCCGGGTACAAATCCTTTTGTTCTTCGATTACAGTCCAGATTTGCGGCCCAACGTTGCTCTTTAAACGAATCGGGTCGAAACCCGTATGATGCTTTACCTTTTCCTCTATCTCCTTGGGGTCCATATGCAGGAGAAGCGCCAAGCGCGCTATAAGCTGCGGGCTTATATTTTCATCAAGTGGCAAAATTGCCACGGTAAAGCCCGGCTGATTAATGACGACAGGATTGCCGTCGCGATCATACATAATGCCGCGTGGAGCCATCGTCGGAATTATGCGTATGCGGTTATACTCTGCCTGCTTTTTATAATACTCACCTTGATAGATTTGCAGATAGCCCAGCCTAGCAAGCAGCACTGCAATGATGATAATTGACAGGACAGACAATATCTTGAGCCGCTTGTCTGTATCTTTTGATTCCAAAATTACTCTCCCCGTATTTTAAGCCTATTTCCCTCGCTTTGCAAAAGTCTTAGCTTTGAGCCAGCAGACAAGCCTATGTACAAAGTAAGCAAAGATGAAATTATAGGCCAGCGCCGGCAGCAAAAGGTTCATGACACTCAAGGTCAAATTGAACCGATAGCCGAGCCAAAAAACGAGAATGACCTTGATAAGATAATTGAGGCAGGTAGCTCCAATCGATGCCGTGAGCGGCAATAAAATGCGGCTTTCATAAACGCGGTCGATGAGAAGGCCAAAGACAAAGCCAATTACCATCAAGCTGAAGGTATTGAGTCCAAAAAAGGTACCAGAAGCAACATCTTGCAAAAGCCCGCAGCAAAATCCCACATAAGTACCTTGCTTCGAGCCGTGCGTGAGGGCAAAAGATACCGTAAAAAGCAGCATCAGATTGACGCCAACACCATGCCAGGCAATCAAATTCAAAAACGATGACTGCAAAATGTAGGCAGCTGCCAAAAGCCCTATCCAAGAAAATATTTTCTTCATTTCGACAGTCCGCCACTTTCCTCTTTAGCTGACCCATCAGCTACTTGCTTCGTCTGCTGCATTAAAAGCTGTGGCGATAGCTTAGGTGCCGTAGTAATGACCGCCACATTCTCGAGCTTGGAAAAATCAACGTCAGGCTCAACAATAGCATATTTCAAAAGACCGCCTACATCGTTTTGCACGTCGACTACCTGACCAATGTTAATGCCCTGAGGATAAATACCGCCAAGACCTGATGTTACAATATGGTCGCCCTTTTGCACATCAGCCGTACGCGGTATATTGACCATGCGCACCTTCATCTGGCCATCCGGATTGCCTTTAATGACGCCTGCAACACGCGACTGCGGACGCTGCACCATTGCCCCGACTACGACACGCGGGTCGATAATCATTTCAACTATTGAATAGCCACCATATGTCTTGGCGACATAACCGACTAGCCCCTTGGGCGTGATGACGGGCATATTTTCCTTAATGCCGTCATCTGAGCCGCGGTTTATGACAATATTATTTATCCACGTTGCAGGATTGCGCGCGATAACACGCGCAGCAATAAAGTTGAACTGCGGCGTAGCTTTTTTATAATCGAGCAAGGCGCGCAGCTGCTCATTTTCTGAAGCCAGCTCCGCATCGTGAGAGTTTTCTTCACGCAGCTGACGATTTTGTTCTTTTAGCTTCTTATTGTCCTGATAAAGCGTCCTCCACTGCGAAATCGTATCGAAGAAATTGCCGCTCTTATTGCCAACCACGGAAGCGCAGCTTTGAAACGGGGCAAGAAGCGTTACGACCACGCGATTTGTGAGCGGAATCGAAAACTTGCCCTGCGCTGCAAAAAAGATTATGCAAAAGACGCTTATCAAGACAAGAAGATATATCCAGATTTTTTTCTTCGCTGTTTCATTTGTCCCAATATTCATCAGTGGCGCTTCTTATCTCAACATTTTTGTCGTCATCATGACGCGTTTCAAAAGGTCTATGTTCTCTAATGATTTACCCGTTCCTTCACCGACGCAGGAAAGAGGGTCCTCAGCGATAAGCACCGGCATGCCCGTTTCTTTGCTCAAAAGCTTATCAAGGTTTGTCAAAAGAGCGCCTCCACCCGTCATCATGATGCCATGGTCCATAACATCAGCTGCCAATTCTGGCGGCGTGCGTTCAAGCGTATTTTTAACGGCTTCGACAATCTTTTGCACCGGTTCGCGCAGTGCCTCTTCAATTTCCTTTTCCGTAATATCAATAACCTTAGGCAGGCCACTAACGAGGTCACGGCCGCGAATTTCCATGTGCTTGCTCTGCGGCGAAACAATGGCCGTACCGATATTTATCTTGATTTCCTCCGCCGTGCGTTCACCAATCATGAGATTGTACATGCGCTTTACATATTGGACGATGGAGGAATCCATTTCGTCACCGCCAATGCGAATTGAACAGCTGGTAACAATACCGCCGAGCGAGATTACGGCAATTTCCGTCGTACCGCCGCCAATATCAACAACCATATTGCCCGTAGCTTCTTCAACAGGCAAGCCTGCGCCGATGGCAGCCGCCATTGGTTCTTCTATCAAATAGGCTTCATTGGCACCTGCTTGACGCACGGCATCAATTACGGCGCGCTTTTCAACTTCTGTAACGCCAGAAGGAACGCCGACTACGACACGCGGCTTCATAAAGGAGCTCTTATTCATCGCTTTGCCAATGAAATACTTGAGCATTGATTGCGTAACATTGAAATCGGCAATGACGCCATCTTTCATGGGGCGTATTGCAACAATATTCCCCGGCGTGCGGCCGATCATGCGCTTGGCTTCTTCACCGACTGCCAAGACATTGTTCGTCTCTCTGTTTATTGCCACAACAGATGGTTCACGCAAGACTATTCCCTTGCCTTTGACGTGTACCAATGTATTTGCCGTACCAAGATCTATGCCCATATCATGGGAAAAGCCACCGAAAATATTCCACATTATAAATAAGTACTCCCTTCAAATTCATCAACAGCCAGGCTCCCAATTGGGTTTGCAAAATTTCTCGCAGGATTGCCTGTATCCTTTTATCAAAACGGCACCTAGTGCCCGTAACGATTATCTTCTCTTTCTATCCGCCTATTCCATCATTCCCTCTTCTTTTAGGCTGAAGTAATCATTGCCGCCAATTATGATGTGGTCCATGACGGGAATACCAATTATCTCACCTGCACTGACGAGGCGGCGCGTCAAAGCGATGTCCTCTTTGCTTGGACGCACGTCACCACTTGGGTGATTATGCGCCAAAATCACATAACAGGCCAAGCGCTGCAATGCCGCATGAAATACCTCGCGCGGATGAACCAAGGAAGCATTGAGCGTGCCCACCGAAATTATGCTAAATGATGTAATTCGATTTCTCGCATCCAAAAAAAGAGCAGCAAATTTCTCCTGCCTGGCGTGGCGTAAGTATGGTACCAGATAATCTGCCGCCTGCCTTGGACTTTCAATAAAAACAGGCTTCCGCTCAGCTGCTGCTTTTTCAATACGCCGGCCGAACTCAATTGCCGCTACAATAGCAGAAGCCTTAGAAATGCCAATGCCGCTGACGCGCTGCATCTGTTCTGCTGTAACATCAGCCAAGGCGGCAAGGCCTTCTTGGCTATTGAGGGCAAGCAGTCGTTCGGCCAAATGAAAAACCGAGCAATTTTTCGTTCCAGAGCGCAGCAAAATAGCAAGCAGCTCCAAATTGTTCAACGCATGTACGCCGTGCTTGAGCAGTTTTTCACGCGGCCGCTCACTTTCTGGTAAATCGCAAACCTTGATGAAATTATCCTGCATTGTCATTACCCGTTGCCAAACTATAACCAAGGCAAAGATAAAACGAACCATTGCCAAAAACGCCAATAATTTGTAACAAAAATACTATACCAAATAAATGTTCATAAAACAACTTTTATACTTATTTTATAGTAATTTTTTTCTAAAAAACTGGCTTCGTATTTTAACTGCCACAAACGAAAACAAAAGACTAGTATTTTACTGGGGAAAAAAACTGCACCTAACGGCCAAAAAGGATATAATATTTAGGATAGGATTTGGAAAAATATTGCCTATCAATCATATTAATGATTATATCATAAAGGGTTATCTACTTCAATCAGCACCCTTATGGCGCACTTTATACCCGTAAAGGAGGTTCGCGCTTTTTGCGCTAATTTATGAACAAAGGTTTATTATTTGCCATGGCTTCAGCTTTAATGTTTAGCATCATGAATGTCTTTGTCAAAAAGATGAGCCAGACAATTGGCACAGGAGAAATTGTCTTCATCCGCAGTATTATCGGACTCATAATCATCTTTTTCGTCATGTATAGCCTCAAGGTACGCTTATCACGGCGCGACGTGCCACTTCTTTTCTTTCGCGGTTTTATTGGCGGTGTAAGCATGTACATGATTTTTTATGCCATCTCCGGTATACCATTAGGCGATGTATCAATTTTGCAGCAGCTATCCGCCTTTTTTGTCCTCATCATTTCCGTCGTCGTCTTAAAGGACAAGGTTCCTCGCCGCAGCATTTTTCCCTTACTGATTATTGTTCTTGGCACTTGTCTTGTCATCAAACCCTGGTCATATAACTCTTTTTCCTTTTATGCCATTATCGCCATAATCTCAGCTTTTTTGGCAGCCGTCGCCTACACGACTATTCACGCAATCTATAAGCGCGGCGGCCATAACGCTTGGGAAATTGTCTTTTACTTTCTCTTTTGCAGCACCATTGTTGGCGCTATCAGCATGTATCACAACTTTCGCCTTGTGACGCAGCCACATGATATCATGATGCTCATCGCCATTGGCATTACTTCATTTTTGGCACAGACTTTTATGACGCAAGCTTATGGCCTTGCCAATCAAATTCTCGTCAGCTTCATCATGTATCTTGGCGTTTTCTTAAATGCCATCTGGGGATACGTCTTTTTTGGCGAAGTCATGGGAATTTTGTCAATTCTCGGCGGCATCTTAATTATTGGTGGTTCACTTACGCTTTCTATATCCAAAGCCCAAAATCTAAAACCCAAGAAAGAAATCTTAAAGCAACGACCAGATGAAACAAAATGAGCCTTATTTCACCTTTACTTGACTAGCCCTAGTCGCTACTGTATAATTTTCTTGATAGCATCAACGAATCTTCGCGTCCTTCTAGCAGGAGCATGGTCTTATGAATAATAATTTGAAAAACAAACAGCATATTTCTTTGAGCAACCTCGCTCCAGACGAATGTTGCCAAGATGAGCATCAACTTGAACTTAGCTCATATCTAAGCGAAGATAACGATGAGGCTGCGGAAAACTACGACGCCGAAGAAGACGATGTCGATTTGTTTTCCAGTGATGAAGCAGAACTTGGCGCCTTGAACGACGAGGAATTGCTCACTCGAATCAAAAGTCAAAAGGACTCCGCTGCACTCGATTTTCTGATTAAAAAATATCGCAACTTTGTCCGCATTCGCGCTCGTTCTTACTTTCTCGTCGGCGCTGACCGCGAGGATATCATTCAGGAAGGCATGATTGGCCTTTATAAGGCAATTCGCGATTTTCGCGGCGAAAAGCTCTCCTCTTTTCGCGCCTTTGCCGAACTTTGCGTCACACGGCAAATCATTACGGCGATAAAGACTGCCACGCGGCAAAAGCACATTCCCCTCAATTCCTATATTTCTTTGAATAAGCCCATTTATGACGAAGACTCTGACCGGACGCTTTTAGATGTTCTTTCCGGTACGACCGTCAGCGACCCAGAAGAACTCATGATTAACCGTGAGGAGTTTTTGACCATCGAATACAAGATGGAGCAAATTCTAAGTGACCTTGAATGGAAAGTGCTCATGTCCTACCTCGACGGCAAATCCTACCAAGAAATTGCCATCGACCTCAATCGACATGTCAAGTCGATTGATAACGCACTGCAGCGCGTTAAAAGGAAACTCGAAAAGTACATGGACAGTCGCAAAGCTGAAGCAGATGAGCCGCAAGGCAAGCGCTCTTTAGAGGCTAAGCATCTCGGCGACTTGTACTTTAATCTCCACACGAAATAAAAAGGACTGCTGCCTAAGGCAGCAGTCCTTTTTTCATCTTTTACGCTTGACCATAAGGGTTTTTCCAATCGGTACCGAAAATTTCACGAAAATCCATGCGGCGCAGGCGCTTTTCACAATAGCAAGACAAGATAAAATTAGAAACCATGAAAAGCTGGTAGATAAAACAAGCGCCATAGGCCAAAGGCGCTTCATTGCCAGCATTGACAAAATACAAGATACTCACAAAAAAGCCAAAAATAACCGATTTATAGCGCTCCGCCCGAAAGCCATTTAAAAGACTATTATAACTTTGCTTGTTCGTAAGATAGACGGCACGCAAAACTATTAAAACAGCTATCATCATAAAAGCTGCTGTCAAGACAAGAACGGCATTAGCTGGCAAAAAAATACTCAAAAAACAGCAAAATAGTGCCACGGGCCAACAAAACGGCAATATAAATCCCATAAATATTAACCAGCACATGGCAAGATGTCCTGTCTTTTCGCTTGGATATAGAAAATAAAAGGCCAGGACCCAAATGAGTCCGGCCAAGGTCACAAGCGCTAAAGAGCCGGCTGCCATGCGCATCTTCTTTATATTGGCCAACTTACCGGGCATATCTTCATTTCCAATCATTCATATTCTCCATTCCAAAGCACGACCTTGCAAGATACCTAGACAAAAGCACTCTCGGCATGAAATATAAGGCCTATGTTATGCTATAATATGTATATATTTTATTACAGCTTAATTTTATTGACAAGTCCGTCAAAAAGAAAGGACCATATAAGTGACTAAGAATATCAGAAATTTTTCCATTATTGCTCATATTGACCACGGCAAATCGACGATTGCCGACCGCCTCATCGAAATGACTGGCACACTCTCTAAAAGAGAAATGGAAGACCAAATCCTCGATAATATGGAATTAGAACGCGAGCGAGGCATTACTATTAAAGCCCAGACCGTTCGCCTTCATTATCAGGGAAAAGATGGCCAGATTTACGAACTAAACCTCATCGACACGCCCGGCCATGTCGACTTTAATTATGAGGTATCACGCTCGCTAGCCGCCTGCGAAGGGGCTCTACTCGTTGTCGACGCGGCACAAGGCGTAGAAGCGCAAACGCTGGCTAATGTCTATCTCGCCTTAGAACATGACCTTGAAATAATTCCCGTCATCAACAAAATTGACTTGCCTAGCGCTGACCCGGAGCGCGTCAAACAAGAAATCGAAACGGTTGTTGGCATAGATGCCAGCGAAGCCGTTTTATGCAGTGCCAAGACAGGCCTTGGCATCGAACATATCTTTGAAGAGATTGTCGAAAAAATTCCAGCCCCGACGGGGAAAAGCGAAGCGCCTTTAAAAGCCCTCATCTTTGACTCTTATTTTGACGCGTATAAAGGTGCCATCGCCCATATCCGCCTTTTCGAAGGTTCGATAAAGCCGGGCATGAAACTCAAAATGATGTCTACCGGAAAAGTATTTGAAGTAACTGATGTCGGCTGCTTTAGCCCTTCGCCCGTCAATGTCGCTTCACTTGAAGCAGGACAGGTCGGCTTTGTTGCCGGCAGCTTGAAAAATGTCAAAGACGTGCGCGTCGGCGATACGATAACCAGCCTTGATAACCCCACTGACCAGCCTCTACCTGGCTATCGCGGCGTTACTCCGATGGTCTACTGCGGCCTCTATCCCGTCATCAGCTCCGATTATGACAACCTCAAAGAAGCCCTTGAAAAGCTGCAGCTCAATGATGCGGCACTCGTTTTCGAGCCAGAAACTTCAATAGCGCTCGGCTTTGGCTTCCGCTGTGGTTTTTTGGGCCTTTTGCATATGGACGTCATCCAAGAACGCCTTGAACGCGAATATAAGCTCAAGCTCATTACAACGGCCCCGAGCGTTATCTATCACGTTTATAAGACGGATGGCACTATGCTCGAAGTCTCCAATCCTGCCGACCTGCCTGAACCGACGAAAATAGACCACATCGAGGAGCCGACCGTCAAGGCAACCATCATTGTTCCCAATGAATACGTCGGTGCCGTAATGGAAATCTCACAGGAAAAGCGCGGCAAATTTATCAGTATGGATTATATTGACAACCGTGTCATGCTTACCTACCATATCCCTCTCAACGAAATCATCTACGATTATTTCGATAAATTAAAATCCTCGACGCGCGGCTATGCTTCATTGGATTACGAATTATCAGATTACCAAGAATCAAAGCTCATAAAGCTTGATATTCTCCTCAACGGTGAAATGGTCGATGCACTTTCCACTATCGTCCACATAGACAGAGCGCAATCTCGCGGGCGGCAGCTGGCAGAAAAGCTAAAAGGAATTATTCCGCGCCAGATGTTTGAAATTCCCATTCAGGCAGCCATAGGAAATAAAATTATTGCCCGCGAGACGGTACGAGCCATGCGCAAGGATGTATTGGCAAAATGCTATGGCGGCGATATCACGCGCAAAAGAAAATTGCTCGAAAAGCAAAAAGAGGGCAAAAAGCGCATGAAATCCGTCGGCAGCGTCGATATTCCGCAGGAAGCTTTCATGGCCATCTTAAAGGTTGACTGATGGCCTCCTTATATATTCACATCCCCTTTTGCGAGCAAAAATGCTTTTATTGCGACTTTGTTTCCCACATGCCGCAAAAAGAAGAATATGAACTTTACACAAAAGCATTGTGCGCGGAAATCGCCCTACGGCAAAAAAACTTGCTCGGCAGCAGTGTTGAGACTATTTACTTTGGAGGTGGCACGCCTTCCTTATTGCCAACGAGCTGCTTTGAAGCCATTTTCCAGGCACTAAGAGAAAATTTTGCCATCGCCCCTGGGGCTGAGATAACAATCGAGGCTAATCCCAATACGGCGTCTGCACCAAAAATTGCAGCGCTAAAGGATTTGGGTGCAAACCGTCTCAGCCTTGGCGTCCAAGCCATGCAAGACAAAATTTTAAAAAAAATTGGGCGCTGCCATACGAGCGCACAAGCCCTAGAGGCTATCGAAACGGCAAAAAAAGGCAATCTTAGCAATATAAGCGCTGACCTTATATATGGCCTGCCTGGGCAGAAGATATCTGACCTTGCTGAAAGCATTGAACTATTGCAAGGCAAAGTCACACACATTTCTATCTATGGCCTTACCATTGAACCTAAGACGGTATTTTGCCAGCAAATGAAAAAGGGAATTTTATCCTTGCCTGACGAAGATGAAGTCGAAAAAATGTATGACTACCTCACCGAGAAATTGCCTCTTTTAGGCTATCGCCGCTATGAAATCTCCAATTTTTCGCACCCGGGCTTTGAAAGCCGCCACAATCTCTCTTATTGGCAAGATAAACCGTATCTGGGGCTTGGCGCTGCTGCACATTCTTACCTGAACAGGCGACGCTTTTATAACGATACCAATACTGCTAACTATATAAAATCATGTCTAAATGGCCACTTGGCAGAAAAAAATGAAGAAAATGTTGACCTAAAAACGTGGCAAGAAGAATTTTGCTTTTTGGCGTTGCGCACAGCGCAGGGCATAGACAAAGAAAGATTTTGTCAAAACTTTGGTCAGCCACTTGAAAAAGCATATGCTTTTGTCTTGCCGCGCCTTTTGACAACAGGTCTTGTCGCCCAGTCTCCCACACATCTTTTTTTGACGCCTAAAGGCATGAAATTTGGCAACCAGGTCTTTGCTGAATTTTTAATCTAATTTGCCAGAAGCTCCGTCTTAGGGAATGTGAGTACAATTCTCGTAAAAGCAGGAAGCTCTAACCAGCATAGACGGAATACATTCACTTTGAGGCTATAAATTATCTGCTAAAATATAAGCGTACAGCACAAAAATACATGCTTGAGCAATAAAAAGCACAGCTTCGCAGCCTCCCTAAAGAATTCTTGCCTAGATGCTTGGCAGCCATTTGACGGAAAGGTAAATCTATGCTTAGTATAGACCAACGCCTCAATAAAAACCTTAAAAAATTAAATCCAACAGACTTTATTATTTATCGCTATATTTTGCACCATCGCCAAGAATGCGAGCACATTTCCATCTATGACATTGCCTCAGCTTGCCATGTCTCTCGCACGACAGTTCTACGCTTTGCCAAAAAATTGGAATTTGATGGTTTTTCAGATTTAAAAGCCCTCTTAAAGCTCGAAAATAAATCGTCCAATAAAGCTCCTTCCAGCGATATAGCAAAAGCGGCTATTGACCTTTGCAGCCGCGTTGCAACAGATATATCACACCAAGATTTCAAACGAGTCAATGCTTTAGTTTATCGGGCTAGGCACATCTTCATTTTTCCTTCTGGCCACGTTCAACAAAATGTAGCACATGAAATCACCCGTCTCTTTCTTTTTTGTAATATCTTCATCTATGAAATTAAGGCTGTTGATGAGTTTGAAATGATTATAAAAAATGCTTCGCCCGATGACCTTTTCATCATTGTTTCATTAAGTGGTGAATCTCCCGCTGTCGTCAGTCTGGCACGCAAGCTGCACATCGCTGAATTGCCCCTTATTTCCATTACACGTCTAAAGAGCAACACCCTAGCTAGCTTGAGTACAGAAAATATTTACATCACGCCTGTCCCCATGCCCACAGCGGTGGCACCTGATTATGAATCCGTGCTGATGTTCTTTTTGATTGTGGAAATTTGGTTCGTAAGCTATACGCATTACAGCAGCCAGCAATCCAATAAATGACCCTATAAAGGAGAGGATAATATCCTCTCCTTTTTTGCATATTGCGTGATAAATCACATTGCACGTTCCTTATCACAATATTGGGTGATAACATTCATAATAATTAGAAAATATTGTCATAAGATAAAAGATAATTTACCATATAGACATGGACATTTATAGAAAAGAGGGGTTTTCCATGAAAAAATATTCAATAACAATCGCCGGTGGCGGCAGCACGTTTACACCAGGCATCGTCTTAATGCTTTTGGAACATCAAGACCGCTTTCCTATCCGCAGCATCAAGTTCTATGATAATGACGCTGAACGGCAGAAGAAAATTGCCCAAGCTTGCGCAATCGTCCTTAAAGAACGCGCCCCGCAAATTAATTTTAGCTACACTACCAATCCGAAAGAGGCTTTTACTGATATTGATTTTGTCATGGCCCATATCCGCGTTGGCAAATATGCCATGCGCGAAAAAGACGAAAAAATTCCCATGCGCTTTGGCGTATTAGGACAAGAAACCTGCGGCCCCGGCGGCATTGCTTATGGCATGCGCTCCATAGGTGCAATCATCGAACTTATCGACTACATGGAAAAATATTCTCCTAATGCCTGGATGCTCAATTATTCCAATCCGGCTGCCATCGTCGCCGAAGCGACACGCCGCTTGCGACCGCAATCAAAAATCATCAATATTTGCGATATGCCAATAGACATCGAAAGCAAGATGGCTCGCATAGCAAAACTGCCTAATGGCCGCAAGGACATGGTTACTCGTTACTACGGTCTCAACCACTTCGGCTGGTGGTGCGATATCCGCGATAAAGAGGGCAATGATTTAATGCCCCAAATAAAAGAACACGTAAAAAAATACGGCTATATTGTTGACGAAGCACTGAAAAACGCCACCGAAGCAAGCTGGAACGATACTTTTAGCAAGGCCAAAGACGTCTTCGCCTTAGACCCTGATACTCTTCCCAATACCTATCTTAAATACTACCTTTTCTCCGATTATGTATTTGCTCATGATAACCGCCACCCTGAGCATACACGTGCTAATGAAGTCATGGAACACCGTGAAAAAGACGTCTTTTCAGCTGCCCAGGAAATTATTGATAAAAATACTGCTGTTGATTGCAAATTCAGCAGCGATACGCATGCCAGCTATATAGTTGACATTGCCGAAGCCATCGCACGCAACAAAAAAACGCGCATGCTGCTCATCGTAGAAAATCAAGGTGCCATCTCCAACTTTGACCCTACGGCCATGGTAGAAATTCCTTGTCTCGTTGGCTCCAACGGCTATGAAAAAATCTGCATTGGTGAAATTCCACAATTCCAAAAAGGTCTCATGGAACAACAGGTTTCCGTCGAAAAGTTAGTTGTCGATGCATGGATTACAGGCAGCTATCAAAAATTGTGGCAGGCCATCACACTCTCTAAGACTGTGCCTAGCGCCTCCGTTGCCAAACAAATTCTCGACGCCTTAATTGAGGCCAATAAGGATTACTGGCCCGAATTAAAATAAAATTTCCCTATTATAAATAAAGGACGCTCAAGCGTCCTTTATTTATAAAATTATTTTAGAAGAAAGGATTTCATCATGCTTTTTAACAAAGATGTTGCCATGCAAAAACTGCAGCGATTTGGCGCTGCCATGTTCACGCCAGTAATCATGTTCGGGGTCTTTGGGATTATCATATCCGTTTCCATTCTTTGCAAAAATGAAATGATTTTTGGCAACATTGCCGTCAAGGGAACCTGCTGGTATGACATATGGTATATCATTGAGCAAGGCGCTTGGACTGTATTTAATCAGATGCCACTTCTTTTTGTCATTGCCCTGCCAATCGGGCTAGCCAAAAAGAATAATGCCCGTGCTTCGATGGAAGCCTTTTTAATTTACATTATATTCAACTACTTTGTCGCATCCATGCTTTCATTATGGGGCAACGATTTCGGTATCAATTATCTCGGCAAAGTCGAACCGGGCTCTGGCCTAGCTATGATTGCCAATATTAAAACTTTGGACATGGGCATGCTAGGCGCCATTGGCATTTCCGCCATTGCGGTCTGGCTTCATGACCACCTTTTCGATGTTAATATCCCTGATTGGCTCGGCATATTTAAAGGCTCTTCCCTCGTCGTCATCGCAGGCTTTGCCCTCATGCTACCGCTAGCATATCTAGCTTGCCTAATCTGGCCACAATTTCAGCTCGGCATCATTCACCTCCAACAAACTTTAAAAGGCTCTGGCATTGCTGGTGTCTGGCTCTACACTTTTTTGGAACGCATCTTAATTCCTACTGGACTTCATCATTTTATTTATATGCCCTTCATCTTTGGTCCTGCCGTCTGCCCTGGAGGAATACAAGCCTATTGGTTAGCTCATATTCAGCAATTTGCCGCCTCTACACAGCCTCTTATTCAGCTCTTTCCGCAAGGCGGCTTTGCTTTACACGGCATGTCGAAAATTTTTGGCTGTCCTGGCATTGCATTGGCACTTTATGCCACAGCCAAGCCCAGTAAAAGAAAAAAATTGGCCTCATTGCTAATTCCAGCCGTACTGACTGCTGTTTTATGCGGTATTACCGAACCGCTCGAATTCACCTTCCTTTTTGTTGCTCCTCTCCTCTTTGCTATTCATGCCGCCTTGGCAGGAACCGTTTCAGCCATTATGTATTATTTTGGCATCACCGGTAATTTTGGTGGTGGCCTCATCGATGGCTTACTTCAAAACTGGATTCCTCTTTGGCATAACCACTATCATGCCTATCTGACACAATTCTTAATTGGTTTTATTTTTACTGGTATCTGGTTTATAATTTTCCGCTTCCTGATTATTCATCTCGATTTAAAAACCCCCGGTCGTGGCGATGAATTAGAAGATGATAAGTTATACACAAAAGCCGATTATCAAGCCAAAAAAGCTGGCAATGAATACCAAAAGAAAGCTGTTGCTTTTCTAGCCGCTCTAGGTGGAAAAGAAAATATCGTCGACGTAACCAACTGCGCAACCCGCTTGCGCGTAACTGTAAAAAATAGCTCGCTCGTCAAAGACAGCAAGATATTTGTCACTGCCGGCGCACACGGACTCGTACACAACGAATGTGCCATTCAGGTCATTGTTGGACTTTCTGTACCGCAAGTAAGAGAATGTTTTGAAGCACTTTTAACCGCTTCTGCTGGTGAAACGAGCATTAACCTAACGCCTTCCCTAAAAGCTTTCGCCTCTGGAAAACTAATTCCTATCACCGATGTCCCTGACCGCGCCTTTTCCGAAAAGACGATGGGAGACGGCATAGCAATTATGCCTATAAAAGGCGTTATCACAGCACCACAAGACGGCACCGTTATCATGTGTATGCATGATACTGGACATGCTATCGGACTAAAATTATCTTCTGGTATGGAAGTCCTCATCCACATAGGTATAGATACCGTCAAAATGAATGGCACGGGCTTTGAAGTGTTGGTAAAGGCAGATGAAATCGTCTGCTTAGGGCAACCACTAGTAAAATTTGATTTAGAAAAAATCAAAAAATCTGGTTTTAATCCCATAACTATCATGGTCATTACCAATTATGATTTATACCCACATCTCTCCTTTAGTAAAGACGATGTTGTAACAGCAGGTAAATCATCAATCATTACTTATTAAAGAAAACACCGTAAGCTTTTATGCTTACGGTGTTTTTTTATTTATTATTTACATAATAAATAACGCCTTCAGTATTGACTTATCAATGCTGAAAGCGTCGCTTAACCGGCAACTAC
>JAHHSR010000025.1 GCA_020025075.1 Pectinatus sp. | reverse complement strand
TTTGGGATATGCCTGTCAGGCGTTAGTTCGTGTATCAAACTTCTCAAGAATCCCCTACTTCTATAAGTGGGGGATGTTCTATTGTATTTTGGAAGCCCGCGAATTTATTCAGGGGATTATGTCAACATAATACAAAAGATATGATATAATATAATGTATTATGCTATGCGAATTAACATGGAATGATATTGGAGGAATTTGTTTGTCAAGATTAAAAGATACAATTGCATATATTGCCAATGGCGTAATAAGGCAGCGTGATTTGCTCGACCGCTTGGATGCCATCGGCGATGGCGATCATGGTACGAATATGGCGCGCGGTTTTAATGCAATGCTGGAAGCTTTTGAAGAAAGTGATGATTTAGAAACGCCAGCGCAGATTTTTAAGCTCGTTGGCAATACCTTTTCGGAGACAATTGGCGGGGCTTCAGGTCCTTTATATGCGACAGCTTTTTTGGCAGCGGCCAAGGCTTGTAGCGATGATACCAAATTTAACGTAACAGGCGTGGAAAAAGTTCTCGGAGCAGCAGTCAAGGCGATAAAAAGGCGCGGCCGTTCAGATGTAGGCGAAAAGACCATGCTCGATGTCCTCGTACCTGTCTATGAAACTTTTTTGCCGGAAAATGCGGGTGATAAGACGCTGTATCGCTGTGTTGAGGCGGCAGTAAAGCGAGGCAAGGAAGGACTGGATTATACTAAGACAATAGCGGCCAAAAAAGGTCGAGCTGTATATATAGGCGAGCGCAGTATTGGTCATGAAGACCCAGGGGCGATGTCTTCTTTGATTATGGTCAGAGAGTTGTTTAATTTCTTGAAAATTTGACAAATGCTCTCTTCCCCTTAGCAATGGCCGGCTGCTTTTGGGAAGAAGGGCATACTGCCCATCATAAAGATTATTCAGAAAAATTATAATAAAAAATATTATTACATTATTGCAATTTGTTAATCTAAATGGTATAATGAAGTTGGAGATAAGAGGAACCTAATGAAGTAGCAGTGCTTTTGAAGGCTGCGGAAAGTCTGGCAGCAAGCCGATATTAACTCGCGAGGATGTTGGTGTTGCTGAAACTTGGTCATAGGTATCAGTCTTAGCTTTGCAAGTATCTTCTTTTGGGGTCTTTGCCTCAGAAGAAGGGGTAGACTGTTTCCTTGTCTGTCGAGAATGAGTGTCAGCCATGGGTTCACAAGTTGATTGCGATTTCATGGAAGGATGTGATACGATTTCTATACCGAGCTGGCAATTCAATGTGATTGGTGTTAATTGTGGGTGAGTCTGGCCCCTAGTTGCAGTAGTGCAGTTTTTGATTCGCTTTTGCCAAATGTATAGGAAGTGGAGTTCCGTTGTAGAGTGAGACATTGCTGGTAAGGTGAATGGGTGAGGGCTTTTGGCAAGCCCATGCAAGGCATTGCTTGCAAAATTCTTGGTTTATGTAGTGGAAGAAATGCCAAAAACAACCGACAGTTGACTGCGGAAAAAATAAAGTCATCATTCCTGACGCGGAGGAATGAGACGGACAAGTGAATAGAGGGTTATTTGTATTGAGTTATATCTAGGAGCGGTCTTTCAAATGGGAGGGCCGCTTTTTATTTGTTTTTTTGAAAAAAAACCGCCTCATAAAGAGGCGGCTAAAAAACTTATTTTGCAATTAAGCTTTGAGTGCTTCAGCCAATTTAGCATTGGTTTCTTTTGCACTGTCGACGCTCTTTTGGAAAAGAGCTTTTTCACTTTCGTTGAGCGGCAATTCAACAATTTTCTTGATGCCTTTTTTGCAAAGGGTGACAGGAACGCCTGCACAGACATCATGCTCGCCGTATTCGCCATCAAGCAGAGCAATGCAAGAGAGCGTCTTGCCGGTATCTTGGGCAATGGCCTGAACCATCGTTGCTACAACAGCGCCAGGAGCGTACCAGGCGGAGGTGCCGAGATGCTTGGTGATTGTGCCGCCACCGACCTGGGTAGCGTGTTCGATTTCAGCTAATTTTTCCTTGGAGATGTATTCGGAAACAGGTACGCCTCTAAAGGTAGCCATGCGGGTAAGGGGAACCATGAGGTCGCCGTGCGCACCGATAACCATAGCATCGATGTCACCTACTGGGCAACCGAGTTCTTCAGCCAAATAGTATTCAAAACGGCTGCCATCGAGCAAGCCGCTCATGCCGATAACGCGTTCGCGCGGCAGGCCGCTATCCTTCAAAGCGAGGTAGGTCAGCGTGTCAACAGGATTGGAGACGATAATGAAGATGGCGTTCGGAGAATATTCGAGTGCCTGGTCCATAACGGATTTGACAATCTTGGAGTTGACGCCGATGAGGTCAGTACGGCTCATGCCGGGTTTACGAGCCATGCCAGCGGTAATGACTACGATGTCGGAATCCTTTGTCTTATTGTAATCATTGCACGAAGGGGTTAATTTTGTGTCGATATGCAGCAACTTTGCAGTCTGCATCATGTCAAGGCATTTACCAGTGGCAACGCCTTCCTTTGTGTCGACGAGCACAACTTTGTCAGCAAAATTTTTGAGTGCGATGACATTTGCAGTAGTGGCACCAACATTGCCGCCGCCAATAACAGTAACTTTCATTGAAAAAAGCCTCCTTGAAATATGGAAAAATAATGATGTAAAAACATCACTTTATAACAGCAAAGACCATGACGAAAAACCGTATAGAAATTGCTATCATTGGGCAATATTAACACGCTGCCTTGCGGCAGGTCTGCTATCTTTGTGGATAAAAGATAGCAATTGTGCTATTTTAGTCTGGCTGATTATTTTATCAATTTATCTGCTTGCTCCAGTAAAACGGTTCGCAGATAGTGTATCAGAAATAAAAATAATTAACAATGTTTTTGCTAAAAATAAAAAATATTTCTATAAAGAGTATAATACATTAGATTTTATAAGTAAAGAATAATTTATTGAAAGATAAAAAAAATAAATACATATTAAATTATTTTTCTTTCAATAATTGCAATTATTTTTGGGTAGGATAATTTGCCGGATGATGATATAATTAAAAAATATGATAATTATTAGTTAGGAGTAGAATGACGAATATGTTGCTTAACCGTAAATCAGTAGAATTACTGGCACCGGCTGGTAAATGGGAAACGTTGACGGCTGCTATCGAAGCGGGCGCTGATGCCGTTTATTTAGGTGGTAAGGCTTTTAATATGAGAATGTTTCGCGATGATTTTAATTTCAGCAATGAGGACTTGATAAAGGCGGCGCAATACGTGCATGAGCATGGCGCGTGCCTTTATATAACCCTCAATAATCTCATCAGCGATGAAGAACTGCCGCGACTGGAAGAATATTTGCGTTTTCTGGATGATAAGGTAAAGCCTGATGCTCTTATCGTCCAAGATTTTTCAGTCCTGCACCTCATTCACCGCCTTGGCTTAGGCCTTACTGTCCATTCTTCAATCATGATGAATACGCACAGCGTGCAGATGATTGAAAAATTTAAGGAACTGGGCGTGACGCGCGTTGTTGCCAGCCGCGAGATGTCCTTAGAGCAGATTCGCCTCTTGCGCGCCCAGACGGGTATAGAAATTGAATATTTCGTGCATGGTGATATGTGCATAGCCGAAGGTGGCCAATGTTTTCATTCCGGCGTTGTCTTTGGCAATAGCAGCAATCGTGGCCGCTGCATGAAATCTTGCCGCTGGCCCTATCGCTTTATAGAAGAGGATAAAGCTCGTGATGAAGAAGAACTCAAAAAGCGTCCGCAGGCTTATAAACTGGCCTTAGATGATATGTGCATGTATCGCCATTTGCCCGAGCTCATTCAGTCGGGAGTATATTCTTTCAAAATTGAGGGAAGAATGCGCGATGCCGAATTTATCAGCTGCATTGTCAGCACCTATCGGCGCGCAATTGACAGATATTTAGCTGACCCGAGCGGCTATGCGATTGACGAGAGCGAATGGGATAAGATGCAAAAAAATCGCGTTCGCGACTTTTCGAGCTGCTTTGCCATCAAGAATCCAACGTATCGCGATATTGGCCTGAGTGGCGAACGTGAACCGCGCTTTTTTAGCAATGCCATCAGTGAAGCTGACCTTTCTGATGCCAAGATTGAAGAAGTGACAAATAAGGGAAATGTAAAATCGCAGCTTGCCGTGCGCTGTGCTACCTTAGAGCAGGTGGAAAAGGCCTGCCAAAATGGCGCAGATTTAATTTATGCGGGCGGGGATATTTATTTGCCACAGGCACCGTGGAGCATCGAAATGTTTAAAAAGGCGCGTTCCTTGACCAAAGAATATGGCGCAAAATTATTTATCAATACGCCGCGCATTACGCGTTACCGCGCTTTGGGGGAAATGGAACAGCTTTTTGCCGCCCTGCCGCAGATTGGTGCAGATGGCCTTTTGGTACAAAATATTGGCCTGTTGCGCCTTGCCAAAAAAATGACCGACTTGCCGCTATATGCCGGATATTCCTTTAATCTTTACAATCATGAGGCGGCGCAGCTTCTTAAAGAGCAGGGAATTTCCAAGGTAACCGCTTCGATTGAAATGCCGCATCATCAAGTAAGACAGTTTATCGAGCAAACTGAATTGCCTGTGGAAATAATCGTACACGGTGCAGTGGAAGCGATGATTTGTGACTTTGATTATATCGAGCAGGAACTGGGAAAGAGCCAAGACGATGCGCCGCAAGATTTTATGAAGCATTATGCCCTTGTCGACACGGCAGGCGGGGTACACTCTATCCGTCGCAATCAATACGGAAGAAACCACATCCTCTTTGCTCATGATTTTTGCTTTATGCCGTTTTTAAAAGCACTTTCTGGCGCAGCGTCGCTTTGCATTGAAGCGCAAGATTATACGCCTTCTTATGCAGGTGAAGTAGTTAATGCCTACCGTAAGGCAATTGACGGCAAGATAGATGAAGAAAAAGCGCTGGCATTGCTCCTAAAAGATGCACCCCGTCCTTTGGGATGCGGCGCATATAGATATAAAATGACAAAATAATAAAAGGAGGGGGCACGCCCAAAGGCGTGCCCAACATATGGAAGATTTTATCGGTTCAAAATCAATTTTGGAAAAGCGCCAGCAGTACATCATGCCTTGTTTGGGACATTTTTATGCAAATCCGCCGCAGTTTGTAAAGGGACAAATGCAATATCTCTTTGATGCCGAAGGAAAAAAATATCTCGACTGCTTTGCTGGCGTATCGGTCATTAACTGTGGCCATTGCAATCCTTATATAACCAAGGCTATTTGCAAGCAGGTAAATGATTTGCAGCATGTCTGCAATATTTATCTGACGGAAAATATGGTCCTATTGGCAGAACGGCTGGCGAAAGTGACGCCGGGCAAGCTGCAAAAATCTTTTTTTTGCTCGACCGGCACGGAAGCCAATGAAGGAGCGCTGCTGTTGGCGTCTTTGTACACTAAAAACAGTGAATACATCGCCTTGCGCGGCGGCCTTCACGGCAGGACAAAGCTTATGATGAGCGTTACGGGAATAGGTATGTGGCGTACCGATAAAAATCCCGTTGGCGGCATTCATTTTGCGCCAGAGCCGTACTGCTATCGCTGCCCGCTCGGAAAAAAATATCCCGAATGTGACCTTGACTGTGCTAATGCCGTTGAGGATATTATCAAAAATGCCACCTCAGGCAATGTTGCGGCAATGATTGTCGAATCTATTCAGGGCAATGCGGGCATTGTTGTGCCGCCAGCGGGATATTTTGCGCGCCTTTCGGAAATATTAGCACAATATGGCATTTTGCTCATTGTCGACGAGGTACAAACGGGCTTTGCCCGTACGGGCAAGATGTTTGCCATTGAAAATTTTGGCGTGGAGCCCGATATTATGACGATGGCGAAGGCACTTGGCAACGGTGTGCCAATCAGCGCCTTCATAGCCAGTGCTGAAGTGGCAGATGTCTATACGCGTCCTGGCGCCTCAACATTGGGCGGCAATCCTGTTTCTAGTACGGCGGGCATTGCAGTACTAGACTATATAGAAAAGCACGATTTGCTTTCGCATGCGGCAGAGCTTGGCAAATATCTGAAAGATGGCTTATGCGAAATTCAAAAACGCCATGGCATTATCGGTGATGTGCGCGGCATTGGCCTTATGGTCGGCGCAGAGCTTGTTGAAAAAGACGGTGCGCCTGCAGCGGATAAGCTGGAAAAAATTGCTGAGCGCATGAAGGACCGCGGCTTTATCATCGGAAAGAACGGCATGGCTCGCAATGTCTTGGCTTTTCAACCGCCTTTGGTCATCGAAAAGCATGATATTTCAGATATGCTTGAGGCATTAGAAGCGACTCTTGAGGAAGTACGCTAAAAGCTTTTGTTGCATAAATAAAAAAAGCATGATATAATAGTAGCGATTTCTCGGGTGAGATTGTAACGTTCGGGTCTTGCGCAATGGGGACCCATGAATCCCGTCAGGTCCGGAAGGAAGCAGCGGTAAGTGGTCATCTTCATGTGCCGCAAGGGTGCCTGGACGTTACAGTCTTGCCCGAGAGATTTTTTTTAGAAAGGCGAGAAAGAGATATGGCATATATAGCCTTATACCGCCGCTGGCGGCCACAGACTTTTTCTGATCTCGTCGGTCAAGAGCATGTGAAAAAGACTTTATCGCGTGCCATAGAGGCGGGGCGCATTGGCCATGCCTATTTATTTGCCGGGCCGCGCGGTACGGGAAAGACAAGTACGGCGAAGATATTGGCCAAGGCTTTAAATTGCGTGCATGGTCCGACGGCTACCCCCTGCAACGAATGTGATGTCTGCAAAAAAATAAATGCCAATACCTGCATGGATGTCTACGAGATTGATGCCGCTTCCAATCGCGGCATCGATGAAATACGTGATTTGCGCGAGACAATAAAGTTCGCGCCAGTTGATTAAAAGGGCTTTGTGTCCTTATAGTCGGCGCATGAGGAAACTCGTGCGTTCATACCGCTCGAATTGCTGGAAACTCCCAAAGGCAGCAAGACCACAGCATGGGCATGAAAGACGGCCGGGTGCGATGGTGGCGAAAGCAGAAAAAATTTGCTGCATGGCATATGGTTAAAACCTAAATGTTTAAAAAATGGACAATCAGCAGCTAAGCCCCGAAAAGGGGAAAGTTCAACGACTATTCTGTGAAGAAGTAGGAGCAAGCGCTCTGAAGCGGGCGGACCCTAACCCGTCATGGCGAGGGATGAGATATAGTCTGTGCTTTGGCGAAAGTCAAAGAAGCGTAAAGGCTGCGCAAAAGTAGCGATTTTGCGTGAACGCATGCCTGTTTTGGCAGGCGACAGGGAAAATATAAAATTTATATCGTAGACGAAGTCCATATGCTAACGATGGAGGCATTTAATGCTCTTTTGAAGACATTGGAAGAGCCACCGTCTCATGTGGTCTTTATTTTGGCCACGACAGAAGCGCACAAAGTGCCGGCGACGATTCAGTCACGCTGCCAGCGTTACGATTTTAAGAGAATTACCAAAGAGGATATTGAAGGACAGCTAAAAAAGATAGCAGCTGCAATGAACTTATCTTATGAGCCAGGGGCCATAGCGCTGATTGCTGAAAAAGCCGACGGCGGCCTGCGCGATGGCATTAGCCTTTTTGACCAGTGTTTGGCGATGGCACAAGGCGATAACCTTTCGGCGCGCGCTGTTGCTGATGTTTTGGGCATTGTCGGGCAAGAGGCCGTTATGTCTTTGACGCAGGCAATCAAAGAGCGCGATGTAAAAAAGCTCTTATCGCTTATTGAGGAGGTCATCATCTCCGGCAAATCGATGCAGCAGTTTTTTTCTGAAGTGCTTGAAGGCTGGCGGCAAATGATGATTTTTAAAGCTGCGCCGTCTCTACTTGATGATGCGGCTGAAGGGCCAAGCGAAAAGCTAATCGCCCTGGCAGCTGAATTTTCGCACGAGCGCATTTTGGCAATGGCGGCAGAGCTAGAAAAGGCGCGGCAAAAATTGCGTCTAGGCGAAAATCAGCGCCTTGTTGCCGAGATGAGTTTTTTGAAGTTGCTTGAAACAAGGCCTGTTCAAGAAGATTTGCCCAAAGACGCTGCCAATCAGATAGCTAAGCTAGCACAAAAGATAGATGTTTTGCAAAGCGAGGTAAAGCGCCTTGAACAAGGCAGTGCTCCTTCTATGGCAAGGCCCAAAGAAATAGAAAAAAAGGCCGTGCCGCTTGAAAAAAAGTCGAAACCTTCCTTGGCGCAGCCGCAAGGCGATTTAGAAGATGCGACAAAAGTTTGGCAGGAATTGGGCAATTTTTTGAGCCAAAAAAACAAGCGTTCGGCATTGGCATGCCTGCGTGGGGCAAGGCCGCAGGGAATACAAAATGGGCAGCTTTTGCTACAGGTGCAAAATGGCTTTATCAAGGCGCGCATAGAGCGCGATGATTATAAAAAAGATATAGAGGCCATTTTAAAGGAGCTTACGGGCAAAAAGCTCAGCATAAAATGTTCCCTTTTAGAAGAAGTGGAAGAAAAAGAGGAAAGTGTGCCGCAAGAAGCTGTGCCACCGCCTACAGATGAGGATTTTTTGCCTGATTTTTCCGCAGGAGATTTAGATGAAGCGGATAGGGAAAGCATCGAGAAGGCAATGAATGTCTTTGGCGGTAAATTGGTCTTAGAAAAGACGGATGAGTGAGCTGTTAAATTATGGTAGCGGCAGCGAGGAAAAATATAATATAATGTAGCTAGACTAAAGCAGAGATTTAGATAAGTCGTCTCAAAAATGCGAGAAAGAGGTGAAAAGACTGCTACTTGCTCTGCAAAATAGGGAAAAATCCGTATTTTAAGTGGCAGGATAAATATGTTTAATCCAATGGGTGGCGGCAATATGACCGGCATGATGAAAAAGGTTCAGCAGATGCAAAAGAAAATGGAACAAATGCAAGCTGAGCTGAAGAAAAAAACGGTTGAAGTATCAAGCGGTGGCGGCGTGGTCAAATTATCCATGAATGGCGACAAGCAAATTGTCGATTTGCATATTGACCCGAGTGCGGTAGACCCGCAAGATGTTGAAATGCTCCAAGACCTTATCTGTGCTGCAGTTAATGAAGCGGTAAAAAAGACTGACACAATGATGCAAGATGAAATGAGTAAGCTCACGAGCAGCCTTGGCTTGCCGCCGGGAATGTTCTAATGCAGTATATAAAGCCGCTTGCTAAGCTCATCGAGCGTTTGCGTGCTTTGCCAGGAATTGGGCCAAAGACGGCAGCGCGCCTGGCATACCATATTCTCGATATGGATTCATCTCAGGCAAAGGCCCTTTCTGAGGCAATTATGGCGGCAAAGGAACAAATCGGTTTTTGCAATACCTGCTTTAATCTCAGCGATACCAATCCTTGCAGTATTTGCTCGTCAAGCCAGCGCGACCATGGTGTTATTTGTGTCGTAGAGCAGCCACGCGATGTGGCGGCTTTTGAGCGGATGCGCGATTATAACGGTGTCTATCATGTCTTGCATGGCGTGCTTTCACCACTAGATGGCATAGGGCCGGAAGATATTCACATCAAGGAATTGCTCTTGCGCTTGCAGCAAGAAAGCGTGCGCGAGCTGATTATGGCGATGAATCCTACTATTGAGGGTGAGGCGACTGCACTTTATATCGCCAAGCTCGTCAAGCCAGCAGGGATAAAAGTTACGCGCATCGCGCATGGGTTGCCGGTAGGCGGCGACCTTGAGTATGCAGATGAGGTTACCTTGGCAAAGGCTTTGGAAAATCGCCGAGAAATTTGATAAGGGAAAGGAAGTGGCGTGATGGTTTCATCATCATTGGTTGTGGCATTTTTTGTGGGCCTTTTAGTCATTTGTATTGCCTCAAAGATATTGTCATTTCCAATCCATATCTTATGGCGCTTTATTTATAATAGCGTTTTTGGGGCACTTGCCTTGTGGCTTATTAATTTTGTCTTTGGCTTGCATGTGCCGATAACTTTTTTGACTTCACTGATTGTTGGTATATTTGGCGTGCCGGGAGCACTGGGCGTTGTCATTTGGCATCTTTTATAAAAAGGCAATAAAAAAAGACCGCACTGGCGGTCTTTTTTGTTGCCTTTTTATATTACTTGCGTGCAAGAATGGCCTGTTCAATATTTTCGAGTTCTTCTTTAGTCGGCGTGTTCTTTACAGACATCTTTTCAAGCCAGATTTCAAAACCACATTTTTTGAGTTCTTCTTCTACCTGGCCAATGCTTTCGCCGCCCCAGCCGTAAGAGCCAAATGCAAAGGCTTTGCGATTTTTGGGTGAAAGGCCTTTGAGGTAGCACAGAAAAGCAGCTACATTGGGCATCATGCCGCGATTGAGTGTCGGTGAGCCAACGGCAATGTATTTTGAAGTCATAACTTCGGGAAGAATATCGGAGAGTTTATTTATCTTGAGGTCAAATATCTTGGCAGGAATATTGCGTCGCGTCATAGTTTCAGCGATGGTCTTGGCCATTTTTTCCGTGGAATGCCACATGCTGTCATAGACGACAACGGCCGTTTCTTCCGTTTCATCATTTGACCATTTTTGGTAGGCATTTATTATATTCGGAATCATTTTGCTCCAGATGAGGCCATGGCCAGGGGCAATCATTTCAATGTCGAGGTCTTGAGCAGCCTTTAAGGCATTTTTCGTCTGGAAATTATAAGGCATGATGATATTGGCATAGTACTTTTTCGCTTCGAGCATCAAATGGCAGAAATCAACTTCGTAGTCGAAGCGGCAGGCCGAGGAAAAATGCTGTCCAAAAGCATCATTGGAGAAGAGAATTTTTTCTTCTGGGCAATAGGTGAACATGCTATCCGGCCAGTGAAGCATTGGAAATGGCATGAAATGGAGTGTGCGCGAGCCGATATTCAAGACATCTTTCGGCGTAACGCCTTGATAATTCAAATCGCCATAGAATTTGGTGATGTTAGAAAGGCCATTGGGAACGGAAGTGAAAATTTTGACATTAGGAGCTTTTTCAACAATGGCAGGAATGCAGCCCGAATGGTCTGGTTCGAGATGATTGCTGATGATATAATCAATTTTCGCTGGGTCGATTACAGAAGAAATGCGGCTTAAAATTTCCTTTTCAAAGCCAGCTTTTGCTGTATCAATAAGCGTGATTTTTTCATCTATGATGAGGTAGGCGTTATAAGATGAGCCTGAATGGGTTATATAGCCATGAAAATTGCGCAAATCCCAATCAATGACGCCAACCCAATAAATTCCCTTTTTTAATTCAACAGCCTGTTGCATGGAGACCCCTCCTGATAAAATAAAATAAATTCCAATCACGAATAGTATAACACCGTTTTTTCTGAGACTCAATTATTGTCATGAGCTATTTTTTCTTTAAGAAAAGGCCAGTCGCGATTTATGATTTTTGCCATGCGCGCTTTGCCATTATCGTCAGGGTGCAGCCCATCGAGCGCATATTTTGTCGGCAAGACAGCAGGCAAGGCCGGAAATGCGGCAGCAGTATCGAGATAATCTTGCGTCCTTATATAGGCATTGACTTTTTCGATGCGCTCTTGCCAGCCGGGTTCTGTTGGTTCGCCAAAGATTTTTTTGATATTGGAAGGATTGATGGAAGGAAGTGTAAGCAGGATGGGGACAATGCCATTTTGGCGGCATTTTTGCTGCAATATTTTAAGGCCATCGATTACATCTTCGGCACTTTCGCCTGCGCGCAGACTATTGGTGCCGCCCATGATGAAGAGGTATCGAGGCGAAAATGGCAAGACATCATTGTCAAAGCGGTTGACGAGCATGCCAATCGTATCGCCGCTTTGCGAGAGATTGACTGTCGGAAAATCGAGATAATGGGCATAGCTAAATTCAAGGTCAGCCGGGCTATAAGACATGTGGCCGCCGCCATGGCTGATACTGTCGCCGTAGATGCCAACGGTATACCCTGCCTTCGGGTCATTGGTAAATTTTTGGGCCTGGCAGTAAGTCCCAACTGGATTTCCTGCGCCATCGATGGCTCGCACGCGCCAGTAAAATGTGCCAATGCGCGGTTTAGGGTCATAATATTCGCAGCTGAAATCGACAACAGCAGAAAAGACGCGGTAGCGCGAAGGTTTTATGCCGTGGGGATTTTCTGGCGGCGCGCTGAGGATTTCAACCTCGAATTTTTCCGCATTATTGTTTGGTATCCAGTGATAGACGGGATAAAGCAGTACGTTGCCTTTGGCATCAGGCGGTGTCTTTATGGGAATAGGCGCATTTTGCGCGGCTTTTTGCCCATTGCAGTAAATTCCTTTTAGAGGTGAAAAAGGCGTGATTGGCTTCTGGTCAAAATCCATCGCCCGCACGCGCCAATAAAAAGTGCCGCATTGTCCGGGAGCGAGAAATTTATCAAGCGGGAGAACAAAAGCGTTCGTATAAACCTGCTGGCAAAAGAAGATGTGTTTTTTGGAAGGCCTTTCAGGAGAAAGGTGGGCGGGAACACAATCAAATAGCTCTATTTCATAATAAACGGCATGTGTATTTTTTTGCCACTTGATGAGCGGCGTGAGGCTGGCGGGATTTTGCGCCGTATAACTTGAAAGGACGACGGGATATTCATGCGGTAAATAATGGGTAGAAGCATTGCCTGCAATCAGGCAGAGGCAGGCTAAGAGCAAGATAAAATATTTTTTGCTGCGCATTACAAATCAGCGTCGATGGGCAAAAAGCGGTAAAGGGCAATAGCCACACCGTCTTCATCATTGCTGCGCGTGACGAAGCGTGCTGCCTGCTGCACGGCATCGGAAGCGTTAGCCATGGCAACGGAAGTGCCGGCAAGGCGAAGCATTGAAATATCATTGCTGCCGTCACCGATAGCGAGCACTTCGGAAAAAGGGATATCAAGAAGCGTGCAGAGCTTTTTGATGGCTGTCCCCTTGGAGATATTAAGAGCGCTAAATTCTATATTGCGGTCGCAAGAAGAAGTTATGCTTAAAGCGAGTTCTTGGCAGCGGCGGCGAATATGGTAATGGGCATCGCTGTCATGGCGATAAAAGACGTTTATCTTAAAAATCGGCTCTGCCTCAGGTGCAAAAAGAGTACTGAGGTCATCAAGCGGTGTGCGCGACTTTTGGATGAAGTCCCAAAATTGTTTTGGCGCATATTGGCGTGCTTCTTCGTAGTATGTGCGAGAGGTAAAGATTTTTTTGCCGCTATATACTTCTGTCATGACGGGAAATTCGCTCAAGATAAGGTAGAGCTTTTGAGCGATGTCGCGCTTTATAGGCTGGGAGAAGATTATTTTGTCCTCCTTGCGGTCGTAGATTTGGCAGCCATTGCCGCTGATGAAATATCGCACCTTAGGCAACATTTTTAAAATGGGCACAAGCTCGGTATTTTCGCGCCCCGTGCAGACGGCGACGGTAAGGCCAAGGAAAAGGGCCTTATCTATGGCCGATAGATTGCCAGCAGAAATGACCTGCTCTTTATTTAAAGTCGTGCCGTCCATATCAAGGGCAATTAATTTTATAGGCATGGAAAAATCCTTTCTGTGAATTTGTTGTCGGTCTTATTATTGCATAAGTTGTCAGACTGTTTTTTTTTGAGGAGATAGAAGAAAAAATTTTCTTCATTATAGCATATAACAAGGCAAAATATAGTGGCTTTCTTGAGCAATACTCAAATTTTTGCTATACTTTAAACTGTTAAAAGTCTTTTGTGATTCGCATTTTATATTTGCAGTATCGAAAAAAATTTTGCTGTACGCGTATGCTTTTTGCGGGCGGCAGTTAGCTTTCAGTGTGGCAAGATATCTGCCATATTGTTAATTCCATTGCAGGAGGGAAGTGAATGGCTCGCCTCGCTATTTTCGATAAGAGGCTGAGCATATTAGAAAGTTGAAAAAAAGTCTGATTCATAGAATAAGGTATCGACGCCTATTCGCCTTAATAGCAGTCATTTTGCTTGTCGTGGGCAGTATTTTTGCTTATGCCTATACGAGGATTAATGCGACGAAACCTGTTGCGCCGCGGCATGAGCGTGAAAGCGGCAAAGTGACCGTCATGGTCATGGGGGTCGATTCACGCAAGGATGATGTTGGCCGCAGCGATACACTGATGCTCTTTACCGTAGACAAAGGCACGGGCGACGTTTCCGTCTTGTCCATACCGCGCGATACGCGCGTTAAGATACCAGGTCATGGGTACGATAAAATCAATGCCGCTTATGCCTATGGCGGTCAAGCATTGACCAAAAAGACGGTGGAAAATCTTCTCGATGTAACAGTGGATTATTATGTGGTAGTGCGCATAAAGGCTTTTGAAAAGATTATCAATGATATTGGCGGCGTCGATATCGATGTTAAAAAGCGCATGTATTATAACGACCCCTGGGATGATAATGGCGGCCTGCATATTAATTTTTATCCAGGTATGCAGCATATGGATGGTGCCAAGGCTATAGAATATGTGCGCTATCGTGATACAGAAGGCGATATCGGGCGCATTCAAAGGCAGCAGTATTTTATGCAGCAAGTTTTAAAGAAAGTCTTGACGCCAGCAATTTTGCCGAAATTGCCTTCAATTATAAATGAGGCATCAGGTGCCGTTACAACGAATATGAGCGTTGCGCAGATGCTTGATTTTGCCAAACTTTTGCCGGATATGAAAGGCAAGAAAATCATGACGTCGATGCTGCCGGGCACGCCAGCTTACATTAAGGATATGAGCTATTGGCTGCCGGATATAAAAAAGGCGCGCGCTATTATCGACCAGAATCTAGGCATTGCTGTGACGGATAAGATGCAGCAAAATACACAGCTTTTGATGGATGAGTACAAAAAATCATTGCCGGGCGATTTGAAGATTGTCAATGGCACTTACGATTATGAAGACTACAAAAATGAGTTTGATGGCAATCAGGCACAAAAAAAGCAGCCGTCTGAAAAAGAAGCTCCTAAAGAGCAAAAAAGCCTGAAGCCTTCGCAGATTACGGTCAGGGTAATAAATTCAAGTGGCATCAATGGCGCTGGTGCGCAGGTGGTCAGCCTCTTGCAAAGAAAAGGCTTTAAGGTCTTGAAGGCGGAAAATGGTGCTGTTAGGAATCGGCAAAAGACGACTATTACGGCGGGCAAGGGAAGCATTAACATGTTTTATGGCATGCCTTTTCCCTGTACGCTCATGGTTGGCGGCAGTGATGATTACGTTACAGTTGATATTGGCAGAGATTATAGGAAATAGGGTTGAAATTAGCGGAAATTATATTTCCGCTAATTTTGTATGGAGAAAAAATTTTGAGCTTATTACAGATAAAAGACTTAGCTAAATCATTTGGCATTAAAGAAATATTTCATGATGTTTCCTTCAACATAAATAAAGGCGACCGCATTGGCATCATAGGTGCAAACGGCGTGGGCAAGACAACGCTTATGCAGTGCATTATGGG
This sequence comes from Pectinatus sp., assembly GCA_020025075.1. Lineage (GTDB taxonomy): Bacteria > Bacillota > Negativicutes > Selenomonadales > Selenomonadaceae > JAHHSR01. Next base: position 5,039 of record JAHHSR010000025.1, on the reverse strand, counting down.
CAAGGAAGAAAGCGATGCGGGCCTTGTCAAAAAAGACAGTGCCGATGTGCTCGGCTATGTTGAGCAGACGGCACAGTTTACGGGCGCAACGCTGCACGATGAATTGCTTTTGGCCTTTGCGGATATTTTAGCGCTTGAAGAAAAGAAAAAAGAGCTGGAAAAAGAAATTTCTGCCCAAGGCGAGGGGGCAGAGCAGCTTTTGCGCGAATATACCGCTGTATCAGAAGAATTTGAACGCCTGGGCGGCTATGCCTGCGAAAGCCGGCTGCGCAAGATAAGTTTTGGCCTCGGCTTTAGCGAGGTGGATTTTGCCAAAAACCCCAATGAGTTTTCTGGCGGGCAGATGACGCGCATCAGACTTGCCAAGGCCCTTTTGCGCGAGCCCGATTTTTTATTTTTGGACGAGCCCACCAATCATCTCGACATCGAAATGATTGAGTGGCTGGAAAATTTTTTGCGCGATTACAAAGGCGGCGTACTTTTAATTTCCCATGATAGATTTTTCCTCGACCGCGTTACTACCTCCATTATCGAGCTCATTGATAAGAAAGTCGATATTTATGCCGGCAATTACACGAAAGCCATGCAGACGAGAAATGAAAGGCGTGCGGCATTGCAGTCGGCCTTTATCAAGCAGCAGGCGTATATAAAAAAGACGGAGGATTTCATCAGAAAGTATAAAGCCGGCGTCAAGGCAAAGCAGGCGCGTGGCCGTGAAACTCGCCTGAAGCGATTAGAGCGCATCGTTTTGCCGCCCGACGCCTCGGGCTTTAACTACTTCCTCTTCAACCCGCCTGCCGAGTGCGCCAAGCGCGTATTGGAAGTAGAACATCTCGACTTTTCCTACGATAAGAAAAATATTCTCAGCGATATTTGCCTTAGTATTGGTAAGGGCGATGGCGTGGCCATTGTCGGACTCAACGGTGCGGGCAAGACGACCTTGCTTAAACTCATCGTCGGCGAATTGGAGCTGCAGGGAAATGGCACGATAAAGCTTGGCAATCGCGTTAAAGTGGGGTATTTTTCGCAAAATCACGAGGAGCTTTGCGGTGAAAACACTGTATTTAGAGAAATTCTCGATAACTATCCGTTAAATGATGAGCAGGCCAAAAGTTACTTAGGTTCGTTTTTGTTCAAAGGCGATGCCATTGAACATCGCGTCTGTGATTTATCGGGCGGTGAAAAGACGCGCCTGGCGCTTTTGAAGCTCATGCTCGATGGGGCTAATTTTGTCATTTTGGATGAGCCGACGAATCATCTTGATATTCCGGCGCGCGAAGCGGTGGAAAGGGCGCTTATGTCCTTTCCGGGTACTTTTTTGGTCGTCTCGCACGACCGATATTTCTTAGATAAGATAACGAATGTTACCTGCGAAATAGAAAATGGCAGGCTCAGCCAGTACGATGGCAATTATAGCTATTATCGAGAAAAAAAGCAGCAAGAGCTTTTGTCTGCATTGCCGGAAAAAAAGCAGGAAAAAAGCCCTTTGGCAAAGGCAACGAAAGAAAAAACGGCGCCTATAGCCAAGGAAAAAAAGAGCGTATTTGCAAGCCAGGACAAGAAAAAAGAACATTTGCAGCGTTGCGAAGCAGAACTTGCCATGCTCGAGGCGGAATTAAAGGCCTTGGAGTTTACCATGAATGACCCGCAGACGCAAGGCGACGTACAAAAGAGTGCCATAATAGCCAAGCAATACGAGCAAAAGCAGCGCGAGATTGATGAAAAATACAACCAGTGGGCTGAATTGATGGATTGATGGGGTCGTTATGGAAAAAATCGAAGGTGTAGTGCAGACAATTATTTTTGCCAATGACAGTAATACGTTTTGTGTCTTTCGCGTCAAGGTGAAGGAAAAGACCGCGCCCGTGACCGTCACGGCTAACTACCCGCCGCCGCTTGTCGGCCAGGCCGTGAGCCTTGAGGGACAGTGGGTCATCCACAAGCGCTTTGGCCAGCAGCTAAAAGCGGAGAAGATGATTGTTGTCGCTCCCACGGATGAGCGGGGAATTGAGCGCTTTTTGGGCTCTGGCCAGATAGAGGGCATTGGACTGGCAATGGCGCATCGCATCGTCTCGCTTTTTGGCAAAAAAACGCTTGACATTATGAGCAAGGCTCCCGAACGCCTCAAAGAGGTAAAGGGAATCGGGCAAAAGACGCTCGAAAAAATCATTAGCTCTTACCAAGAGCAAGGCGAGCTGCGCGAAATTATAATTTGGCTTGAGCAGCATGGCATCTCAGGTACATTTGCGGCTAAAGTTTACGAATGTTATGGAGCAGCATCCATATCCGTTATTGAAGATGACCCTTTTTGCCTGGCGCGCGATATTGATGGCATTGGCTTTTTGACGGCTGACAAAATAGCGGCGAATCTTGGCACGAAGCAAAATGACTATGCCCGGCTGCGGGCAGGAATAGACTACTCCATCATGCAGATAGCCTCTCAGGGCCATTGTTGCTTGCCTCAAAGCGAGCTTTTGCACCGGGCGGCAAAGCTCCTGAATGTACCTTCAGAAGAAATAGGACCGGTACTTTACAAGCTTATCAATGCGGGCGAGTTTTGCACGGAGGATTTGGCAGGCAGGACGCTCTTATATCCGCCCTACCTTTACTTTGCCGAAAGGCAGGCAGCAGAGCGCATCTTGACATTGCGCCGCATTAAGGGCATAGATAGCTGTGTCGATTTTTCTGAGCTTTTGGTGCTCTGGGAACAAAAACAGGGCATAAGTCTTGCCCAAAAGCAGCGCGAGGCTGTTTTTGGTGCTTTGGAAAATGGTTTTTTCGTCATGACGGGCGGCCCTGGTACAGGAAAGACGACAGTCGTGCGCGCGATGCTCGCCCTTTTGCAGCAGGCAGGGCTTAAGGTGCTTTTGAGTGCTCCGACAGGAAGGGCAGCAAAGCGGCTTTCGGAGGCTACGGGGAAAGAAGCGGTAACGGTGCATCGCCTCTTGGAGGCGGGCGGCAGAAAGGAAAATGGCGGCATGCTTTTTGGCAAGGGCGCTGATGAACCGATTGAAGCCGATGCCATTATTGTCGATGAGGTATCGATGATGGATATTGTTCTTATGCAGCACTTTTTGAATGCTGTGAGCGATGATTGCCGCATTATTCTGGTGGGAGATGCCGACCAGCTGCCTTCTGTTGGTCCTGGCATGGTTTTGCGCGATATCTTGCGCTCTGAGACCGTCGCTTCGATTAAGCTCGATGAGATTTTCCGCCAAACAAGCGGCAGCATGATTGTTAAAAATGCCCATGCCATTAACAGCGGCTATATGCCGCAATATGGCAAGAGCGATGATTTTATTTTCTTGGAAATACAAGACGAAGAAAAGGCAGCGCAAAAGATTGTCGAGCTCAATGAGCACATATTGTCCGCGGAAGGCTATGACCCGCGTCATGACGTGCAGGTAATAACACCCATGCACAGGCTTTCATGCGGGGTGACAAACCTCAATGCGCGCCTGCAGACAGCACTCAATCCGCCTGCAGCAGAAAAAAAGGAATATAACGCCTCTTTTCAGCCCCTGCGTGAAGGCGATAAGGTAATGCAAGTGCGCAATAATTATGAAAAAAAGGTTTTTAATGGGGATATCGGCTTTATTGAGAGCATTTGCGGCGACCATTTGCGCGTCTGTTTTGGCGATGTCTATGCTGAATATAAGGGGGCTGAAATAGGTGAGCTGGTTTTAGCTTATGCCATGAGCGTGCATAAAAGCCAGGGAAGCGAATATCCTGTAATCATTCTGCCTTTGACGGAAGGGCATTTTATTATGCTGCAGAGGAACCTTCTTTATACAGCGGTAACGAGGGCGAAAAAGAAGGTCGTCTTGCTCGGCACGAAAAGGGCGCTTGCCGCTGCCGTACAAAATAATCGCACGAAAAAGCGCTATACCCTTTTGACGGAAAGGCTGACAAGGGCGCTCGTAGAGGGGTGAGAAATTGAAGCTTTGGCAAAATATTGTCAAATTCCTTTACCCGCGTCGCTGCCCGCACTGCGGGACATTTTTGGGCGGAGAGGATAGCTGGTGCAAGGCTTGCCTGGAAAAAAATATTCAGGTGCGTCGCCTGCCTCTAAGTGGCAGCGAGATGAAATGGCTGTGCTTTTGCTATGCGCTTGGGTTTTATCGCGGCACTTTAGGCGAGCAGATACGCATATTGAAGTACAAAAAGAAAATGTATCCCGCCAAGGCTTTGGTAGATTTTGTTCAGCATGCGGTAAGGCTGATAGAATTTCCTGCGATTGATCTTGCTTTTTATGTGCCGCTTCATTCTGCGCGCTATAAAGAACGTGGTTTTAATCAGGTGGAAGAAATTTTTCGCCCGCTCGTTTTGGAAAAAGGCTGGCCGCTGGGCCAAGTTTGCCGGGCGGGAAAAACCGTGCCGCAATATGGCCTCACGGCCGCGCAAAGAAGCGCCAATCTGCGAGATGCTTTTATATTGCAGGCAGATGTAAAAGATAAGGATTGCCTGCTTTTAGATGATATCGCAACGAGCGGGGCAACGCTTTTGGAGCTGGCTCGCCTTTTGAAAAAGCAAGGCGCGCGCAGCGTTTACGCCATGGTAGCAGCCAGCGATAAGCAGTAGAAAAATAGGGCAGCTGTATTAATCACGACAATGAATAAGGTATGTCCGGCAGGAGGAAACGCAGGAACTAGTCGTCTGGTGAAAGGATGGCTTCCCTTATATCTTAGGGTTTTATGAATTTATTCATTGAGCATGCCAAAAATTGACTTATCGTCTTTCTTTGTTATACTATAATTAGTTAAGGCGATGTGCCGCTCTTATAGAAAAGTTGTAAATCTAACGCAATCTGCCATGTCTTCTAAAAGATATGGATGGGGAGTCTGATTTATGCAAGTAATAGAGCCGGACTCATTGCTTTTTGTGCTATAATATACATCACTGCCGCAGGAATTACGGAGAGGATTTAGGGCAAATTATTCTTTTGGAATACGTTTTTGTCCTTATTGAAACAAGAAGTTCTTGTCTTTATCATAATCCGCCAGAAGACTCCTTCCTCTTAGGTGGGAGATGAATGGTGG